>CAZGYG010000019.1:6057-40013 GCA_964530335.1 uncultured Rhodospirillaceae bacterium | reverse complement strand
TCACACCGCGTTGCCGGCCTTGAGCCCTTCGAGCACGGCTTCCTCGGCCGTGCGCGCCGCCAGGCAATCGCCGATGACGTGGAGCTCGCCCTCGTAATCCTCGAGCGCGTCGGGAAGCGTGCCCTCGCGATCCTGGCCCTGGGCCAGCACAAGGGTATCCACGTCCTCGCACAGGACCGGCTCGCCACTGGTCGCGTGCTGCAAGTAGACGGTCGTGGCATCGACGCCCGCGAGCCGGGCGTACGGGATGACCTCGACGCCGAGCTTGTGCAGCGTGCCGACCCACTGGTCGCGCACGTAGCGGTGGATCATCTCGCCCGCCATGTAGCCGTTGACCGCGAGGCGCACGCGGCAGCCGTCGCGCGCGAACTTCTCGGCCAACCCCAGCCCGATCCAGTCGCAGCGCCAGTCGGCGACGACCACCGACTTGCCGACGTTGGCCTCGCCCTTGAGCACCTGCCAGGCGTCGACCACGTGGGCGTCCCCCTCGCCTTCGACCGCCGGCCGGCGCGGCCGTCCGCCGGTGGCGACGATCACCGCGTCCGGCTTCTCGCGCGCGATCAGCGCCGGGGTGACTTCGGTGTCGCGCGCGACGCGCACGCCCGCCTGCTCGACCTCGCGCGCGAGGTTGGTGACCAGCCCGCCGAACTCGGCGCGGCCGGGCAGGAGCTGGGCCAGCAGCACCTGGCCGCCGAGCCGCCCCGTGCGTTCGTAGAGCGTCACGTCGTGGCCGCGCTCGGCCGCCACGGCGGCGGCCTTCATGCCGCCGGGTCCGCCGCCCGCCACCAGCACCTTGCGCCGCCGCGCCGCCGGCTGGCGCGTGCCGTACATGAGCTCGCGCCCGGTCTCCGGGTGCTGGATGCAGCTGATCGGGAAGCCCAGGTGGAAGTGCCCGATGCACGCCTGGTTGCACGCGATGCACGCGCGGATGTCGTCGGCGCGTCCGGCCGCGGCCTTGTTGGGCATCTCCGGGTCGGCGATCAAGGCGCGGGTCATGCCGCACATGTCGGCGTGGCCCGCGGCGATGATGCGCTCGGCGATCTGGGGCTGGTTGATGCGCCCGGCGACCAGGACCGGGCGCTTGACCTTCGCCTTCACCGCGGCGGCGAACGGCGCGACGTAGCCGGTGGCCGCGATGGCCATCGGCGGCGCGATGTGGATCGCGCCGGCGAGCGAGGCCGAGGACCCGGCGATGACGTTGTAGTAGTCGAGCCACCCTTCCGCCTCGAGCGCCGCGATCGCCTCCAGCGCCTCGCTCTCCTTCAGGCCGTCGTGGCCCATCTCGTCGCCCGTGATGCGCAGGCCGACCACGAAATCCGGCCCCACCGCGGCGCGGATCGCGGCGGCGACCTCGGCCAGGAACCGCAGCCGGTTCGCGGGCCCGCCGCCGTACTCGTCGACCCGGTCGTTGGTGCGCGGGTTGAGGAACTGCGCCGGCAGGTAGCCGTGGCTGGCCACGATCTCGGCGCCGTCGAGGCCGGCGGTCTTCATGCGGCGCGCCGTGGCGGCGTAGCCGGCGACGACGTCGCGGATCAGGCGCCGCGACATGGGCGCCGGAATCACGTGGAACCGGTCGGTCGGCGCCGCCGAGGCCGAGAACGCCGGCGGCAGGCTGCCGTCCTGGCCCTCCATGATCTCGCGCCCCGGATGGAAGAGCTGGCCGAACACCTTCGCGCCGTGGCCGTGGATCGCCTGGACCAGGCGTTGGTAGCCGGGGATCGCCTCGTCGGTCGTCCCCATCAGCACATGCGCGGAGTAGCGCGCCGAGTCGTGTACCGCCGAGACCTGGATGACGATCAACCCGACGCCGCCCCGCGCCCGCGCCGCGTGGTAGGCGACGAGCGCGTCGGACACCTTGCCGGCGTGGGGCAGCATGGTGTCGTGCCCCGTGGACATGATGCGGTTGCGGATCGTGACCTGGCCGATGCGGATCGGCGAGAACAGGTGGGGGAACGTGGTCATGGTCCTCCGGGCGCGACTTCGGGGATTCGTGCCACGGCGCAGCCGCCTTCGACAAGCCGCGCTTTCCCGCCGGGCGCGCGTCCGCTAGGCTCGCCTTGTATACGCGATCCGCTCGACAGGGGAACACCGTGGCCAAGACGCTGCACTTCAAACGCAAGGACATCAAGTTCGTGCCCTTCGGCCACAAGGGGCCGGGCACCGCCGAGATCGCCCGCCTGGTCACCACCGACCAGTCGACGACCATGGGCGGCGGCATCGCCAAGTTCGATGGTTGCGCGGTGGAATGGACCGTCCTCTACGACGAGTTCATCTGCGTGCTCGAAGGCAAGTACAAGATGAAGGCCGGCGGCGAGATGTTCGAGGGCGGGCCGGGCGACGTGTTCTGGATCCCCGCGCACACGCCGCTCGTCTACATGGGCGACAAGGCCACCATTTTCTATTCGGTGTATCCGGTCGACTGGCGCAAGCGTCACGGCATGGAATAGGGGCCGTGGCGCTGCACTTCGAGCGCTCGGAGTACGCGGCCCGCCAGGCCAAGGCGCGGGCCGCGATCGCGGAGCGCGGGCTCGACGCGCTGCTCGTGTTCAGCCAGGAAAGCCACTACTGGCTGACCGGGTTCGATTCGTCGGGCTACGTGTTCTTCCAGGCGGGCGTGCTGACCGCCGACGACCGGCCCTATGTGCTGCTGACGCGCCGGCCGGACCTCGAGCAGGCCCGCATCACCTCGGTCATCGAGGACGTGCGCCTGTGGTTCGACCGGGAAGGGGCGAACCCGGCGCGCGAGCTCCGCGCCATCCTCGCCGAGTTGGGGCTGAGCGGCGCGCGCGTCGGCATCGAGCTCAACACGTACGGGTTGACGCCGCGCAACTGGGAGCTCGTGCGCAAGGGACTGGCGCGGTTCTGCCGGCTCGAGGACGCCTCCGACCTCGTGCGCGCCCTGCGCGTCGTCAAGTCGCCGGCCGAGCAAGCCTACGTCCGGCGCGCGGCCGCGCTCTGCGACGATGCGCTCGACGCGCTGCTCGGCGCGGCGCGCCCGGGCCGGGCCGAGGGCGAGGTCGGCGCCGCCATGGCCGCGGCGATCCTCAAGGGCGGCGGCGATTGGAACCCGGATCTCGGCGTCCTCGGCATCGGCGAGCGCGCCTTGCTCGCGCGCGGCAGCGCCGGCTCGCAGGTCATCGCCACCACGGACCAGCTCACCGCCGAGTATTCGGCGTCCGTGCGGCGCTACCACGCCTGCCTGATGCGCACGGTGGCGATCGGCGCCGGCGATCCGCGCCAGGAGCGCATGTTCGAGGCGACGCGGGACGCGCTCCAGGCCATGACCGAGGCGGTCAAGCCGGGCCGGGCGCTCGGCGAGGTCGACGACGCCCATCGCCGGGTCTACGACGCGGCCGGCTATCAACACGCCCGCTTCGCCGCGTGCGGCTATTCGCTCGGCGCCACGTTCAAGCCCTCGTGGATGGACGTGCCGCCCATGCTCTACAGCGGCAACCCATGGCCGGCGGAACCGGGCATGGTGCTGTTCCTGCACGCCATTCTCGCCGATCGCGCGACGGGGCTTGCCATGTCGGCGGGCCACACGGTGATCGTCGGCCCCACGGGCGCCGAGGTGTTGTCCCGCCGGCCGCTCGCGTATCATGTCTGCCGCTGAACCGGGAGATGACCATGAACGCCCGAGCGCTGCGCAACCTCGATCTCGAAACCGCCTACCAGGAGGCGGAGCAATCCTACGTGGCGGCGACGCCCGAAAGTCGCCGCCGCAACCAGGCCAACGCCCGCGTCATGCCCGGGGGCAACACGCGCACGGTGCTGCACTTCCCGCCCTACCCGGCGACGGTGGTCAAGGGCGAAGGCTGCTACGTGTGGGACGCCGACGGGCGCAAGTACATCGACTTCTTGTGCGAATACACGGCCGGGCTCTATGGCCATTCCAACCCGCTGATCCAGGAGGCGGTGCGCGAGGCGCTCGCCTCGGGCATCGTGCTCGGCGCGCCCAACCGCTACGAAGGCGAGCTCGCGACCGCGCTGACCCAGCGCATTCCCTCGCTCGAGCTGGTGCGCTTCTGCAACTCGGGCACCGAGGCCAACCTGTTCGCGATCCTGACCGCGCGCGCGGTCACGGGGCGCCCGGCGATGATGGTGTTCGACGGCGGCTACCACGGCGGCTGCTTCTACTACGCCCACGGCGGCACGCCGCTGAACGCGCCGTTCGAGACCGTCCTCGCCCCGTACAACGACGTCGAGGGCACGCGCGCCCTGATCCGCGCCAACGCGGCCCGGCTCGCCTCGATCACGGTCGAGCCGCTGATGGGCTCGGCCGGCTGCCTGCCGGGCGAGCTGCCGTTCCTCCAGATGCTGCGCGAGGAGGCGAGTGCCTCGGGCATCGTGCTGATCTTCGACGAGGTGATGACCTCGCGCCTCGCGCCGGGCGGGTTGCAGCAGGCGATCGGCGTCATTCCCGACATGACCGCGCTCGGCAAGTACCTGGGCGGCGGGCTGACGTTCGGGGCGTTCGGCGGCAAGCGCGCGATCATGGAACGGTTCGATCCGCGCAGCGAAAACGCGTTTCCCCACGCCGGCACGTTCAACAACAACGTCCTGACCATGGCGGCGGGCGCCACCGGGCTGACCAAGGTCTACACGCCCGAGGCGGCGGTCGCGCTCAACGAGCGGGGCGAGCGATTGCGCGAACGGCTCAACGCCATCGCCGGGCGCCATCGCGTGCCGGTCATCGTCACCGGGCGCGGCTCGATGATGAACCTGCACGTCAACCCCGGTCCGGTGCGCACCCCGGAAGATTCCTACCGCGACGACAAGCGGGCGCTCGACCTGATCCACCTCGACATGCTGGCGCGCGGCATCTACATGGCGCGGCGCGGCTTCATCGTGCTGTCGCTGCCCATGGGCGAGGCCGAGTTCGACGCCCTGGCCAAGGCGCTCGACGAGGTGCTGGGCGAGCGCGCGGAGCTCTTGCGCGCGATCGGCTGAAGCTGCGCGATCAATCGGCGAACGGATCGCGCACCAGGATCGTGTCGGCGCGCTCGGGGCTGGTCGACAGCAGCGCGACCGGCGCCTCGATCAGCTCCTCGACGCGGCGGATGTACTTGATCGCGGTGGCGGGCAGGTTGGCCCACGAGCGGGCGCCGCGCGTGCTTTCGCTCCAGCCTTCGAGGCTTTCGTAGACCGGCTCGACGCGGGCCTGTTCCGCCGCCATGGCGGGCAGGCGGCGCAGTTCGCGTCCGTCGAGCCGGTACGACGTGCAGACCTTGAGCTCGTCGAAGCCGTCGAGCACGTCGAGCTTGGTCAGGGCGATGCCGTCGATGCCGCCGACCTTGATCGCCTGGCGCACCAGGACCGCGTCGAACCAGCCGCAGCGGCGCGGCCGCCCCGTGACCGTGCCGAACTCGCGGCCGCGCTCGCCGAGCCGCCGGCCGGTCGCGTCCGAAAGTTCGGTCGGGAACGGCCCTTCGCCCACCCGGGTCGTGTACGCCTTGACGATGCCGAGGATGAAGCCGAGCGCACCGGTGGCGAACCCGGCGCCGGCCGCCGCCTGGCCCGCCACGGTGTTCGACGAGGTCACGAACGGGTACGTGCCGTGGTCGACGTCGAGCATGAAGCCCTGGGCGCCCTCGAACAGCATGCGCTGCCCGGCGCGCCGCGCATCGTCAAGCAGTTCCCAAACGGGTTTGGCGTAGGGCAGGACTCTCGGCGCGACGGTGCGCAAGGAATCGAGCAGCGGACCAGGCGCGATTTCCTCCGCCCCGAAGCCGCGAAGCTGCGCGTTGTGATGGAGCAACAGCGCCGCCAACTTGTCCCCGAGCGTAGTCTCGTCGGCCAGATCGCAAATCCGGATCGCGCGGCGCGCCACCTTGTCCTCGTAGGCCGGTCCGATGCCCCGCCCGGTCGTCCCGATCTTGCGCGCGCCGTTCGCGGCCTCGCGCGCTCGATCGACGGCGCCGTGGACGGGCAGGATGAGCGCCGCGTTGTCGGCCACCGCCAGGTTCTCGGGCGTGATGGTCACGTCCATGGCCCGCACCCGTTCGATCTCGTCGAGCAACGCCCAAGGGTCGACCACGACGCCGTTGCCGATGACCGACAGCTTGCCCGGGCGCACGACGCCCGACGGCAGCAGGCTCAGCTTGAAGGTGCGGTTGCCGATGACCAGGGTATGGCCGGCGTTGTGACCGCCCTGGAAGCGCACGACCACGTCGGCGCGCTCGGACAGCCAATCCACGATCTTGCCCTTGCCCTCGTCGCCCCACTGGGCGCCGACGACCACCACGTTCGCCATCGACGGAGACTCCGGCCCCTGGTCCGGTGGCGCAGTCTAGTACCGCACCGGGGGCGACGAAATACTTTCAGCCAGCGTCGCACGGGCATCGACCGCCACGACGCCTTCGGTCCCGACCAGCAGCGGGTTGACGTCGAGCTCGACCAGGCGCGGGCCGAGGTCGTGGCCGAGCCACGAACTCGGTGGTCATAGCCTCCACGCGAGTTCCCGCACGGTCGGCGGCCGGTTCGATCTACTCCGCCGCCGCGAGCACGCGATCGACGGCGGCCGGGTCGCGCGCGATGACGGCGAGGAGGACGCGCGCCGGACCCTCGGGCCGTCGCCGGCCCTGCTCCCAGTCGCGCACCGTTCCGAGGTTGAACCCGAAGCGCGCCGCGAACTCGGCCTGCGAAAGGTCGAGGCGCCGGCGGATCGCCTTCACGTCCGGCTCGGGCACGCGGACGGTCGTGGGCCGGCCACGGCGGGCGTCGCCCCGGGCGTAGGCGAGCGCGTCCTCGAGCCCGCGAAGGATGCTCGCGTTCACGTCACCGGCGCCTCGGTCGATAGGTCGCGACGAGCCGCCGGGCGAGCTCGGCGTAGCGCCGCCGCGATGCCGCCGGGATGTCCGCTTGCTTGCTCTTGGCATAGACCGTCACCAGGAAAAGAGGCATCGCCTCGTCGTGGAAGTAAGTGATCACGCGTGCGCCGCCGCGCTTGCCCTTGCCCTGCGCGCCCCAGCGGAGCTTGCGCAACCCGCCCGTGCCCGGGATCACGACGCCCGCCGTCGGCCAGAAGGCGAGGGCAAGCTTGAGCGCGTCCACTTCGTCCGGCGCCAACACTCCCGAGGCGGCGTGCACGAACTCCGCCGTCTCGACGACGGTCACCGGACGCTGGCGCACGATCAGGTATCGTACGGCATTGCCGCACTACAGTCAACCGTTCGCCTCGGCACGCCCGGCCTGTGGAAACTTGGACGGCGCTCCGCGCCACCCACATCCCCACGGGCCTCGCTCCATCGGAAGCGGACACATGATGTGCTACCCAACGCGGACATCTTCGCGCGCTACCGACAGGACCGTCGCCCGGGCGTCGACGGCGACGACGCCGGAGACGCCGACGATCAGCGGGTTGACGTCGAGCTCGACCAGGCGTGGGCCGAGGTCGTGGCCGAGCCACGACAGCCGGACCAAGGCATCGACCACGGCCGCGACGTCCAGCTTGGCGCGGCCGCGCGCGCCGGCCAGCAGGGGCCACAACCGCAGCCCCTCGAGCATGGCCCGCGCCGTCGCTGGAGCAACAGGGGCTTCGGCGATGGCGGTATCGGCCACCAGCTCGGTGAACACGCCGCCGAATCCGGCCAGGACCATGGCGCCGAACTGGGCGTCGCGGCGCAGGCCCAGGATCAGCTCGGCCTCGCCCCGCGCCATGGCGGCGACAACCGCGCCCTCGATCTCGATGCCGGCGCGCGTCCGCACATTGGCCCGGACGCGGCGCCAGGCCGCGCGCAACTCCGCCTCGTCGCCGAGCCCTAGCGCGACGGCGCCCGCGTCGCTCTTGTGAACGAGCGCGCGGGCCATGCCCTTGAGCGCGACGGGGAAGCCTATGACGCGCGCGGCGGCTACGGCATCGTCCTCGGTCGCGACGACGCGCTGCGCCGGGACCGAGACCCCGTAGTCGGCGATCAGCGCCATGGCTTCTGGCTCGGTCAGCGGGCCGGCGCCAGGGGGCGGGGGCGCGGCGGGCAGATCCGCTGGGCGCGGCGATCGCCCGGGCCGGGTGGCCGGCCGGGTCGCCGCCCAGCCGCCGAGCACGCGCACCGCCTCGTCGATGGTGTCGAAGCACAGGAAACCGGTCTGCGCGATGGCGCGTCGGGCGGCATCGCCAGCGCCGCCCGGCAACACGACGAACAAGGCCGGCTTGCCCGAACCTTGCAGCGGCAGGGCCAGCGCCGACGCGATCTCGTCGAGCATGGGCGCCGTGGTCAGCACGATCAGGAACGCGGCGATGTCCGGCTCGGCGGCCAGGGCCTCGATGGTCCGCCGCGCGACGTCGTCGTACTCGCCCTCACGCCGGCCGCCGAGGTCGAGCGGGTTGCCGATCTGGCTGTCCATGAACATCGGCGCCAGCGCGCCGCGCGTCCCCGGCCCGAGCCCGGCCAGCCGCAATCCGCCGCCGGACAGCCGGTCGGCGACGATCGCCGCCGCCCCGCCGGAGGGCGAGACGACGCCGATGCCGCCGGGCCCTGGACGGCCGTGGCGCACGAGCAGGCCGGCGGCGCGCAGCATGGCGTCGGGGTCGTCGAGCATGACGACGCCGCGCGCCCGCGCCACAGCCTCGAGCACCCGGTGGTCGCCGGCCAGGCTCGCGGTGTGCGAGCGCGCCACGGCGACCCCCGCGGCCGTGCTCCCGGCCTTGACCATGAGCAGCGGCTTGTCCGCCGCCGCCGCCCGCTCGGCCGCGGCGAGGAAGCGCATGGGCTCCTTGAAGCCCTCGGCGTAGAGCGCGATCGCGCGGGTCGCCGGGTCGTCGATCAGGAACTCGACGAAGTCCATGGCCTCCAGGTCCGCCTGGTTGCCGACCGAGACCGCCAGGCTGAACGCGAGCCCGTCGTCGAGGGCGCGGTTGTAGAGCGTCGCCATCAGGGCGCCGGACTGGCTGACCAGGCCTATCGAGCCCTCGGTCAGCGGCGAAACCTCCATGGCCGGCGAGGAGTTGAGCGCGAGCCGGGCGTACGGGCTGATGAAGCCCAGGCAGTTCGGCCCGATCAGGCGCATGCCGGCGGCGCGCGCGATGGCGACCAGCCGGTCTTGCAGCCGAGCGCCCTCGGCGTCGACCTCGGCGAACTGGGACGTGATGACCACGGCGGCTCCGGTTCCGGCCGCCGCGCAGTCCGTGACGCTCGCTTCGAGCAACGGCCTGGGCACGGCGATGATCGCCACGTCCACGGGCTCGCCGGCCGCCGCCAGCGACGGGAACGCCGGCACGCCCAGCAGCGACGCGCGGTTCGGGTTGATCGGCACGACCCGGCCGGGGAAGCGGTGATGCAGCACGTTGCGCAGCACGCGGCCGCCGAACTTGCGGGCATCCTCGGAGGCGCCGACGATGGCGACCGAGCGCGGCCGGACGATGCGCGCGATGTCCGCGGGCGGCAACGCCACGGTTCAGCGGCCCTCGAACCGGGGTGGCCGTTTCGCGATGGCGGCGGCGACGCCTTCCTTGGCGTCGGCGCTGGCCATGATCCGGCCGATCTCGCGCCACGCCACGCCAGCGTGCTCGGACGGCCCCTTGGGCAAAATCGCATCGCCGACGAAGCGCTTGAGCATGGCGACGACCAGTGGCGCGTGGCCGGCCAGCGTCCGCGCCATCTCCGTCGCCGCCGCGCGGTGCTCGCCGGCCGCGACGACCCGGTTGACCAGCCCGACGGCACGGGCGCGCTCGGCGTCGAACGTCGCGCCGAGCAGCATCAGCTCCATGGCGTGCTTGTGGGCGATACGCCCCGCCAGCGCCGCGATCATGCCGCCGCTCAAGCCCAGGCGCGCCTCCGGGTAGCTGAACCGCGCGCTGGTGTCCGCGACCGCCAGGTCCGCCATCATGGCCAGGATGACGCCGCCGCCGATGCAATGGCCGTGGATCGCGGCGACGATCGGCTTGTCGAGGGCGACGCCGACGCCGGGGATGCAGCGCGCGAGCTCGGGCACGTCGTTGACATCGGCGCCCGCGGTGAACGCGCGCGGCCCCGCGCCGACCAGGACGCCGGCGCGGTCGGGACCATCCTGCAAGCGCACGAACGCCGCGCGCAGCCCCTCGCACACGCGGCTGTCGATCGCGTTGAGCTTGTCCGGGCGGTTGAGCGTGATGGTCGCGACCCCGCCCGCCGAGTCGTAGGTGACGAGATCTTCCGCCACATGTTCCTCCCTGGTCCGACCGCGCCAGCTTCGGCCATCGGCTTTGCCGGCGCAACGCGCGGGGCGTTGTTGACAGGGCGCGCCCGCCCGGTGCCATTCTCGCGCCATGGCCGATGACACCAAGCCGGCGCCTGAACCGGTGATCGAGCCGCCGGCGCCCGCCGCTCCCACGGCGCTGCCCGGCCTGGACGTGGCCTGGCTTTCGGCGCACGAGCTCGTCGCGGCGTATCGAACCCGGCGGCTGTCGCCGGTCGAAGTCGTCGATGCCCTGCTCAAGCGCATCGACGCGCTGGAACCAAAGCTCAACGCCTTCTGCTTCCGCGACGCGGCCAAGACCCGCGCCGCCGCGCTGGCGGCGGAGGAGCGCTGGGTCAAGGGCGAGCCTATGGGGCCGCTCGACGGCGTGCCGGCGACGATCAAGGACGTGCTGCTGACCAACGGCTGGCCGACGCTGCGCGGTTCCAAGACCGTGGACCGTTGGCAGACCTGGGACGAGGACGCGCCCACGGTCGCGCGCCTGCGCGAGGCGGGCGCCGTTTTCCTCGGCAAGACGACGACGCCGGAGTTCGGCTGGAAGGGCGTCACCGACAGCCCGCGCAGCGGGGTCACGCGCAACCCGTGGAACCCGGCCATGACCCCGGGCGGATCGTCCGGCGGGTCGGCGGCGGCGCTCGCGGCGGGGCTCGGCCCGCTCACGGTCGGCACCGACGGCGGCGGCTCGATCCGCATCCCGTGCGGCTTCAGTGGGCTGGTCGGGCTCAAGCCGACCTTCGGGCGGGTGCCGGCCTACCCGCCGAGCCCGTTCGGCACGCTCGCCCACGTCGGCCCGATGACGCGCACCGTCGGCGACGCGGCGCTGATGATGAACGTGTTGACGGGGCCCGACACGCGGGATTGGTACGCGCTGCCCCGCGATGGGCGCGACTATCTGGCCGGCCTGGACGAAGGGGTGCGCGGGCTCAGGATCGCGTTCAGCCCGGACCTCGGGTTTGTCCGGGTCGATCCCGAGGTCGCGGCCGCGGTCGCCCGTGCGGTGAGCACGCTGGGCGACCTTGGTGCGGACGTCGAACGCGCCGATCCCGGCTTCGACAACCCGCAGGAGATGTTCCGCGCGCTGTGGTACGCCGGCGCGGCCGGTCTGTTCCGCACCGTCAGCGCCGCCAAGCGCCGCCAGGTCGAACCCGGGCTGCTCGAGATCGTCGCGGAGGGCGAGGGCATGAGCGCGCGCGATCTGCTGGGCGCGGAGAAGGCGCGGGCCGCGCTCGGGACGCGCATGAACCTGTTCCACGAACGCCACGACCTGCTGGTCACGCCGACCCTGCCGATCGTCGCGTTCGAGGCCGGCCGCGAGGTGCCCGAGGGGTGGTGGCACCCGCGCTGGTTCACGTGGACGCCATTCACCTATCCGTTCAACCTGACGCGCCAGCCGGCCGCGAGCGTGCCGTGCGGTTTCTCGTCCGCCGGCCTGCCGATCGGTGTCCAGATCGTCGGAGCCCTTGGTGCCGATGCCCTGGTCCTGCGCGCGGCGCGAGCGCTTGAGCACGCGCTGCCGTGGGCCGACCGGTATCCACGGTTGGCGTCATGAGGGGCCGGAGGGCGTTAACCATGCGCCAACCATCGGCGCCCAGAATGGAGGATAACCGGACGGCGGCCCTCGGGGATCCGCCGCCGGGATAGGGCAAGGTGGGGGATTCGTCGTGTTTTTCCATAGACAAGCGCGCCACTTCTCACCCATACTTTCATATCTGGAGCACGGAGCAGCTTGAGCCAGGCCATGCGGGGATGGCGGCCTCAACGATTCCACTGGGGGGTTAGGCTCGCCTCGACCCTTGCGGTCGCCCTGTTCGCCCTGGCCGCGCCGGCCGCGCGTGCCGCCAGTTCCGACTACGCTGCCTTGGTGGTCGACAGCTCGACCGAGCGGGTGCTTGCGGACCGCAACGCGGACGTCCGCATGTACCCGGCCTCGCTCGCCAAGATGATGACGCTGTACCTGGTGTTCCAGGCGCTCGAGTTGGGCCGGCTCGGGCTCGACGACGGGCTCACGATATCGGCCAACGCCGCCGCCCAGCCGGCGACCAAGATCGGGCTGCGCGCCGGCAAGACGATCAAGGTGCGCGACGCGATTCTGGCCATCGTCACCCGCTCGGCCAACGACGTGGCGACGGTGATCGCCGAGAACCTGGGCGGCAGCGAAAGCGCGTTCGCGCGCATGATGACCGCTCAGGCGCGCCGGCTCGGCATGCGCGACACGGTGTTCCGCAACGCCTCCGGCCTGCCGGACCCGGCGATGGTCACCACCGCGCGCGACATGGTGCGCTTGGCGCTGGCGCTGCGCCGGGACCACCCTCTGCACTACAAATTCTTCGCGACGCCGTCGTTCACCTGGAAGGGCGCCACGTATCGCAACCACAACCGGCTGCTCGAAAGCTACCGTGGCCTGGACGGTCTCAAGACCGGCTTCACCCAGGCGGCGGGCTGGAACCTCGCGGCCTCGGCCGAGCGCGACGGCAAGCGGATCGTCGCCGTCCTGCTCGGCGGCCGGTCGCGCATCTGGCGCGACCAGAACGTCGCCAGGTTGCTTGACCTGGGGTTCGAGCGGGCGTCCGCGGTCCTGGCGCCGCTTCCGGCGACCAAGCCGACCCAGAGCGCCGCCGCGCCGCCGACGATCGAGACGATCCTGGCCGGCGTCGGCGCCGGATCGGCCGACGACCCGCCCGACGGCTGGGGCATCCAGGTCGGCGCGTACGCCACGGCCGAATCGGCCAGCCGCGCCCTGGTTCAGACCGAACGGCTGTTGCCCGACGCCTTCGCCGGCGCCGTGGCCCTGATCGTCGAAGTACAGAACGCCGGGGCGCCGCTCTATCGCGCCCGCTACGTCGGAGTGGACCGGCTCACGGCGACCCGGGCGTGCATGACGCTGGACGCGCGCCGGCAGCCCTGCGCCGTCATCTTCCACCGCGCCGACAGCGCGCAGCTCGTGACGCGGGAACTCGGCGCGCAGCCTTAACCGGCGCTGGCGCCTGCCGCGCGGTGGCGGCATAAAGGTCGCCGCGCCATGGCCCAGCTCTACCACCCCTCGATCTACGATACCGGCCGCCCGGTCTGCAGCTACTGGGAGGAAACGGCGGGCCCACCGGTCGAGGGCTGCGCGCCGCTCGCGCGCGACGAGGCGTGCGAGGTGGCGATCGTCGGCGGCGGCTACACCGGGCTTTCGGCCGCCTACCACCTGGCGCGCGATCACGGCATCCAGGCACGGGTGCTCGAGGCCGGCCCGCCGGGCTGGGGCGCCTCGGGGCGCAACGGCGGCTTCTGCGGGCCGTTGGGCGCCAAGATGAGCCTTGCCCAGATGACCGCGCGCTTCGGCGCCGACGAGGTACGCCGCTACTTCGCCGCCGGCGTCGAGGCGGTCGATCTGGTGCGCGCGCTGGGGCGCGACGAAGCGATCGACTTCGATGCCCAGGGCGACGGCGAATACGCCGTCGCCCACAGCCCGCGCGCGGCCGCCGGCCTGGCCGACCACGCGGCGGCCAAGAGCCTGATGCTCGGCCTGCCGTGCCGGGCGCTCACGCGCGAGGAGTTCGCCGAACGGGGCTACGCCGGGCCCGAGTGCTTCGGCGCCATCCATTACCCGGTCGGCTTCGGCCTGCATCCGCTCAAGCTCGTGCGCGGGCTCTCCCGCGCCGCCCTCGCCAGGGGCGCTGTCATCCACGGCGCGACCCCCGTGCTCGGCTGGGAAAGCGCCGGGGGCGAGCATCGGCTGGCCACCCCCGGCGGCACGCTCCGCGCCCGGCGGGTCATCATCGCCACCAACGGCTTCACCCGTGACGGGCTGCATCCGGGCATGGACGGCGTGCTGCTGCCCGCGCTATCGAACATCGTCGTCACCCGGCCGTTGAGCGCGGACGAACGCGCGGCCCACCGCTGGACGACCGAGAACCCGGTCTGGGACAGCCGGCACCTGTTCTACTACTACCGCATGCTCAAGGACGGCCGATTCCTGCTCGGCGCGCGGGGCAACACCACGGTGCGCGCCGGGGACGAGGCCGTCACGCGCGACCGCCTGACCGCGGACCTCGGCCGCATCTGGCCGGCGTGGCGCGACGTGCCGATCACCCACGCCTGGCGCGGCTTCGTCTGTCTCAGCCGCGCGCTCGCGCCCAACATCGGGGTCATGGCCGACGATTCCTCGGTCGCCTACGCCGTCGGCTACCACGGCAGCGGCGTGGCCTGGGCCAACTGGTCCGGGCGCGCGGTGGCGCGGCTCATCGCGGGCAACGCGCGCGCCGAGGAAGTGTTGCCCGCGGTCGTCGGCCAACCGCTCCGGCGCTTTCCGCTGGCGGCGCTGCGGGTGTGGTATCTGCGCGCCGCCTACGCGGCCTACGCCGTCAAGGATCGGCTCGGCCTGTGACGTTCGCGCGCGTGTTCTTCGCGTTGGCCGTGGCGGGGTGCGCGGCGACCGGCGCGCCCGACTCGACCATCGAGCAGAAGTTCACCTGGTACCGCTACCTGGCCGGCGACGACCTGCGCGCCGCCTGCGCCGCCGATGGCCCGGTCCGCTTCCGCTTCGTCTACAACGCCGTGTTCACGGACGAGGTGCGGGCGCTCGACCTCGAGGCCGAACCGGGCGGCGGCGGCTGGCTGAATTCGCGGCGCTACCAGGGCTCGCGCGTGCTCGACATCGCCTCGGGCAGCCTGCTCAACGTGCCGCAACATGCGGACGTGTTCCTGAGCGCCGACCAGGTCGCCAGTCTGCTGGACGCGGTCACGGCGAGCGGCTTCGCCGGCCCCGCCGAGGCCGGGCTGATCCTGCGCTCCGACAGCCACTACGCCATGGCAAGCGGTTGCCGGGGCGGCGAGTTCAAGCTGCACGGGTATCCCTGGCACGCCCTGGGCGGGCTGGGCTATCGGGCCATGCTCGAACGGCTCGACCCGCTCGGGGTGCCATGGCCCGTGGCGGTGGACACCGGCGCCCCCAGCGGGGCCATCGGCGACACCAGGGCGGAAGCCCGCGAATCGAGCGAAGTGTTCTTCGTGATCGAATTGGGACACACCGGGCTCCGCGGCGTTAACGAACTTTAACGGTGCTGTCACCGCGCTGCCGCCGTCCGGGCTCTACGGTGGCCCAGTGGACCCGCCCGGACACCGCACTGCAACATTTATTGTGCGGTGCACAAAAAGGCCGTTGACAGGCCAGCCCAGGGCCCCTACATAGGCGTCATGCTGCATTGCAACATAGCCGGACAGGGCCAGGAGACGGGCAGACCATGAAGCGCAAGACCCGTCCGTCCAGGGCCACGGCACCAACCCCGAGGAGATCGAACATGGCGAACAAGTCGAAGACCGAGAACGGCGCCCAGGGCGTCGAAAGCTTCCTGGCTGCCGGTACCAAGGGTTACGAGCAGTTCTACACGCTCGGCAAGGAGAACGTCGAGGCGGCCGTCAAGGCCAGCACCGAGGCGTTCGCGGGCTACGGCGACGTGGCCGGGATGGGCAAGGACACCGCCGAGGCGGTCGCCCAGTCGGGTGCGATCCTGGTCAAGGGCCTCGAGGCCATCGGCACCCGCTGGGCCTCGTTCGCCAAGACCTCGTTCGACGAGAGCGTCGCGGCCTCGAAGGCCCTGATGGGCTGCAAGTCGGCCAAGGAATTCGCCGACGTGCAGGGCACGCTCGTGCGCTCCTCGCTCGACAAGGTCGTGGCGGAATCCGCCGCGCTGAGCGAGATGTCGGCCAAGGTGGCGAGCCAGTTCCTGGCGCCGATCACCAGCCGCGTCAACGCGACGATCGAGACCTTCACCAAGCACGCCGCGAACTAAGGGCTTGGCGCGGGCGTCATTCGCCCGCCCGAACCCCGCAAGGGCCCGCCTAACGGCGGGCCCTTGTCATTTGTGCGGCGCCGATGCGGCCCGGTTCTGGCACGGCGCGTGCATTTCGTTTAGACCTGAACCGCGGCGTTGACCTGAACGGCGGCGTTTCGCCGTAGCGGGGCCACGCACCAGCGCGGCGCGCCTTGCGCTGTCGTTGACCATACCGATCGCGCCGAATTTCGGGTACCATGGCTGTCAAGTCGCGCGCCGGTTCGACCCGGCGCGGCCTACAGGTTCGGCGATGAGCGAGCAGAAGCCACCGCAGCGCGGTCCAGTCACGGGCGTCGTCACCCAGACGCGCGCCAAGACCAAGAAACCGTCGATGTACAGGGTGCTGCTGCTCAACGACGACTTCACGCCGATGGAGTTCGTCGTTCACGTTCTGGAGCGGTTCTTCCACAAGAACCGCGAGGAAGCGACGCGGATCATGCTGCACGTTCATCGCACCGGGGTGGGTATATGCGGCGTCTACCCCTTCGACGTCGCGGAGACGAAAGTGACGCTGGTCATAGACTTCGCGCGGCGCAACGAGCATCCTTTGCAGGCGACGCTCGAGAAGGCGTGAGATAGCGACAGGGAACCGCGTCATGCTTTCACCCAACCTCGAACAGAGCCTGCATCGCGCGCTGGCGGCGGCGAACAAGCGACGCCACGAGTACGCGACGCTCGAGCACCTGCTGCTCGCGCTGACCGAGGACCAGGACGCGATCGCGGTCTTGCGTGCGTGCGGCGTCGATGTCAACGTCGTGCACCACGACCTGGCGGAGTTCGTCGACAACGAGCTCAGCGGGCTCGTCGTGGCCGGCGGCCGCGTCGAGGCCAAGCCGACCGCCGGGTTCCAGCGCGTGCTCCACCGGGCCGCGCTTCACGTGCAGTCGTCGGGCCGCAGCGAGGTGACGGGCGCCAACGTGCTCGTGGCGCTGTTCTCGGAACGGGAAAGCCACGCGGTGTTCTTCCTGCAGCAGCAGGACATGACGCGTCTCGACGCCGTCAGCTACATCAGCCATGGGATCGCCAAGGTGCCGGGTAAAAACGAGCAGCGCCGCGCGCGCGGTGCCGAGGACGAAGGGGAGAACGCGGTCAAGCAGGGCAACGAGGCCTTGCAGGCGTACTGCATCAACCTCAACGACAAGGCGATCGCGGGCCGGATCGACCCGCTGGTGGGGCGCGAGAACGAGGTCGAGCGCACCATCCAGATCCTGTGCCGGCGCACCAAGAACAACCCGCTGTTCGTCGGCGACGCGGGCGTCGGCAAGACCGCGATCGCCGAAGGGCTGGCGCGCCGGATCGTGCGCGGCGAGGTTCCCGAGGTGCTCAAGAACGCGGTGATCTTCACCCTCGACATGGGCGCGCTGCTGGCCGGCACGCGCTACCGCGGCGACTTCGAGGAACGCCTCAAGGCCGTGGTCAGCGAACTCGAGGCCAAGGAGGGCTCGATCCTGTTCATCGACGAGATCCATACGGTGATCGGCGCCGGGGCGACCAGCGGCGGCTCGCTCGACGCCTCGAACCTCTTGAAGCCCGCGTTGCAGAGCGGCACGCTGCGCTGCATGGGCTCGACCACCTACAAGGAATACCGCTCGTACTTCGAGAAGGACCGCGCCTTGGCGCGCCGGTTCCAGAAGATCGACGTCCAGGAGCCGTCGCCCCAGGACGCGGTGCGCATCCTCAAGGGGCTGCGGCCCTACTACGAGGAGTTCCACGGCGTCCGCTACACCGACGACGCGGTCAAGATGGCGGTCGAGCTTTCGGCACGCTACATCCACGACCGCAAGCTGCCCGATAAGGCGATCGACGTGATCGACGAGGCCGGCGCGGCGCAGATGCTGGTGCCCGAGCATCGCCGGCGCAAGGTGATCGGCGTCAAGGACGTCGAGGCGATCATCGCCCGGATGGCGCGCATCCCGCCCAAGACGGTGTCGCAACACGACAAGGCCTCGCTCAAGAACCTGGCCGACGAGCTCGGCGCCGTCGTGTTCGGCCAGGGCAAGGCGATCGAGGCGCTGGCCTCCGCGATCAAGCTGGCCCGCGCGGGCCTGCGCGAGCCGGAAAAGCCGATCGGCTGCTACCTGTTCTCGGGCCCCACGGGCGTCGGCAAGACCGAAGTGGCGCGCCAGCTCGCCAAGATCATGGGCGTCGAGCTCATCCGCTTCGACATGTCGGAGTACATGGAGCGCCACACGGTGTCGCGGTTGATCGGCGCGCCGCCCGGCTACGTCGGGTTCGACCAGGGTGGGCTGCTGACCGACGCGATCGACCAGCACCCCCACGCCGTCCTTCTTCTCGACGAGATCGAGAAGGCGCACCCGGACCTGTTCAACGTCCTCTTGCAGATCATGGATTACGGCAAGCTGACCGATCACAACGGCAAGCAGGTCGACTTCCGCAACGTCGTCCTGGCCATGACGACCAACGCCGGGGCCTCCGATCTGGCCAGGCCGCCGGTCGGGTTCGGCCGGACCGAGCGCAGCGGCGACGACGAGGATGCGATCAAGCGCATGTTCACGCCCGAGTTCCGCAACCGCCTCGATGCCGTCATCGGCTTCGCCGGGCTGCCGCCCGAGATCGTCGGGCGAGTCGTCGACAAGTTCGTCAAGGCGCTCGAGGCGCAGCTCGCGGACCATGGCGTGACCATCGACCTCGGTCCGGAGGCGCGCGCCTGGCTCGCGGTCAAGGGCTACGACGAGAAGTTCGGCGCCCGGCCGCTCGCCCGCATGATCCAGGAGCACATCAAGAAACCGCTGGCCGACGAGCTGTTGTTCGGCCGGCTCGAGCGCGGCGGGCGGGTGGTGGTGACGGTCGCCGATGGCAAGCTCGCGTTCGAATTCACGGCCGTGCCGACGGCGCCCAAGCCCAAGCGGCCGAAGCCCAAGCCGCCGGCCGTCCGCCCCGGCGGCTCCGTGCCCGAGGTCGTGTAAAGCGGACGGACGGCGTCGTCCTTGCTACCGATTCCCTTGGATCAAGACGTGGACTAACCCGGGTCCACGGCGGCTTTAACGCTCGTTCGCACCGCGCCGGCGACCTCCGGGGCCGGAAAATCGCCCTTGTCGAAGGCACGGGCGCCTTGCCATAGTCCCCCGTTCCCGGTTCGCGGGCGGCGCGCGATCGCGCCGGCATATTCAACGATGACAGGGAGGCTTAGAAGACCATGAAGCCGTTTGCACACGGTGTCGCGCTGGCGCTCCTGGCGGGCGCGGCGGGCATGGCTTTGCCGGGCGGGGCTTACGCCGACGGCGAGCTCAATATGCTGGTCTGGGAAGGCTACGCCGACGAAAGCTTCATCGTGCCCTTCGAGCAGGCTTCGGGCTGCCAGGTGACCGCGACCTACGTCGGCTCGAACGACGATTTCGTGCCCAAGCTCGCCGCGGGCGGCGGCGTCTACGATCTCATCACGCCCTCGATCGACGCCGCGCCCGTGACGGTCGCGGCCGGCTACATCGACCCGATCGACACCTCCAAGGTGCCGGCCTTGAGCGACGTTTACGAACTGTTCCGCAACTCGCCGGGCCTGACCATGGACGGCAAGCAGTGGGGCGTGCCGTGGACCTGGGGCTCGATCCCGTTCATGTACCGCACCGACATGATCACCGAGGAACTGACCTCGATCGCCGCGCTGTGGGATCCGAAGTACGCCGGCAAGGTCTCGCTGTGGGACGACAAGAGCGCGCTCTACGTCGCGGCCCGTCTCAACGGCGATACCAACATCTATTCGCTCGACGACGCGCAGATGGAGCGGGCGAAGGCGAAGCTGATCGAACAGAAACCGCTGATCCGCAAGTACTGGGGCACGGCGGGCGAGCTGGTCAACCTGTTCGCCTCGGGCGAGGTCTGGATCTCGAACACCTGGGGCGGGTACCAGTCGGCCGAGCTCACGAAGCAGGGCATTCCGGTCAAGGAGTTCATCCCAATCGAGAACGCCGAGGGCTGGATGGATTCGTGGCAGCTCGTGACGGGCAGCCCGAACGTCGATTGCGCCTACAAGTGGCTCAACTACTCGCTTACGGCCGAAGCGCAATGCGGCGTCGCCAACATCACCGGCTACTCGGCGGCGAACCCGGTTGCCGCGGAGTCCTGCATGTCGCCCGAGCAGTACACCGCCCTGCACCAGGACGACATCGACTACATCAACCGCCTGATCCTGTGGCAGACGCCGGACCGGCTCGAGGTCTACACGAACACCTGGAACGCCGTTAAGGCGGCGCAGTAGCGACCAGCGGCAAGGCCGGACGGGCTGATCCCGTCCGGCCGTCCGTGGCCATGACCGACATCATCGTCCTCGACCGGCTGACCAAGACGTATCCTGGCGGCATCGTCGCGGTGGACGATCTTTCGTTCAGGGTCAGCGAAGGGGAGTTCGTCACGCTGCTCGGCCCCTCGGGCTGCGGCAAGACGACGACCCTGCGCCTGATCGCCGGGTTCGAGGAACCCGATGCCGGGCGCATCGTGCTGGCCGGGCGCGACGTCACCGACGACCCGCCCTACCGGCGGGCCGTCAACACGGTGTTCCAGGACTACGCGCTGTTCCCGCACATGTCGGTGGCGCAGAACGTGGGCTACGGCCTGCGCATCGTCGGCGTCGCGCGCGACGAGATCGCGCGCCGCGTCCAGGATTCGTTGCGCATGGTCGACCTGCTCGACAAGGTCGACGCCATGCCGGCGCAGCTTTCCGGCGGCCAGAAGCAGCGCGTCGGCCTGGCCCGCGCCATCATCCGCCACCCCAAGGTTCTGCTGCTCGACGAGCCGTTGTCCGCGCTCGACGTCAAGCTGCGCGAATCCATGCAGGTCGAGCTCAAGCACCTGCACCAGCGGCTGGGCATCACGTTCGTGCTCGTGACCCACGACCAGAAGGAGGCGCTGGTCATGTCCGACCGGGTCGTGGTCATGGATCGCGGCCGGATCGTCCAGGCCGGCACGCCGGCCGAGCTCTATGACCGCCCGGCCACGCCCTACGTCGCCAACTTCATCGGCACGTCGAACTTCCTGCCCGCGCGCGTCGTCGAAACGGCGGCCGGCGCCGTGATCGCCGAGGCGGGCCCGGTGCGGTTGCGCGCCGGCGCCAACGGCCACGCCCCGGCGCCGGGAACTCGCGTCGTGCTCGCCATCCGGCCCGAACGGATAGCGTTGGTGCCGCCCGGCACCGGCGTGCCCGCCGGCGCGAACCGCGTCGATGGTCACGTGCTCGAGCACTTCTTCCACGGCAACGTCGTGCGCGTCAGCGTCGACATCGGCCAGGCCGAACCGTTCATGGTCGACGTGCAGCCCCAGGGCCTGGCGGACCAGGCCGGCATGCCGCGGGCCGGTTCGGCGGTGACCCTGGTCATCGACCCGGCCAACGTCAGCGTCTTCCCGGAAGCCTGAGGTTCGCGGTGAAACTGGCGGCGCGACGCCGGTTCTACGCCGCGGGCCTCCTGGGCGGGCCGCTCGCCTGGACGCTCGCGTTCATGTTCGTGCCCTACGCGATCATGTTCACCTACAGCTTCTACACGCGGCAGTTCCCGACCATGGAACCGGACTTCCAGCTCGGCAACTACCTGGCCCTGTTCCTCGACGCGCAGTATTACCAGGTGCTGCTGCGCACCATGAAGATCGCGGCGCTGGTGACGGTCGCGGCGGTCGCTCTGGCCTATCCGCTGGCCTATTTCCTGGTGTTCAAGATCGCGTCGCCGCGCCTCCGGACGGCGCTCTACGTCGCCGTGATCGTGCCGCTGTGGGTGTCGTACCTGCTGCGCGCCTACACCTGGAAGACCATCCTCGGCAGCGAGGGGGTGCTCAACTCGTTCCTGGTGTGGACCGGCGTCCTCGAGGCGCCGACCGATCTGTTCCTCTACAACCAGTTCGCGATGGTGGTGACGCTCACCTACATCTACGTGCCGTTCTGCGTCATGCCGATCTACACCGCGCTCGAGAAGATCCCGCGCAGCCTGGTCGAGGCGTCGAAGGACCTGGGGGTGGGGCGCATCGGCACGTTCCTCGCCATCACCCTGCCGTTGTCGGTTCCCGGCATCCTGGCGGGCGCGACCTTCACGTTCGCGTTGACCATGGGGGACTTCGTCGCGCCCTTCCTGGTCGGCGGCGCGGACGGCGCGCTGATCGCCACCGTCGTACAGACCCAGTTCGGCACCGCGCTCAACTGGCCGCTCGGCTCGGCGCTCTCCATGGTCATGCTGGTGATCGTGCTCGGCATCATCACGCTGTCCGACCGGCTCGAGCGGGCCGGCCGGATCGACCTGGGCTGAACCGTGACCATCGCGCTCGACCTCCCCGCGGCCGTCCCGGCGCGCGTCCGGCGCCTGGGCCTGCACGGGCCGCGGGTGTCGGCGCGGGCGCTCGGCGTGGCCGCCGCGTGCGTGGTCGCGTTCCTCTATCTGCCGATCGTCGTGCTGATCGTGTTCAGCTTCAACGACAACCCGGTGACGACGCTGCCGCTGCGCGAATTCACCTGGCGCTGGTACGCCTCGGCGTTCGCCAACAAGGACCTGCTGCGCGCCCTGTGGAACAGCCTCTACGTCGCGACCGTGGCCACCGCCATCTGCGTCCTGGTCGGCGTTCCGGCGGCGCTCGCGCTCGACCGGGTGGATTTCCCCGGCAAGACGGTGTTCCGGCGCGCCGTGCTGCTGCCGCTCGTGTTGCCCGGGATCATCACCGGCATCTCGATGCTCAACCTATTCCGCGTGGCCGGCTTCGACCTGAGCCTCCAGACCGTGATCCTCGGCCACGGCACGGCGCTGACCTCGGTCGTCGTGACCCAGGTGTTCGCGCGGCTGCAACGCTTCAACCGCCGGCTCGAGGAGGCGTCCGACGACCTCGGCGCCCGGCCGTGGCAGACCTTCCGCTACGTTACGTTGCCGAACATCCGCTCGGCCGTCGTCGGCAGTGGGCTCTTGGCGTTCACCCTGTCGTTCGACGAGATTCCGGTGACGTTCTTCCTGACCGGGCGCGACAACACGCTGCCCATGTACATCTACTCGACGCTGCGCCGCGGCATCACGCCCGAGATCAACGCCATCGGCACGATCATCGTGGTCGTCTCGCTCGCGGTCATCTTCGCCTCGGTCCTCATGCTGAGCGACCGGCGCGAGCGGTGAGCGCCGGGCACGCTCCCGTCCTTGGGCCATGAGGATGCTATGATCGAACTCACCGCCGAACAGATCGCCAGGTTCCGCGCTGACGGCTTCCTCATCGTCGATCGCCTGATCGACCCGGCCGATGCCGACCGCGTCGCCGCCCGCTACGCGCCCATGTTCCGGGGCGAGTTCGAGACCGGCATCGAGCCCGACGAATGGAACTGGCGCGAAGGCCGCGATCCCCAGGACCGCGCGCGCCAGATCTGCAACGGCTGGAAGGGCGATTTCACCGTCGCCAGCGTCGCGCTGCGCGCCGACATCGGCCGCGCCTGCGCCCGGCTCGCCGGCTGGCCGGGCGCGCGCGTCCAGGTCGACAACGTGATCTGGAAACCGGCGGGGGCCAAGTCGCTCGGCTTCCACCAGGATTGCAGCTACCTCGAATGGCTGACGCCGCAGGAGATGCTGAGCTGCTGGATCGCGCTCGACGACACCACCGCCGAGGGCGGCACGATGGAGCTCGTGCGCGGCTCGCACGCCTGGGGCCGGTTTCCCATGGCCGAGCAGTTCCACGCGCCCGAGGACTACCGCAAGGGCATGACCGCGGCCGCGGCCCAGATCGGCAAGCAGCCCGAGATCGTGCCGGTGGTCGTGCCCAAGGGCGGCGGCTCGTTCCACCACGGCTGGGCCTGGCACGGCTCGGGCCCCAACCGGGGCCGGGCGCCGCGCCGCTCGCTGGTCACCCACTGCATCTCGTCCGAGGCGCGCTACAACCTCGACCGCCTCGGCCAGGGCACCGGGCGCTGGTACGCCAAGTACCGCCACTTTGGCAGCGACGCCATGGACGACGACTACTTCCCGATCCTGTGGACCGAGGACGGCCGCCGCTCGCGCTGGATCGACGACTACACGCGCCAGGGCTCCGCCCGGGCGGCGTAGCTCAAAAAAAGGCAAAAAAAGAAAAAAAGGGGACGCTACCCTTTATCTAATGCCGTCATCGCGAGGACGCGTAGCGTCCGTGGCGATCCAGGGCGACCGCTCGTGCGCTTGCCCTGGATGGCCACGGCCGCAAGAAAGTGCGGCCTCGCCATGACAAACCCGATGATCGGGCGTCGTCGCCAACGAGCGGAGTGACCGCGGCAATCCAACTTCAGGCCGTCATCGCGAGGGCGCGTAGCGTCCGTGGCGATCCAGGGGCAACCGCACTAACGGTCGTCCTTAGTCGCTCCCTCCTTCACGACGACGGGGGAGTCAGAGCAGGGTGGAATAGAGGTCGGTCCATTGAGGGTTGTGGGCTTCGATCAGCTTGAGCTTGTGGGCTCGGCTGCCGGCCTTGATCTGCTTTTCGCGCTGGATGGCTGTTTCCATCGTCGGATGGACCTCGAACCATACGAGCCGTTTGCATCCATGAGTGGCCGTGAACCCCTTCACGAGGCCTTCGCGGTGCTCGTGGGCGCGACGCGGCAGGTCCGAGGTCACGCCAGTGTACAGTGTGCCATTGCGCCGATTGGCCATGATGTAGACGCACGGGACCTTCATAGTTGAAGACTGGCTCCGAACGGGCCGCCATGACAAATCCGATGAGCGGGCGTCGTCGCCAACGAGCAGAGTGACCGCGGCAATCCAACCTCAGGCCGTCATCGCGAGGACGCGTTGCGTCCGTGGCGATCCAGGGTGACCGCTCGTGCGCTTGCCCTGGATGGCCACGGCCGCAAGAATGCGGCCTCGCCATGACAGATCAGAGTTCGCGGACGGGTCGGGATCGACGACGCCTGGTCGTGCTCAACCGTCCGGCGCGAGCTCCGCGTTGGGCAGCTTGCCGCGGAACGCCTTGCGGTACTCGTAGACGTCGGTGATCATCGTCTCGGTCCACGGCCCGCACATGGTCGGCGGGTAGCGCGCGGGGCGTTCGGCCGAGCGGAATTGGGGCAGGCAGCGGGCGACGGTCGAGTAGTTCGCGCCGAAGAAGAACGGGAACGAATAGCGCTTGCGCCCCGATCGGTTGACCACCCGGTGCGGGGTCGAGGCGAACTCGCCGTTGGTCCAGCGCATCATCATGTCGCCGATGTTGACGACCAGCGTGCCGGGAACCGGCGGCGCCTCGATCCACTCGCCCGCGGCGTCCTTGACCTGAAGCCCGTGCTCGGTCTGCAACAGGATGGTGAAGCACTCGTAATCGGTGTGGGCGCCGATGCCGATGCCCATGGTCGCCGCGTCGAGCGGGCCCTGTTGCGGCGGGCTGTAAATCAGCCGGAGCTGGCCCATGGGCTTGTCGATCTTGTCGTCGAACCAGCCGGGCGAAAGCCCGAGCGTCATCTCGAAGGCGCGGAACAGCCGGTGGCCCAGCGCCAGCACCGCCTCGTAGTAGGCGTAGACGCCCGCGCGGAAACCCGGCGGCTCGGCGGGCCACACGTTCGGCCCGTACATGATGTTGCCGGCGACGTAGTCCGGATCGTCGGCGGGCAACTCCAGGCTGATCTCGTAGGCCTCCTGCACGTCGGGCTTGGCGGTCGGGTCGGCGTAGAGCCCGCCGTAGGGCACGTAGCCCCGGTGCCTCTGGACGCGGTCGATGTCGTACTCGAGCTTGGTCGCGAGCGGCAGATCGAAGAACGCGGCCGTCTCCGCCACCAGCCGGTCGGTGACGGCCTCGGGGATGCCGTGGTCGCGGATGTAGAAGAACCCGGCCGACCGGCACGCGGCGCCCACAGCCTTGGCGATCGCGCGCTCCGCCGTGCCGCTGCCCAGCGCGCCGATGTCGATGATCGGAAGCTCCGCGATCGGCACGCTTCGCGCGGCGAGGTCCACCGAACTGCCGAACACGTCGTCGCGCTGAGGTTTTGACATCCTTCGTTCCTCGGGCCCGGGCCGGGGCGGAATTGTAGCACCTAGGGCGAATTCCATTCATATGAAGTCGTCATGGCGAGGCCGCATCTTTGCGGCCGTGGCCATCCAGGGTTGCAAGTGCTCGTGCGGCCGCCCTGGGTCGCCACGGCCACTCCCGCCTTCGCGACGACGGATCAGATACTGACAGACAGGGCGGCCGCGGCAATCGCTCGTATCAGCCGCCGATGTCCTCGGCGGCCGCCGTGAGCCACGCCCAAAGGTGATGGGCGACGGGACGGGCGACATGGAGCCGGAATCCGTCGGTGACGCGGTAGATGACAACATCGACGCCGGCGATCGGGGTGCGCGCGGCGCGGTCCTCGGGAAAGCATCGCGGGTGCAGGTCGAGCGCGCACACCGCCGCCATCAATTCGCCGACCCGCTCGCCGGTGACATCGACCGCGACCAGGCCGTCGGTCACGTCGTGGGCGAACCCGGTCCGGCCGAGCCGTTCGCGGAACGCGGTTGCCAACGCCGCGCCGTCCCGGCCTTCCGAAACGACCAGCCAGCGATCCGGCGCCAGCCACGCGATACGGTCGCCGGCTCCGACCAGCCCGAGCGGCGCGTAGGGGAAGTCGGCGCCGAGGATTGCGCGCACGGCGGCGGCCACGGCGGCGGGGTCGCCGCGCAGCACGACCTGCCCGGCCACCGGCGCGGCGGCGATGCCGAGCCCCGCGAACGCAGCCGCGGCATCGAGCGCCAGGGTGCGGGCGATGCCAGTGGTCATTGACCGTGACCTGTCTGCCGCAATTTCTCCCGTCGTCGCGAGGGAGCGCAGCGACCGTGGCGACCCAGGGCGACCGCACGGACCCTTGCAACCCTGGATGGCCACGGCCGCAAGAAGGTGCGGCCTCGCCATGACGCACTCGATGAGCGGGAGTCAGCCCCTGTGTCCGCCGGTATCAGCTCAGCCACGGAGCCGCGCTCCTTCCGGATCGACGAACGTCGGCGCGACGATCCGGGCCTGGAACCGCCGCCCCTCGGACATGGCGGCGACCGTCGCGCCCTGGCGCGCCCGGCCGCCCTCGACCATGGCGAGCGCGATTGGTTGGCCGAGCGTCGGGCTGAAGGCGCTCGAACTGACGTGGCCGACGCTCCGCTCGCCCTTCGGTCCGGGGCCGATGACATGGGCGCCGGGTGGCACCGGCGCCTCGCCTTCGACCGCCAGACCCACCAGTTCGAGCCGGTCGGCGCGGCGCGAATCGGGCCGCATGAGCGATCGCCGGCCGACGAAGTCCACGGTCCGGGTGCGCAACGGCGCGGCCATGCCCAGGTCCTGGGGCTCGGTGTTGCCGTCGGTGTCGACGCCGATCAGGATGTAGCCCTTCTCCATGCGCAGGACCATCAGCGCCTCGAGGCCGAACGGCGCGAGTCCCTCCGGCGCGCCGAGCTCGAGCAGGTGCCGCCACAGCGCCTCGGCCGCGCCCGCCGGCACGCTGATCTCGAATCCGGTCTCGCCGGTGTAGCTCACGCGCGCGACGCGGGCGGGCACGCCCAACAGGATCCCCTCGGCGATGCGCATGTGGCCGAAGCCGGGATCGGCCACGGGCAGGTCGGTTTCCAGGCGGGCGACGATGGCGCGGGCGCGGGGTCCGGTCACCGCGAAGGTCGCCCACGCCGCCGTCACGTCCTCGATCGCCACGTCGAGGCCGGTGAACTCGCACTGGCGCCATTCCTCGAGCGCGGCAAACACCGCCGCCGTGTGGCTCGACGACGGCGACAGCAGGAACCGCTCCGGCCC
This sequence comes from uncultured Rhodospirillaceae bacterium, assembly GCA_964530335.1. Taxonomy (GTDB): domain Bacteria; phylum Pseudomonadota; class Alphaproteobacteria; order SP197; family SP197; genus VGDP01. The sequence continues at coordinate 12,327 of CAZGYG010000019.1, read as the reverse complement.
CAGCCGGGCGACCACGCCGTCGTCGAACACCTTGCCGTTCTCGCTGAGCAGCACGGCGTAGCGCACGCGGCCCGGCGCCAGCGTGCCGATCGCCTGGTAGTACATGAGATCGAGAAACCGCGCGGCGTCCGGCCCGGTAACCTCGATCTTGCCGAGCGACGAGCCGTCGAAAAGGCCGGCGGCGCGGCGCGGGTGCGCGGCCTCGCGCTGGATTGACTGCTCGCGCGTCTCGCCCGCCGCAGGAGTGTACGCGGGGCGCAGCCACCCGCCGTATTCGTCGAACACCGCGTTGGCGCGCTCGTGCTCCCGGTGCGCGGGCAGCCGGCGCACCGGCGCGTGCAGCGCGCCGCGCCGTTGCCCCGTCAGGGCCGCGAACTGGATGGGCACGTAGGGCGGGCGGAACGTGGTCGTGCCGACCTGGGGAATCGCGCGTCCCGTGATCTCGGCCAGGACGGCCAGACCGTTGACGTTCGACGTCTTGCCCTGGTCGGTCGCCATGCCGAGCGTGGTGTAACGCTTGAGGTGCTCGACTGCCCCCATGTTCTCGCGCACCGCGAGCTCGATATCGCCCACCGTCACGTCGTTCAAACGATCGACCCATTGCCGGCGCCGGGTGCCGCTGACCCGCCAGAACGGAGCGATCCCGAAGTCTTCGCCGGGCTCGGCGCGCGGAACTTCCATCGACGGGCTCGGATAACCCGCGAGCCCCGCCGCCTCGGCGCCCGCCACGTGGCCTTCGGCCAGCGCGCCCGCCAGGTCGAAGGTGCCACGCGCGGCTCCAGTGCTCCGCTCCGCCTGCACCGAGACATCCGGCACGAACGCGGCGATGCCGTCGTCCCAGCGCAGGCTTCCGCCCGACTGGCTGAACAGGTGGACCGTCGGGTTCCAGCCCCCCGAGACCGCGACCAGATCGCACGCGATGGTGCGCCCCCGGCCGCTGCCATCCAGCGGCGCGACCGTCACGGACCGCACCGCCAATCGTCCGCGACTGCCCACCGCCATCGACCCGGCCAGGACCGGGATGCCCCGCGCCCGCGCCGCCGCGACCGCCAGGCCGTCGGGGGCGGGCCGGACATCGACGATCGCCTCGATCGTCGCGCCGTCGTCGGCGATGGCGAGGGCGGCTCGGTAGGCGCTGTCGTTGTTGGCCACGACGACAACGCGACGACCGGCCATGACGCCATAGCGACGACTGTAGGCGACGACAGCCGACGACGACATGATTCCGGGGCGGTCGTTGTCGGGGAAAACGAGCGGCCGTTCGATCGAACCCGTGGCCAAAATCACGTACTTAGCGCGCACGCGCCACAGCCGTTCACCCCCATCCCGCCGCTCGGCCAGCGCAACCAAATTATGATCGAAATAGCCGAACGCCGTGGTTTTCGGCAGCAATTCGACCTCCGGCCGCGCCGCGAGCTCGGCCACGACCCGATCGGCCCACGCCCGCCCGGCCATCCCATTGATGTTGGCCGATGATTCGTCGACTCCGCCGCCGAACGTTGCCCGGTCATCGCACAGCACAACCCGCGCCCCGCCCGCCGCCGCCGCCCGCGCCGCCGCCAGACCGGCCGGCCCGCCGCCGACAACGAGCACGTCGCAGTGGGCGTTGCGCGCGGTGCGCGGCGGCGCCGTGCGGTTCGGGTCCACCCGGCCGAGCCCGGCGCGGCCGCGGATCGCGGGTTCCCACGTCCGCCAGCGCGGCCGCATGAACGTCTTGTAGTAGAACCCGGCGGGGAACAGCGGGTGCAGCCGGTCGACCGCCGCGCCCAGATCGAAGCCCAGGCTCGGCCAGCGGTTGACCGAGCGGGCGACGAGCCCAGGCTCGAGCGGTACCAGGGTCGCACGGGCGTTCGGCTCGTAGTGCTCGCCGACGGCGAGCTCGACCAGCGCCGAGGGCTCGTCGGTCCACGCGCCCCACAGGCCGCGCGGGCGGTGGTAGCGGAAGCTGCGCCCCACCACCGAAACGCCGTTGGCGAGCAGGGCCGAGGCGAGCGTGTCGCCTTCCAGGCCGACGTAGGTTTCACCATCGAAGGTGAACCGGATCGGCCGGTCGCGGTTCACCGCGCCACCCTTCGGCAGCCGGAACCCGCTCATCCCGCCACCTCCTTGGGCGGCGGATCGCCCATGCGGTACACGGCCAGGATGCGGTGGGTCACCGTGTCTCGCGCGACGTTGAACCATTGGCCGCAGCCATGGCCATGGTGCCAGCGCTCCAGATGCACGCCCTCCGGGTTGGTCCGGTTGAACAGGTAGTCGGCCCAACGTTCGTCGCTCACCTCGGGCGCCGGGCCGGGGCGGGCGATATGCGATTCGCCGCCATAGCGGAACTCGGTCTCGTCGCGCGGGCCGCAGAACGGGCAGGCGATGAGCAGCATCGCGGTTCCTAGTGGGCGATGCCGGCGGCGGCGGCCTCGTCGACCAGCGCCCCGGTCGTGAACCGTCCGAGGTCGAAGGGCGACGACAAGGCGTGATGCCCGCCGGTCGCGATCACGTGGGCGAGCAGCCAGCCGCCCGCCGGTATGGCCTTGAACCCACCGGTGCCCCAGCCGCAGTTGATGGTGAGGCCATCGACCGGCGTCGGCCCGAGGATCGGGCTCGAATCGTGGACGACGTCGACGACGCCCGCCCACTTGCGCATCAGCCGAAGCTGGGCGAACGCCGGGAACATCTCGACGAGCCCGGCGACGACGTGCTCGACGATCGGCAGGTTGCCGCGCTGGGCGTACGACGGGTAAAGATCGAGGCTGCCGCCGAACACCAACTCGCCCTTGTCCGACTGGCTGACGTAGACGCCGGTCGCCGGCGAGATCACGACCGTGTCGAGGATCGGCTTGACCGGCTCGCTGACCATGGCCTGCAGCGCATAGGACGTGACCGGCAGGCGGAATCCGGCCTTGGCGGCCAGCACGCTCGAATGGCCGGAGACGGCGATGGCGACCGCGCCCGCCTCGATCGTGCCGCGGTTCGTCACGACCGCGCGGACCCGCCCGTTCGCGATTTCGAATCCCGTGACCTCGCAGTTCTGCACGATGTCGACGCCGAGGCGGTCGGCCGCGCGCGCGTAGCCCCACGCCACCGCGTCGTGGCGCGCGATCCCGCCACGCGGCTGGCAGAGCCCGCCCACGATGGGGTAGCGGGCGTCGGGCCGGTCGTTGAGCAGGGGCGCGCGGCGGAGGACCTCGCCGCGGTCCAGCAGTTCGGCGTCGACGCCGTTGACCAGCATGGCGTTGACGATGCGCCGGTAGCTGTCGTGCTGGAGCGGCGCGTGGGCCAGGAAGATCATGCCGCGCTGGCTGACCATGACGTTGAAGTTGAGCTCGATGCCGAGCTTCTCGTAGAGCCGGAGCGCCAGGTCGTAGACCTCGGCGCTCGCCGGAAAGTAGTAATTGGAGCGGATGACCGTGGTGTTGCGCCCGGTGTTGCCGCCGCCGAGCCAACCCTTCTCCACAACCGCCACGTCGCGGATGCCGTGGTTGCGCGCCAGGTAGTAGGCAGTGGCCAGCCCGTGGCCACCGCCGCCGATCACCACCACGTCGTAGCGGCCTTTGGGTTCCGGGCTGCGCCACAGGGGTCGCCAGCCGGTGTGTCCCCGGAGCGCCTGGCGGGCGAGCGTAAGGGCCGAATAGCGCATGGCGGCGGACCTTGTAGCCGATCCCGGGGCCAGCGCCCAGGGGCACCTGTCAGTACTCGCTCCGGGGCGAAAGCCGATTGCGCAGCGGCCGGCCGGCGAGCAGCCGGCCGGCGTTCTCGAACGTGAGGTCGAGCACGCGGTCGGCGTAGGAATTCGCATCGTCCGACGAGCAATGCGGCACGACGGTCAGGTTCGGCGCGTCCCACAGGGGCGAATTTGCGGGCAGGGGTTCGGCGTCGAACACGTCGAGGACGGCGCCCGACAGCGCCCCCGACGCGAGCGCGTCGAGCAGCGCCCCGTGATCGAGCAGCGCAGCCCGCCCGACGTTGAGCAATCCGGCGCCGGGCTTCATCAGGCCGATGCGGCGCCGGTCCATCAGGCCCCGCGTCGCCGCCGTCACCGGCAGGGCGAGCACGACGAAGTCGGCGCCTGGCAGCTCGGCGTCGAGCCCGTCGGGCCCGACGACCCGATCGATGCCGCGCGCCGGCTTGGTGCTTCGACGCACGCCGACGACCTCGAGCCCCAACCGCTTCGCCGCGCGCGCCGCCGTCCCGCCCATGGCGCCGAGCCCGACGACCAGCGCCCTTCGCCCAGAGATCGGTGGCGTGAATATCTGGCGCCACGCGTGGCCCCGCTGGTTCGTAGCCATGGCTGGCACCCGGGCGTTGAGCATGAGCAGGGCCATGGTGACGAACTCACCGGCCTTGGCCGCGTGGACCCCGCTCGCCGTGGTCAGGACCAGGCCCCTGGACAGCCAGTCGAACGGCGCCAGGTGCTCGGCCCCGGCGCCGGTGAGCTGGATCCAGCGCAGGTTGGGCGCGCGCCGGGCCAGGTCGGCGGTGGCGAAGCGGAACCCGAGCAGGGCTTCGGCCGTGCCGAGCGCCGCTTCGAGTCCGGCGTCGTCGGTCACGAATACCGGGTCGATCCGCTCGGCCGTATCCGGGTGGCGCGCGCCGGCGGCGGCGAAGCGCTCGGGCGTCATGGCGAACACCGGGTCCTGGGTCCGCCGGATCAGGACCGCCAGACGCAGGCGCCGCGTCATCCGCCGAGCACCCGATCGAGCACCCAGTTGTCGATGGTGTGGACCAGCGGCTCCATGACCGAGAATCGGCCGGGCAGGGCGAACGGCGAGGCGAGCCCCTGCTGCTGGCGCTCCGAGATCCTGTTGTCCTCGGGAATCGAAAGGTCCCAGCGCCGGTAGTACTTCGTCGCCACGGCATCGAAGTCATCGCGCGCGGCCGTGGCGCGGGGAAAGCACGAGCCGACGATCAGCCGGGTGCGGTCGGGCCCCAGGGGGTGCAGCTCGAGCCACCACATGCAGTCGTAGGTGCAGCCGAACATGGTGGACGGGTAGATCAGCGGGTAAAACGTTCCCTCGGCGGCGTCGCCCGCCAGCGTCGAGATGTAGGGGAAGCCCGCTTCCCCGGCGATCAATGCCCGGCTGCCCTTGTGCCGGGTGTAAAGCCCGCAGTAGGCGCCGTTCGCGTCGATCGGCGGGTTGATGTCGCGCTTCTGTTTTTGCAGGGTCTGACCGTGCACCGTGGGCACGTGGTAGCTCTCCATCGCGTTCTCGACATAGAGCTTCCAGTTGCACGCGAGCTCGTAGCTCACGCGCCGGGTGCACACCATGTCGGCGAAGCCGTATGACGCGAGTGTGGCCGGCAGGTCGCCGAGGAAGCTCGCCAGGTCGGGCGCGCCCGCATCGAAGTTGATGAACAGGAAGCCGTCCCAGGTCTCCAGGCGGACGGGCGCGAGCGCGTAGTCCCGCTTGTCGAAGCCGAGGGTTTCGTCCATCTGGGGCGCGACCTCGAGCCGGCCGTCCAGCCCGTAGGTCCAACTGTGGTACGGGCAACGCAGGGCCGCGCACGTTCCCTCGCCGTCGAGGATCTTGGTGCCCCGGTGCCGGCAACTGTTGACGAAGGCCCGCACCTGGCCCGCGTCGTCGCGCAGCACGACGACAGGCACGCCGGCGAAGTCGAAGGCCGTGTAGTCGCCCCGGTTCGGGATCAGGTCGGCGCGGCCGACGAAGTTCCACACCTTCAGGAAGATGGTCGCGACCTCGCGGCGGAAGAACGCCGGGTCGGTGTAGCACCACGCCGGCAGCGTCTCGGCCTCGAGCAGCGGGCGGCGGACCCCGGCGTAAAGCGCCGGATCGAAGAGGTCCCGAGCGTCGGTCATTTGCCGCGTCGTGACCTCGCGGCGACCTTCCTCGGGCGGCCGCCCTTGGCGCCGTTGCGTCGTGCCGCCGCGGCCTTCGCGGACGTGCGCGCCGATCCGGCCTTGGCAGCGCGCCGCCGATCCAGCCAAGCCTTGGTCCCGAACACGCCGGCGAGCAAGCCCGGCACGCTGAGGTCGACATCGAGACTCGCCCAATGCAACCCCAGGCCGAGACCGAGCACTTCAACCTCGGCGAGTGCCTTGGCGCTGGCCCCTTCCAACCCTTGCACCCGGTGCACCGGGAACGCGAAGCTGCATCCGTTGGTCAGGTCCACGATGACCCTTCCCGTTGCCTTGTCATAGCGAGCCGACTTGGCGCGGGGTTCGGTCGCGATCGCCTTGCGCCCACGTTCCTCGGCCTCGGCTATGAGGAGCTCAACATCGTCACCCATGGATCCTTCTCCACTCCGCGATCAGGCGGC
>CAZGYG010000019.1:0-5957 GCA_964530335.1 uncultured Rhodospirillaceae bacterium | reverse complement strand
CTCGATCGATCCGCTCATGGTCCGTCCATCGCCCCGTTTGCGGGGCGCTACGTCGGCGGCGAGCTCGGCCTCGAGCAGCGGGCGGCGAACGCCAGCGTAAAGCGCCGGATCGAACGGGTCGGGTGGGGCGAGCCCGCCGGCGATCGCCGCCATCACGCCGCCGATGCAAGCTCGCGCTTGCGCCGCGCCATGAACGCACGCAGCGCCTCGTCCACCGCCGGGTCGATCGCCGGCGGCGTGTAGGCGCGCAGGAGTTCCTTCCAGATGGCGTTGGCGCGTTGGGTGGCGTTGAGCGCGCCGGCCTCGCGCCAGGTTTCGAAGTTGCGCCAGTCGGACACCAGCGGCGCGTAGAACGCGGTTTCGTAGCGCTCGAGCGTATGGGCCGCGCCGAAGAAGTGCCCGCCGGGCGGCACGCCGCCGATGGCGTCGACGGCGAGCGAGTCCTTCGACACGTCGATCGGGTCCATGAACGCCGCCATCATCTGGAGCATCTCGGCGTCGAGCACGAGCTTCTCGAACGACGCGGTGAGCCCGCCTTCGAGCCAGCCGACGCCATGGTGGACCAGGTTGGCATGACCCATGACCGCGGCCCAGATCGACATCTCGGATTCGTAGGCGGCCTGGGCGTCGACGTCGTTAGAGGCGTTGACGTTGCTCGAGCGGTACGGCAGGCCGTAGCGGCGGGCGAGCTGGCCGCCGGCGAGCACGGCCTTGGCGTATTCGGGCGTGCCGAAAGCGGGCGCGCCGGTCTTCATGTCCACGTTCGAGGTGAAGCCGCCGTAGAACACCGGATTGCCCGGGCGCACGAGCTGGACATAGGCGATGCCGGCCAGGGCCTCGGCGTTCTGCTGGGTGAGCGCCCCGGCGATGGTGACCGGGCTCATGGCGCCGAGCAGCGTGAACGGCGTGATCGAGACCGCCTGGCCCGCGCCGGCCATCTCCTCGAGCCCGTCGAGCATCGGGCCGTCGTAGCGGCGGGGCGAGTTGGCGTTGATCGTGGTGAGCAGGCTGGGCTGGCGCGCCAGGGCGTCGCGGTCCACCCCGCGCGCCACGCACATCATGTCGACCGCGTCGGCGGCGCGATGACGGCCCAGCCCGGTCGCGTGCCAGACGCGATCGCACAACGTCAGGAACGCATAGGCGCAGTCCAGATGCCGGGTCTCGGCGTCGAGATCGATCGGCGCGACCGCGATGCCGCCCAGCACGTGGACGACGTCGAGGCTTTGGATGACGCGCACCACGTCGCACAGGTCGGCGAAATTGCCCGGACGCCGGCCGCGGTCCAGGTCGGTCACGTTGGGCGGCCCGCCGACCGAGCCGAAGTTGATGTGGTTGGCGCCGAAGGTGACGGCCCGTTCCGGGCGCAGCGGCGTGAGCGTGAACGTCGCCGGCGCCAGCGCCACCTGCTCGAGCACGAGCCCGCGGTCGAAGCGCACGATCCTGGTCGCGCGGTCGACCTTGGCGCCGGCCTTGGCCAGCCGGTCGAGCGCGCCGTCGCTCAGGAACTCGATGCCGTGGTTTTCGAGCACGTCGAGCGAGGCCTCGTGGATCGCCTCGAGCTCGTCCGCGCTCAGCACCTCGATCGGCCGGTAGGGGTTCCGAAGCCGCCGCCAAGGGGGCTGCTTGATGCCCGTCGATCCCCGGCGGGAGCGCTGACGCGACATTTCACGCGACATGGGATGCCTTCCGATTCGATTTAGAGCGCATGCCGATCACCTGGAACCGTGCACCATCCGCCCTTCGAGACGGGCCTTCGGCCCTCCTCAGGGCGAACGGTCCAAAAAACAGCCGTTCGCGGTGAGGCGTTGGGGCGGTTGCCCCCGCCCCAACGCGAAGCGCCGTCTCGAACCGCAAACGGCGTCGTGCACCTGGCGATCCCATGGGACCGAAACTTGCCCTGGCCATGGTCACATCATGTCCCGGGGAATCGTTTCGCGCCAATCCCGCGCGAAGATGCGACTCTCGCCCTCGAAGGCCTCGAGCCGCGCCGTGACGTGGAAGTGGGTCACGTCGCACGTCACCTCGATCAACGTCTCGACGCGCGTGGACCAGTCGCCGCGCGACAGCGAGACCTTGCGCACCATCTCGGTCCGCGCGGCGGTGGGGTCCTGTTCCGCGATCGTCGAACGTTCGATCGCCAGATAGCCCAGCGTCAGGTCGATGGCGTCGAGCCGGTAGACGCCGCGGTCTTCCTCGTGGGTGAACACCGACAGCCCGCTGGCGAAATCGTGCGCGACGCCGCGTGCGGTCGTGGGCGGCTTGAGGTAGGTGCGGGCCAGCGGCGCCGTCGCCTCGGCCGGCGGGAAGGGCACGCGGCCGTCCTCGGGCCTGGGCGGGCGCACCGGCAAGGTGAGCGTGCTGACGCCGGTATGGACGGTGACGGTAGCGGCTTCGGGCGAAGGCCACACCATCGGCCAATAGGCCGTGGACAGCGCCAGCCGCATCCGGTGCCCCGGCACGAAGGCGTACGCCGTGTCGTCGAGGGCGATGCGCACGCGATAGCGGCGGCCGGGCTCCAGCGGCGTCGGGTGCTCGTGGCTGTCGCGGTGGGCCAGGTTGAGCAGGCCGAAGCTGACGCGGGTCGAGGCGCCGTCCGGCGCCACGTCGCACAGCCGCGCGCACAGGAACGCCTGGGGCCGGTCGACGCTGACCTCGAGCTCGACCACCGGGGCGCCCAGGATCGCCAGGCGTTCGGCGAGCGGCAGGCTGTCGAAGCAGAGCGAGCGGCCGTCGTCCGGGCGCTGATCGGTCTGGAACTCGGGCGCGTTGCCGCCGGAATCGAGCGGGCACCACTCCCCGGCCTCGGAGCCGGTGGTCTGGGGCGACCGGACGGCGAGCGCGGTCTCGGGCTTGGGCGTCGCGGTCAGCCGTCCGGGGTTCAGGGCGAAGGTCCGCGGCCGGATGCCCGGCGCCGGCCAGGCCGGCTCGGCGATCCAATGGCCGGGGCTATCGGGCATGGACGCATCGGGCCGGATGCGCTCCTGCATCCAGACGTGGAGTCGAGGCTCCGCCATGATGCCGTTGTCGACGCCCTTGAGCCAATGGTCCCACCAGCGCAGCGTTTCTTGCAGGAAGCCGACGGGCTCGCCCGGCACGCCGAGGTGCGGATACGTGTGGGTCCACGGCCCGATCAGGCCCTTGCACGGCGCCTTCAGGTTGGCGAGCAGGCGCAGGATCGCGTTGGAGTAGCCGTCGACCCAGCCGCCCACGGCGTAAACCGCGCACTCGATCGCGCCGTAGTCCTCGCAGACCGAGCCGTGCTTCCAGTAGGCGTCGCGGTGCTGGTGCCGCAACCAGGTGATCAGCGGCACCGACGCACCTTCGAGCCGGCGATGCCACTTGTCGCGCCAGCCGGGCCCCGAGATCAGCGGGTCGGGCGGGCGCGGGATGACGCTGAAGATGCCCGAGCCCCAGCTTATGCCATCCTTGAGCAGGCAGCCGCCCATGACGTGGACGTCGGTCGCGTAGCGATCGTCGGTCGAGCACAGGGTGACGATGGCCTTGAGCTGGGGCGGGCGGAGCGCCGCGACCTGGAGCGAATTGAACCCGCCCCACGAGATGCCCATCATGCCGATCTTGCCCGTGCACCACGGCTGGGCCGCGATCCAGGCCAGGGCATCGAGCATGTCCTGTTGCTCGATCGGCAGGTACTCGTCCTCGAGCACGCCGTCGGAATCGCCGCTGCCCCGGATATCCAGGCGGATCGACGCATAGCCGTGCCCGGCGAACCACGGGTGGGTGAAGGAATCGCCGAACGCGGTGAAGTCGCGCTTGCGGTAGGGGATGTACTCGACGATCGCGGGCACCGGGTCGCGCTCGGCGTCGTCGGGCAGCCAGACGCGCGCGGCGAGCCGGGTTCCGTCGCGCACGGGTATCCACAGGTTCTCGATCTCGCGCACCCTGCGCGGCAGGTCGGTGACGGCCTTCATCGCGGGACCGTGATTCCTCATTCACGGCGGCAAACCTAGCGCCGATCGCGCGCCGTCACCATCGCGCCGTTGTTCTTTTGGATTGAGGACGCTATGGGAAAGCCGGAGGTGGCCGATGGGCGAGACGGGGCTGACCTGCGGCGAGGCCATCATGGCGGCGCTCCGCGCCTGGGGCGTGGACACGGTGTTCGGCATCCCGGGCGTCCATACGCTCGAATTCTATCGCGGCATCGCGCGCGCCGGCCTGCGCCATATCGCGGTCCGCCACGAGCAGGGCGCCGGGTTCATGGCCGACGGTTACGCCCGGATCAGCGGCCGGCCCGGGGTCTGCGTCCTCATCACCGGCCCGGGCGTCACCAACGCCGCGACCGCGATCGCCGAGGCCTACGCGGAATCCTCGCCCGTGCTCGTCGTGTCCAGCGTCAACGCCCGGCGCGACCTCGGCATGGGCCGCGGCGATCTGCACGAGCTTCCCTCGCAACAGGCCGCCATGGCGGCGCTGACCGGCTTCAGCGCGACCGCGTTCGGCATCGCGGAGGCGGCCGAGCTCATCGCGCGCGCCTTCGCCATGTTCGCGTCCGGCCGGCCGCGCCCCGCCCACATCGCCGTGCCGATCGACGTGCTCGCCGAGCCGGCCGGGTTCGTGCCCGCGGCCCGCGTGCCGCCGGCCCCGCCCGTGCCGGACAGCGCCGCGATCGGGCGCGCGGCGGCCCTGCTGGCCAAGTCGGAACGGCCGGTGATTCTCGCGGGCGGTGGCGCGCAAGCGTGCGCGGCGCTGGTCCAGCGCCTCGCCGAGCGCATCGGCGCCGCCGTCGTGACCTCGCGCGGCGGCAAGGGCATCGTGGCCGACGCCCACGCGCTCGCGCTCGGGGCGACGCTCCGACTGCCGGGCACGCGCGCCGTGCTGGCCGGCGCCGACGTGGTCCTGGCGGTCGGCACCGAGATCGCGCCGACCGACCACTGGATGACGCCCAGGCTCGCGCTCGGCGGCAAGCTCATCCGGCTCGACATCGACGCCACGTCCGTGGTCCGCGACTACCCGGCCGAGGTGGCGCTCCTGGGCGACGCGGGCGCCGGGCTCGCGGCCTTGCTCGACGAACTGGGGCCAATGCCGAACGAGCCGCCGGGGTACGCGGGCGGCGACGGGCTTGCCGAACGCAGATCGGAGAACCGGGCGACCCTGGTGCCCAAGCAGCGCCGCCACGTCAAGGTGCTCGAGGCGATGCGCGCGGCGCTGCCGGACGACGCCTTCGTCGCCGCCGATTCGACCCAGCTTGCCTACACGGGCAACGCCTGGTTCCCGTGCCTCAGGCCGCGCAGTTGGTTCTTCCCGGTCGGCTACGGCACGCTCGGCTTCGCGCTGCCCGCCGCCATCGGCGCCAGGCTCGCGGCGCCGGAGCGGACAGGGGCGGTCATCGTGGGCGATGGCGGATTCCTGTTCACCGCGCAGGAGTTGGCGACCGCGGTCGACCACAAGCTGCCGCTCGCCGTCGTGCTGTGGAACAACGATGCCTACGGCCAGATCAAGGACGACATGCGGGCGAAGGGCGACCCGGAGATCGGCGTCGATCTGCGCAACCCGGACTTCCTCATGCTCGCCCGCGCGTTCGGCTGCCGTGCCGAGCGCCCCGATTCCCTGGACGGATTCGCGCAAGCGCTCGTCGCGGCCCGCGAGCACGATGCTCCGACCGTCATCGAAGTCCGCGAGGACGCCGGTTACCTGGACTGACCGGGCCCGTTCGATCAGCGCGTCAGTAGGGTGTCAAATAAGCCATCTGCTCCGTCGTCGCGAGGGAGCGAGGCGACCTTCCTTCGCCCGCCGAAGCGTGGAGCCGCCACTACGGTGCGTGAAGGCGGGCTTCGCGAAGGCGGGCCGTGGCGACCCAGGGCAATCGCACGAGCCCTTGCAATCCTGGATCGGCACGCCGCCTGCGGCGGCTCGCGATGACTGTCATGAGGGTCTTTCAGCGGCGCCCTACACCACGTTGTTGGCCGTGATCGGCGAACCGTCGTGGAACCGCCCCAGCC
>CAZGYG010000018.1:33355-40446 GCA_964530335.1 uncultured Rhodospirillaceae bacterium | reverse complement strand
GCTGCAGGCACTGGGCGCAGATCTCCTTCATCATGCACTGCATCGGCGAGTTGATGCTGCCGATGGCGCGATGGTCTGGCTTGAGATGAGCCTTGAGCGGGCCGTGACGCGCCGCCTTGACCGCCGCCATCATCCGATCCGAGCCGATCGCGACGATGCGGTCAACCTCGGATAGCTCGATCGGCTTCGGCCCGAGCCGGCCCTGCTGGTAGGCGATCATCGCCTCGACGATGGTGCCGACGTGGCTGAGATCTTGGGGCCGGTCGGGGACGAAGCCCGGCGCCCGGTCCACGGCCCACACCACGGCATCCGACGCGGCCTCGATCTCGGCGACGTTGTAGCGATCCGCGTTCTGGCGGTAGCCGGCGAAGTAGAGCACCCGGCAGCCGGCCTGGCGCATGGCGCGGCCGATCGAGAACAGCACCGCGTTGCCGAGCCCGCCGCCGGCGAGCAGCACCGTTTCGCCCGGGACGATCTCGGTCGGGGTCCCGGTCGGCCCCATGACCACCACCGGCTCGCCCGGTTCGAGCATGGCGCACAGGTCCGACGAGCCGCCCATCTCGAGCACGATCAGGCCGAGCAGCCCGCGGCCCGCGTCGACCCAGGCCCCGGTCATGGCCAGCCCTTCCATGGCGAGCGTCGTGCCCTCGACGCGGCGCGCCAGGGTCTCGTAGTTCTGCAAGCGGTAAAACTGCCCCGGCCGGAACGCCCGCGCCGCGAACGGCGCCTCGACCACGACCTCGACGATGGTCGGCGTCAGCCGGTTGACCGCGTGGACCCGGGCGGCAAGCCCCTGCAACCGTTCGAGGAACCGATCGTCGTCGAGCCCGCTGGCCGGCGCGGCGCGGGCAAGCAGGCGGCTGATCAGCGGATAGCCCTGCTTGGCGCCGGCCATCGCCTTGACCACGTTGCCGGCGAACGAGGGATGGACGTCGCCGAAGAAGCTGACCGCGCGCCCGTCGGCGCGCGTGTGGGCGAATATGCGCACCGGGTCGGGCTTCGCGCTGCGTTCGGCCGCGACCGGGCGCCCGTGTTCGTCGATCGGCTGGAAATACTCGCCGTCGAGACCGAACAGCCCGGGCTCCTCGCGCGCCAGCACCGTGTTCGGATGGGTGCCCGCGGCGACCAGGATGGCGCGCGCCGGCAGCCGCGCCTCGGCGCCGCCGCGTTCGAGCACGATGGCCTCGGCGTGGCCGAAGCGGTCGATCTCGACCCGGGTGGGGCTCAGTCCCGGGGCGAACCGGATGCCTTCCTCGAGCGCCTTGGCGACCTCCTCGTGGTTGAGCCGATAGCTCGGCGCATCGACCAGGCGCTTGCGGTACGCGATGGTCACACCGCCCCAGCCGTCGAGAAGCCGGCGCAGGTCGGGGTGTCGCGCTTCGGCCGCCGCCGCCGCCCGCTCGGCACGGATCGCCCGCGCGTGGGCAAGGAACTCGTCGGCGATCGCCGCTTCCTCGGGGTTCCAATGCGCGCGCACGCTGGCTTCGCCGAGTTCGGACGCGAGCGCCTCGTAGCGCGCCAGGAACTTCTCGACTTGCACCGGGTAGTACGCGGCCGCCTCGGTCGCGGCGTCGATCGCGGTCAGCCCGCCGCCGATCACGACCACGGGCAAGCGCACCTGGAGGTTGGCGATGGATTCGGTCTTGGCCGCGCCGGTGAGTTGCAGCGCCATCAGGAAGTCCGACGCCGCGCGCACGCCGCGCGCCAGGCCATTGGGCAGGTCCAGGTAGGTCGGCTGGCCAGCGCCGACGCACAACGCGATGTGGTCGAAGCCGAGCTCGAAGGCCTGCTCGACCGTCAACGTGCCGCCGAGCCTGACGCCGCCGAACATGGCGAACCCCGGCCGGCGCTCGAGCAGCAGGCGCACGAGCTTGAGGAAGTTCTTGTCCCAGCGCACGGTGATGCCGTACTCGGCGACGCCGCCGAACCCGGCCATCACCCGGTCATCGAGGGATTCCCACAGCTCGGCCACGTCGCGCACCGGGCGGAACGGGACGCGGGCGCCGTCGGCGCCGACGCCGGCGACATCGGCCGGCAGCGGCTCGATCTTGAGCCCGTCGACCCCGACCACCGTGTGGCCATCGTTCAGAAGATGGTGCGCCAGGTTGAACCCGGCCGGACCCAGACCGACCACCAGCACCCGCCGGCCGCTCGCGGCGCGCGCGAACGGCCGGCCGATGTCGAGCGGGTTCCAGCGCGTCAAGAGCCCGTAAATCTCGAAGCCCCACGGCAGGGCGAGCACGTCCTTGAGCGTACGCGTCTCGACCTGGGGAATGTCGACCGGTTCCTGCTTCTGGTAGATGCACGACTTCATGCAGTCGTTGCATATCCGGTGTCCGGTCGCCGCCACCAGCGGGTTGTCGATCACGGCCACGGCCAGCGCGCCGATCGGGTGCCCGCCCGCCTTGACCAGGTTCATCTCGGAGACCTTCTCCTCGAGCGGGCAGCCGGCGAGCGGGATGCCGAGCGCGTTGACCCGGAAACCGCCGGATTTCTCGCGCAGGCCCTTGGCGCAACTGTCCTTGCCCTGGTTGTGGCAGAAGATGCAGTAGTGCGCGTGGTCGAGCGCCCCCGGCAGGGCCATGCCCGGGTCGGTCAGGGCGAAGCCTTCGCGCTTGCGCTGGCGTTCTTCCGGCAGGACCAGCGCCTCGATTCCCGCGACCCTCGTTTCGGTCACCGGCACGAGATCCCGCGGGTCGACCTTGCGCGGCATGTGGAACAGGAAGCCGGCGCGGAAGCGCGCGTGCCCGGCCTCGGTCTGGCTCGCCCACGCGGCGAAGCGTTCGGCCAGCGCGAGGTCGTCCTTGTGCGCGGCCTCGTCGTCGAGCCACGCCATGACGGCGCGCGCGAAGGCCTCCTCGGTCACGGCCGCGCCGAGGCGCCGGCCCAACTCGCGCTCCAGCGCCGGCACCTCGGCATCGTCGGGTACCGCCGCCTTGGCCGCGCGGCGGCGCACGAACAGCCGCTTGCAGTCGTAGAGCGGCACGAGATCGTCATGCCGGGCGCGCAGCTCGCGGAGCTCGCGCTCGATGCCGAACAGCTCGGCGACGAAGTCCTCGACCGGCGGCGCCAGGGCGATCAGAAGCTCGGACTCGGCCTTCGGAGCCAGGGCCGCCGGGTCGGCGCGGGCGGCGTCAAGACGCGCGCGAAGCTCCGGCTCGGCGGCGCCGAGGCGGGCCAGGAACAGAGCGTCGAGCCGCTCCAGGCCGGGGCGGTCGTAGAGCTCCTCGAATTTCAGGTCGAAGGCGAGCCGAAGGGCCGTCATGCCGCTAACGGGGCAGCCAGAATGCGAAGTGCGGGAGTGTTTAGGCGCTCGCGCCGCGCGGCGCAACCGCCGTCGCCGGCTGATAGAACACCGAGAACTCGTCGAACGCCGCCAGCGCGTCCTTCGCGTCCCTGTCGGCGCGCAGCTCGAAGGCGTCGAAGCCGCAGCGCGCCATGGCGAGAAGCTGGTCGCGCAGCACGTCGCCCACGGCCCGGAGCTCGCCACGGAAGCCATAGCGGTCGCGCAACAGCCGGGCGTGGGAATAGGCGCGGCCGTCGGTGAACTTGGGGAACGCCAGCGCGATCAGATCGAGGCGGTCGAGGTCTGCCGCGATGACTTGCGGATCGTCGCCGGGTTCGAGCCTGACGCCGAGCCGGGGGCGGGCGAGCAGGGCCTCGCGCTCGGCCACGAAGCGCGCCAGCGGCACGATGACGTCGGCGTCGGGCAGCGGGCCTTCGGCTGCGTAACACCACGCGTCGGCAACGATGGCCCGCCCCCGGATCAGGGTCATGCGGCGCGCGCCTCGCGCTCGCCGTAGACCCGGGCCTTGAACGGCTCCACGCCGACCCGGCGCACCGTGTCCAGGAACGTCTCGCCCGTCTCGCGCAGGCCAACGTAGACCTCGACGATGGCGCGCACCGCGGGCGCAACCCGCTCGGGCGGCAGCGACGGGCCCAGGATCGTGCCCAGGCTCGGCTGCTCCGCGCTCGAGCCGCCGAGGGTGAGCTGGTAGAACTCCTCGCCGTGCTTATCGACGCCGAGCACGCCGATATGCCCGACGTGGTGGTGGCCGCAGGCGTTTATGCAGCCCGAGATGTTCACCCTGAGTTCGCCCAGGTCGTGGAGCTCGGCCACGTCGGCGAACGCGCTCGTGATCGACTGGGCGACGGTGATCGAGCGCGCGGTGGCCAGCGCGCAGTAGTCCATCCCCGGGCACGCGATGATGTCGGCGAGGGTTCCGGCCAGGGGATTGGCCAGCCCAAGCGGCACCAACGCCCGCCACAGCGCCTCGAGGTCACGCGCCGCGACGTGCGGCAGAACCAAGTTCTGGGTGTGAGTGACGCGCGCCTCGCCGAAGCTGAACAGGTCGGCCAGGTCGGCCGCGCGCTCCATGATCTCGGCGCTGGCGTCGCCCGGTATGACGCCCGTGCCCTTCAGCGGCAGCAGCACCGCGCGGTAGCCCGCGACCTTGTGCGGCACGACGTCGCGCGCGAGCCAGCGCGCGAACGCCGCGTCGCGCAGCGCCAACCGGCGCTCGGGCGCGCTGTCGGGCAGGTTCTCGTACGTCGGCGGGCGGAAGTCGGCGGCGATCCGTTCCAGCGCCGCCGGGTCGATCGCCAGTCGCTCCCGGTCGAGCGCCCGCCACTCGTCCTCGACCGCGGCGGCGAACGCCTCGGCCCCCAGCGACGCGACCAGGATCTTGATGCGCGCCTTGTAGATGTTGTCGCGCCGGCCGAAGCGGTTGTAGACGCGCAGGATCGCCTCGACGTAGCCGAGCAGGTCGCGCGCGGGCAGGAAGCGGCGAATCACGGCGCCGATCATCGGCGTGCGCCCCAGGCCGCCGCCGACCAGCACCTCGAACCCGGGGTCCCCAGCCTCATCGCGCAGCATGCGCAGGCCGATGTCGTGCACGCGCACCGCCGCCCGGTCGTTGGGCGATCCGGTCAGCGCGATCTTGAACTTGCGCGGCAGGTACGCGAATTCGGGGTGCAGAGTCGACCACTGGCGCAGCAGCTCGCAGTAGGGCCTGGGGTCCTCGATCTCGTCGGCGGCGACGCCGGCCAGATGATCGGTCGTGATGTTGCGCACGCAGTTGCCGCTGGTCTGGATCGCGTGCATGTCGGCCTCGGCCAGCGTCGCCAGGGCCTCGGGCGCGTCGGCGAGTTCGAGCCAGTTGAACTGGATGTTCTGGCGCGTGGTGAAATGGCCGTAGCCCCGGTCGTGGTCGCGCGCGACGCGGGCGAGCGTGCGCAACTGGCGCGACGAAAGAATCCCATACGGGATCGCGACCCGCAGCATGTAGGCGTGGAGCTGGAGGTAGAGCCCGTTCTGCAGCCGGAGCGGCTTGAACTCGTCCTCGCTCAGCGCGCCCGAAAGTCGCCGGGCGACCTGGCCGCGGAACTGGCGCACCCGTTCGGCGAGGAACCGGCGGTCGGAGTCGTCGTAGAGGTACATGCGTCCTCCGCTCAGCTCGTCGCCGGATTGACCGTCAGCCCGCCGGCGCGCACGCGCTCGCGCACCGAGGTGTGGGCGAAACCGTCGCCGGCCGGGACGACCTCGACGGCGTAGACGCCGACCACGCGGTTCGCCGCCACATCGGCCTCGGCCAGCGCCAACCAGGCATCGCGCCCGGCCGCGTCCGGCGCCACCGCGGCGGCCTGGGCCTCGGCCGTCCAGGCGAGGCTGCCGCCGTCGTCCCTGAGCCAGCGCACGCCGCCGTCGCGCAGGTTGTTGGCGGTGATCACGTAGTGGGGCACGAAGGTTTCCTCGGGCTCAGAACAGGGCGGGGCGGTGAATCCCGCATTCGGTCTTCTCGGTGCCCGCCCAGCGTCCCGCGCGCGGCGCCTGACTGGCCTCGACAGGGCGGGTGCACGGCTGGCAGCCGATCGAGGCGTAGCCCTGGAACACCAGGGGGTGGCGCGGCAGGGCGCGCTCGGCGAAGGCGCGGTCGATGTCGGCGCGGGTCCAGTGCGCCAGCGGGCTGATGACGACGTGGGCGTTGACGGCGCCGATCGCCGGCGTCGCGACGCGCGCCTCGCCGTGCAGCCGCTTGCGACCCGAGATCCACGCCTCGAACGGGGCCAGCGCCCGGCGCAGGGGTTCGACCTTGCGCAGCCGGCAGCACGCCTCGGGATCGCGGCTCCACAGCGCCCCGTCGGGGTCGGCGCGGGACAATGCGTCGGGGTCCGGCTCGACCAGCCGCACGTCGTTCAGCCCCAGGTGGGCGCCGAGCCGGCGGATGTACGCGTGGGTCTCGGGAAACAGCTTGCCGGTCTCGAGCACGATGACCGGGGTCGAAGCGTCGATCTCCGCCACCAGGGCCAGGATCACCGCCGCCTCGGCGCCGAACGACGAGGCGAGGGCGATGCGGCCGGGGAACTCGACCTCGATCGCCGCGCGCAACAGCTCGGCGCCTTCGGCCTCGGGGTAGGCCCGCTGCAACGCGGCGGCGCGCAAGTGCGCCCAATTCTCGCGCGGCGGCCGGGCGAATTCGATCGTCGCCACGTTCACCGGCGGTCTCCCGCCACCGGCAGGCCGGCGCTGTGGACTTCGTCGATGACGAGCGGCACGAGCTCGGGATCGACGCCCCTGATCTCGACGCGGTTGGGGTTCGGCTCGACCATGCCGCCGAAGGCGTAGCGCCGGGCGATGTCCTGCAAGCCGTGGCGCTGGCGCGCGCTCAGCCGCCCGAGCGGCGGCTCGACGACGACGGCGAACCGGCCGTCACGCAGGGCGTAGGCGGCGGCGCCTGGCAGGGCCGAACGATGCTTCGGTTGGAAGGATGCTTCGGTCGCCATGCGGGTCCCCTCGTTCGAGTGACGGGCCCACGGAGACGACTCCGTGGCGCTTTAGCAGTTGATGACGCGGATGCAAGCTGCCCTTCAAATCCCGCGGGTCCGTATGCGGTGGACCAGGCCGTAGAACGAAAAATCCGCCGCGGCTAGCCGGGCGGATTGTCCCGTCGCTTTAGCCGCATTTGTAACGCGCCCGCAAGCTGAACCTCAAATCGGCGCGTAGGTTCTGTCGCACATCCGAAACCGGCCGTCAATGCGAAAAGTTCTCACGCCCCCCGTTAGCACGGCTAACGCTTGAGCACGGCTAACGC
>CAZGYG010000018.1:0-33255 GCA_964530335.1 uncultured Rhodospirillaceae bacterium | reverse complement strand
AGCACGGCTAACGCTTGAGCACGGCTAACGCGTAAGCACGGCTAACGCGTAAGCACGGCTAACGCCTGGTCGAGGTCTTCGATCAGGTCGTCCGGGTCCTCGAGCCCGACCGACAGCCGCACCATGCCGTCGCCGATGCCGAGCTCGGCGCGCTGCTCGGGCTTGAGCCGATGATGGGTGGTCGTCGCCGGATGGGTAATCAGGCTCTTGGCGTCGCCCAGGTTGTTCGAGATGTCGATCAGGCGCAGCGAATCCAGCACGCGGAACGCCGCCGCCTTGCCGCCCGGCACGTCGAAGGCGACGATCGAGCCGTACCCGGTCATCTGACGCGCCGCCAGGGCGTGTTGCGGATGGCTCGCCAGGCCCGGATAGAGCACGCGCGTGGGCCCGCCGTGGCGTTCGAGGAACAGGGCGAGGCGCTGGGCGCTCTCGGCGTGGCGGGCGAGGCGCAGCGGCAGGGTCTCGAGACCCTTGAGCAGGACCCAGGCGTTGAACGGGCTGAGCGACGGGCCGGTGTGGCGGCAGAACGGCACCAGATCGTCCTTGACGAACGCGGCGGAAGCCAGCACCGCGCCGCCCAGGCATCGCCCCTGGCCGTCGATGTGCTTGGTCGCCGAGTAGACGACGATGTCGGCGTCGAGCTCGAGCGGGCGCTGCCAGAGCGCGGTCGCGAACACGTTGTCGACGACCAGACGGGCGCCGGACGCGTGGGCGAGCTCGGCCACGGCCTTGATGTCGACCAGCTCGGTGGTCGGGTTCGCTGGGCTCTCCAGGAACACGACCCTTGCGCCCTGGGCCAGAGCCCGGCGCCAGGCATCGAGATCGCGGCCGTCGACCAGGGTGGCGCGGACGCCGAAGCGCGGCAGGATCTCGCTGATGACCACGTGGCACGAGCCGAACATGACCCGCGCGGCGACGATGTGATCGCCCGCCTTGACCTGGCAGGCGAGCGCGGCGAACACGGCGGCCATGCCCGACGCGGTGGCGAAGCACGCCTCGGCGCCCTCGGCCAGCGCGAGCCGGCGTTCGAAGGTGGCGACGGTGGGGTTGCCGTAGCGCGAGTAGACGAAGCCCTCGGCACCCTTGAAGCGGGCCTCGGCGGTCGCGGCGTCGTCGTAGACGTAGCCCGAGGTGAGGTAGAGCGCCTCGCTGGTCTCGCCGTGGCCGGACCGATCCAGCCCGCCGCGCACCAGCCGCGTCGCCGGGCGCCACGCCGCCTCGCGCGCCTTGCGGTCGTCGGTCACGGGCTCCTCCCTGCGCGGCAACGAAAAACCGCCGAAAGCCAAGGCTCCGGCGGTTCGCTGCCGTCGCTTTAGCTGCATTTTTCAAGCGCCCGCAAGCTGACTTCAAATCGGCGCCACGTTTCTTGAACGTCATCGCGGACGGCGTGTCAAGGCCGACCTGCTTGATGGCCGGCGGGCGCTCCCCTAGTCTCGCCAGGGTCTCCGGGAGGCTTGGACATGGCGGACGAGGCGCGACCTCGATTGATCGAGCCAGGGCTCGCGCGCTTCCAGCCGGGCGTCGAGCGTTACCGCGTGCGGGGCGGCGGCTCGGTCGTGTTCGCCGTGGCGCCGGGCGACGAGCTCGCGATCACCGATCCAGAGGGCCGTCAGCCATGCGAGGTGGCGGCGTTCGGCGCGGACGGCCGGGCGGACCCGGGCGCGCTGGGCGCTTCGCCGACCGGCCCGGCGACCGGTCTCCAGGCCATTCTGGCCGGCGCCGAGGAGTCCGCCGTCGCGCTCGCCGCCGCCCTGAAACGGCGCGGTATTGGTGCCAGCCTGGATCGGGCGCTGCACATCTTCGGCGGCGATTCGCCGCCAGGTGCCTCCCGCCGCCTGGTGGCCGAGCGCGGCGCGATCGTCGTCGTCGCGGCGCCGGGTGCGCCGATGGCGCCGGACGAGCACGCGCCGCCGACCGATCTCGAGGTCGCCGTTGCCCGCCACGCCGTCCCCAGCGACTGGGCGCCGCCGTTGCCCGATCCCCTGGCCGATCCCAGGTTCGAGGTCCGCGTCGCCCGTTGCACCGCCGAGGCCTACGAGGTCAAGGCCGGCGAGTTCATCCAGGTGATCGACGTGGCCGGGCGCCAGTGCTCGGACTTCCTCGCCTATAACGCGGGCCGGCTCGAACGCGGCGTCGAGCGCGGCATCGACCCGACGACGACCCGCTACCAGGTGGGAATGCTCTATCCCATGCCGGGGCTGGCGGCGAAATACTTCGACGCCGACATGCAGCCGCTCGTCGAGGTCATCCGCGACACCTGCGGCCGGCACGACACCTTCGGGCTCGCCTGCACCGCCCGGTTCTACGAGGACATGGGCTATCCGGGCCACGCCAACTGCTCGGAGAACTTCGACCGGGTGCTCGCGCCCTTCGGGCTCGCGACCCGCCCCGGCTGGCCGGCGATCAACCTCTACTACAACACCAACCTCACCGCGCAGAACGGCATCTACCTGGACGAGCCGTGGTCGCGCCCCGGCGACTACGTGCTGTTCCAGGCCCAGGCCGACCTGGTATGCGGCTCCTCCGCGTGCCCCGACGACATCGACGGCACCAACGCCTGGAACCCGACCGACGTCCACGTCCGCGTCTATCCCAACAAGAACGTCTTCTCCAAAGCGGTGGCTTTTCGCATGACCCCCGACGCCGAACCCCAGTTGACCCGCGAGACCGCGTTCCATCCTCGCACCTCGCAACTCACCCGCGCACTTGTCGAATACCGAGGGTTCTGGTTGCCCAACCAGTTCAACAACCACGGCCCCGAGGACGAATACTGGGCGTGCCGCGAGAAGGCGATCGTGCTCGACCTGTCGGCGCTCAGGAAGTTCGAGATCACCGGGCCCGACGCCGAGGAATTGCTCCAACAGACGCTGACTCGCAACGTGCGCCGGCTGGCGCCCGGGCAGGTGGTCTACAGCGCCATGTGCTACCCGACCGGCGGCATGATCGACGACGGCACGCTGTTCCGCATGGCGCCGGACCTGTTCCGCTGGATCGGCGGCGACGAGTACGGCGGCGTCTGGCTGCGCCAGCAGGCCGAGGCGCTCGGGCTCAAGCGTGTCTGGGTCAAGTCCTCGACCGACCAGTTGCACAACCTGTCCGTCCAGGGCCCGTTGAGCCGCGACATTCTGCGCGAGATCGTGTGGACCCCGCCGGCCCGGCCGCGCGTCGACGAGATCGGCTGGTTCCGCTTCACGGTCGGGCGCATCGGCGACTACAACGGCCCCGCCGTCGTGGTCAGCCGCACCGGCTACACCGGCGAGCTCGGCTACGAGGTGTTCTGCCATCCGCGCGACGGACTCAAGGTCTGGGACGCGATCTGGCAGGCCGGTCAGCCCCACGGGCTCGCGCCGCTCGGGCTCGCCGCGCTCGACATGCTGCGCATCGAATCCGGGCTCGTGTTCGCCGGCTACGAGTTCGACGACCAGACCGACCCCTTCGAGGCCGGCATCGGGTTCACCGTCGCGCTCGGCGACAACGAGGACTTCGTCGGCAAGACGGCGCTGGTGCGGCGCAAGCAGAACCCCCAGCGGCGCCTGGTCGGGCTCGAGGTCGAGGGCAACGAGCGCGTCGGCCACGGCGACGGCGTTCACGTCGGGCGCATGCAGGTGGGCGTGGTGACCAGCGGCGCGCGTTCGCCGATGCTCAAGAAAACCATCGCGCTCTGCCGCATCCACGTCGACCACGCCGCGCTCGGCACCGAGGTCGAGATCGGCAAGATCGATGGCCACCAGAAGCGGCTGCCCGCGCGGGTCGTGCGCTTTCCGTTCTACGACCCGGACAAGACCCGGCCCAGGGGGTAGCAGGGTGCTGAAGATCTCATCGACCTCGTCATCGCGAGGACGCGAAGCGTCCGTGGCGATCCAGGGCGATGGCGGATTTCCAGGGATTTCTGGGTTGCCGCGTCGGCCTCCGGCCTCCTCGCAATGACGCCGTCGAAAAAAGGGGAATAAAGGGGACGCTACCCTTTTTCCCCGCCGAGGAGTCGAGGTTCGTCAGCCCACCAGCCGGACCGCGGGACGGTCGGGAAGCCCCGCGCGGACCATGGCGCGCGCGATCGGAGTCAGGCGATGGCGGGTCGCCAGACAGAGCTCGCGGTCGCCCAGGCTCCACGCCCGCGGCGCGACGGTCATGGGCTCGAGGATGCCCCACAGCGTGCCGTCGCCGTTGAGGTTCAAATGCACCAGCGCCCGGTGGTTGTACTTGCGCTCGACCTCGGGGTTCACGCCGCTGTCGGGGGCTTCGGTGTCGGCGATGAACGCCGCCGCCTCGCCGGCCAGCGCCGCGGCGAACATGGGATCCGCGGTGTGGATCGCCGTGTCCTCGAGCCGCGGCCCGGCGAGGTACTCCGGCGGCAGGTCGGGAACGGCGCCATCGCGCCGCCACGACGCGGCGACCGCCGCGCGCAGCGTCGCGGGGTCGCGCAGGTAGAGGAAGCAGCGATCGACCGCCAACGCGCGGCCGAACGCCTGGACGATGGGCCCGGGCGGGCCCGATCCGCGCGCGGCGGCGGTCAGTGCGGCGTCGAGCTCCGGCGGCATCACGGCGCCCTTCGTTCGGTGTCCATGACGATGCGCTGGGCCACGAGCGCCTGCAACCGCCACAGATACGCGTCGTGGATGCCGAGCTCCTCGAGACGATCGACCGTCCGCATCAGGTACTCGGCGCAACTGCCGACGTGGCCGATGGCGTCGGCCAGCACCTCGACCGTCGTCGGTACGGGCTGGCGCCCGCAGTAGAGAAAGCTCGCCCGGTCGGCGGCGAAGGCGACCGCCGGATGCCGGGTTCCGTCCCCCTCGCGGACTTCGATCCAGCGCGGCTGGTTCGGCGTCTCGCGGATCGACATCTCGCGCCGGAGCACGAGCCCGAGCCGCTCGCGCGCCCTAGCGCGGGCGTGGCGCTGGGCCATGCCGACACACGCGCCACCGCGGTCGAGCGCGAGCATGAGCCCCGGGCGCTCGGGCGTGCCGCGAAACCTCGGCACCCGGAAGCAGAACGAGCGATGCCAGCCGACGACCCGCGCCCGGCGCTCGTCGTCGTGGGCGCACGCGGGCCGCCACAAGAGCGAGCCGTAGGCGAAAATCCGGAGGTCCTCGCCATCCGGCAGCCGGGCGAGCAGCCGATCGACCACCGCGTCGTAGTCGGCCTCGGTCATGGGGGTGGTGCCGGGCGGGGGGCCCAGCTCGGGTTCGTCGCGATGAATCCGCCGGATGAGGTCCGGGGTCAGCGCCATGACGCGGCAGCCGGCGTTCACCCGACCCCGAACGCAGGGTGCCCGTGCGATCTACTCGGCCGCCGCCTTGGCCTCGGACTCGGACATGAGTTGCCGGGCGAGTTTCCTCTTGGCCGCGGCGTCGAGCTTCTTGAGCTCGTTGTTGAGCACGCGCTCGTTGACCACCTGGTTCCAATAGTCGAGCGAGGCGAAGCCGAGCAGCGCCGCCTTGCCGACGAACTGGCGCAGCACCTCGTTGGTCGGGCCCATGACCCAGCCGGCCTTGCCGTCGCGCAGGTAGCGCTCGATGCCCAGCCCCGGCTTGTAGCCGGTGCCGCCGCACGCGTGCAGCATCTTGTCGGCGACGTGGGCGACGTTCTTGGCGGCGGCGAACTTCACCTGCCACATCCAAGGCAGGTACTGGGCGCGCGGCAGCGCCTTGAGGTCCTTGTGGATCGACCAGTCGCAGCCGTTGGTCACATCGTCCATGGCGCGCGCCATCTGGAACGTGAGCGCGCGGCAGGCGTTGGTGTCGATGATCGCCTCGCCGACGTAATCCTGGATCGTCGGGTAGTCCGCGACCCGCATGCCGACGTCGACGTGCTTCTTCGCGGTGGTGTGGCGCTTGGCGATGTCGATCACGCCGAGCGAGATGCCGTTCCAGCACGACGACGAGCACAGCAGGAAGAACGGATCGACGCATTCGTCGTTCGACGACGCGCCGTCGCCCTTGGGGCCGACCATGCGGTCGTTGCCCACGACCACGTTATCGACCAGCAGCGCGCCGGACTGGTTGCCGCGCAGCCCCATGCCGTCCCACTTCGAGGGCTCGGCCTTGACCTCGTCGGCGGTGACCAGCCAGCACGTCAGGTCGGCGTAGTTGCCTTTGAAGTCGGGGCTGGTGGTCTGGAGGACGTACCAGTCGGCGAAGCCGCCCGAGGTCGTCCACGACGCTTTCTTCATGACCTTCCAGCCGCCCGGCACCTTCTCGGCGTGCGACGACACCGGATACCAGAAGTGCGACCCGGTCTCGGGGTCGGAGTACGAGAGCGTGCCGATCAGCACGTCCTTGTCCAGGCGCTTCATGATGCCCTGGATCGTCTTGTTGTTGTGGCTGCGGAACATCACCGCGGCCACCGCGCCCACGTGCATGGTGTAGCACATGGCGGTGGAAGCGCAGCCGTAGCGCGCGATCGTTTCCGTGACCATGGCGGCGCAGACGTGGTTCTCGCCCATGCCGCCCCACTTCTTCGGCACGGTCAGACTGAGCAGGCCGAGCGAGGCGAGCGCCTCGAAATTCTTGCGCGGGAACAGCAGCTTCCTGTCGGATTCGACCGCGTTCTCGCGCAGCGTCGTGCGGCAGAGTTCGATCAGCTTGTTCCGGAGCTTCTGCTGGGCCGGGGTCAACAGCCAATCCGGATCCCACTCCGATCCCAAGCCCCAGAAGTCCTCCTTGCCCCATTTCTTCGTCGCCATAGCCCTACCCCGTTCGCTCAGGTCTTGCCCGCCGAAGCGCCAGCGCCGCGGATCGGGAACCACGCCCTATAACACCCGCTGCGGAAGCCGTGCAACGGGCCCGCCGCCGTCGCCCTGGCCGGGTCGTTCCAGGCCCTTGACCCGCCCGCCGCTATGCCTGTTCCTGGCGCGACGCCGCACGCGGTCAGGCCCAAGAGGCGACCATCAAGAGGGAACCATGAAGATCGTCGACGTTCGCGCGACACCCGTGAACATCCCGTACACCGCCCCTTACGTGTTCAGCCACGGCTCGGTCGCCTCGCTGACCAAGACCGTCGTCGAGGTCACGACCGATGATGCCGCCGTCGGCCTGGGCGAGATCGCCGATGGCGACCGCGCGGCGGACGTGGCCGCGCTCAGCGACCGTCTGCGGGGCCTCGACATCCGCGACCTGGCAACCGCCGAGCGGCGTTGCGTGCCGGGCTTCCGCTACTCGCCGTGGGGCAACGTGGTCGGCGCCCGGCGGGTGTGGGGCGGCATCGAAACGGCGCTGTGGGACGCGCGCGCCCGCATCGAGGGCGTGCCGCTGCACCTGTTGCTCGGCGGCGCCGTGCGTACCGAGGTCCGGCTCTCCGAATACTTCGGCTACCGCCGGCCCGGCCCCAACGAGCCCGGCGAATCGACGCCCCTCGAGATCGCGCGCTACTGCGCGCGCATGGTCGAGCAGCACGATTCCGACGTGTTCGAGGGCAAGGTCGGCACCGTCGCGCTCGACGAGGAGGTCGTCATGGTGCGCGAGGTGCGCGCGGCGATCGGCGAGCGCGAGCTTCGCCTCGACGCCAACGGCGCGTGGACCGTGCCGACGGCGCGCGAGGCGACGCGCCGGCTCGACCCCTACCTCATCCACTACTACGAGGACCCGGTCGAGACCTACGAGGAGATGGCGGCGCTGCGCCCCTTCACCCGCGCCTCGTTCTCGACCCACGTCATCGACCTGGGCCGGGCGGTGCGGCTCGGCGCGCCCGACACGATCGTGACCAACCTCAACGACCTCGGCGGCATCCGGCGGGTCGTCGCGTTCATCCGCGCCTGCGAGGAGTTCAACGTCGGTTTCCGCTTCCACAGCGGCGAGACCGGCGTGGGCAGCGCGGCCTACCTCCACGTCTCCGCCGCCATGGAGCACGTGCGCGAGCCGAGCCAGACGCTGTTCCGCTGGTACGGCGACGACGTCATCGCCGAGGGCACGTTCGTGCCCAAGAAGGGGCGGGTCGCGGTGCCGACCGGGCCGGGGCTCGGCGTCACGCTCGACCGCAAGGCGCTGGCGCGCTGCCACCAGCGCTATCTGGATCAGGGCGAGTTCCCGCCGAGCCAGGGCGGCCGGGCCTTCCGCGAGCACTTCACCAAGGATTGAGGGTAGGCCCAGCGGTCCGCCGAAAAGCCCTTCACCCCGTCATCGCGAGGACGGGTTCGGAGTTTTTTCAGCACCCTGCGAAGTCTGCCTCGAACCACGCGCGCGAGGTGTAGGCCTCGACGGGCAGGACCTGGCGCGCCTCGCCGGGGATCATTCCTCGTCCGGGGCGACCAGGACGTCGACCCCGGCCGCGGCGAGCTGGGCGGCGAACGGCTCCGGCGGCGGCGCGTCGGTCACCAGCACGTCGATCGCCGACCACGGCATCACCTTGACCGTTGCCCGGCGGCCGAACTTGCTGCGGTCGACCGCCAGGATCGTGCGGTCGGCGCGCTCGATGACGACGCGGCTGAAATCCGCTTCCGCCATGTCGTAGTTCATGGGCCCTTCGTCGGCGTCGATCGCGCCGATCGACAGGATCGCGGCGCGCACCCGGAACTGCTCGACGAAGGCCGCGGCGGAAGGCCCGAGCGCGGCGCCGTCGTCGGCGCGCAGCTCGCCGCCCGCCATGAACACCCGGTTGCCGTTGCGGGTGGCGAGCGTGCGCGCGATGTCGATCGAGTTGGTCACCACCGTCAGGTCCCGGTGCTGGCGCAGCGCGTACGCGGCGTACGCGGTGGTCGAGCCGGTATCCAGCATGACCGAATCGCCGTCGGCGATCTCGCGCGCGATGCGCTGGGCGATCCGCTTCTTGGCGTCGATGTTCTCGCGCAGCCGCAGTTCGAACGGCGATTCGCGCAGCACGTCGGGCAGCGCGACGCCACCATGCACCTTGATCACCCGGCCGCTGGCCGCCAGCGCCTTGAGATCGCGCCGGATCGTCTCGTCGGAGACCGAGAGCTGACGCGCGAGCTGGTTGACGCTGCACGAGCCGAGCCGCGCGACGGTTTCGAGTATCGTGGCATGGCGGAACGGTTGGCGCACGGCGTGCCCCCCAGTGCGGTCGCCATGCTAGGCGAGCGGCCGGGTTCTGCCAATCGCTCCGTGGATTCGCGTGGGAATCGGTGCAATTCCCCTTGCCAGGGCGCGTCCACGAGTCACGAGACGCTCCGGACGGCACGACCGATCCGGGGAAGGAAGGCGGGAACCTCAGCCTTGTACCGGCCATAGGCCTGGCCGAACTCGGCGAGGCTGTCCCGCTCCTCGCGGCGAGCGAGCATGACGTACATCGCCACCAGGACCGGGAACATCGCGAGTGTGAGCAGCGTCGGCCACTGCACGAGAAACCCCAGCATGACGAGGATGAACCCAACGTATTGCGGATGGCGGATGTACGCATAGGGCCCGGTCGTCGCCAAGGCGCGCGTGCGCTGGGCCTCGTAGAGGACGAACCAGGCACGCGCGATCAAGATGAAGCCGCCGCCGATGAGCACGTAGCTCAGGACGTGGAACGGCCCGAAATGCGGGCTGGCCTTCCAGCCGAACAGCATCTCCAGGACGTGCCCGGCGTCGTGGGAGAACCAGTCGATCCCGGGGAAGCGGCTCTGCAACCATCCCGACAGCAGGTAGATGCTCAGGGGGAAGCCGTACATCTCGGCGAAAAGGGCGACGATGAACGCGGAAAAGGCACCGAACGAGCGCCAGTCCCGCTTGCTCTTCGGCTTGAAGAAGCTGAGGCCGAACATGATGAATACGGCCGAGTTGATCGCGACCAGCGACCACAGGCCATAGGCCGGCGCCGAATCCGTCATGGCGCGTCTCGCGGGGGCCGGTTCGACGGCTTTTCCTCGTGGGAACCGTGATCGTGGCGGCCGTGTCCGCCGTGCATGAAGATGTGCAAGAGCGGACAGGCCAGGAGCAGCAGGTACGGCAGATAAGACAGACCCGCGATGACGTGGGCGCGGTGCTCCGTCCACAGGAAAAAGCCCGCGACAGCGAGGAATCCCAAGAGAACCCATCCCTGGCGGGAGCGCAGGAACCCGGGGCTTTGCTTATTCATGTTCGCTGTTCACTCCTCATGCTCGTGGGGCGCTAGACGGACTCGATCTTCGCGCGCTTGAGGAGCGCGGAATTGACGATGACCGAGAGCGAGCTCAGAGCCATCGCGGCCGCCGCGATGATCGGGTTGAGCAGGCCGAACGCCGCGATGGGGATGCCGATGGCGTTGTAGGCGAAGGCCCAGAACAGGTTCTGCTTGATCTTGCGCAGCGTCGCCTTCGAAAGCCGGATGCTGGTGACGACCTGGCGGACGTCGTCGCGCACCAGGATGATGCCGCCGGTCTCCTTGGCTACGTCCGAGCCCGAGCCGATGGCGATGCCGATGTCGGCGGTCGCCAGCGCCGGGGCGTCGTTGACCCCGTCGCCGACCATGGCGACGACCTTGCCCTCCCGCTGCAGCCCCTGGACGATGCCCGCCTTGTCGCCCGGCAGGACCTCGGCGATGACTTTCGTCATGCCGAGTTGCCTGGCAATGGCCTCGGCCGTTCGCCGGTTGTCGCCCGTGAGCATGATGGTCTCGATGCCGAGGGCCGCCAGATCGCGGAGCGCCTCCTTGGCCTCGGGCTTGAGGGTGTCCGCCACCGCGATGACGCCGATCAGCGCGCCGTTCTCGCCAACCAACATGGCCGTCTTGCCATCCTGCTCGAATCGCATCATGGCGTCCTCGACCGGTCGAACTTCGAGGCCCTCGGCCGCCATGAGGCGCCGGTTGCCCAGGAGGATTCGCCGCCCCGCGACCACAGCCCGGATGCCATGACCGGCGATCGCATGGAAATCCTTCGCTTCGGCCGGATTCAGGTGGCGCTCGTGCGCACCGCGCACGATCGCCTCGCCCAAAGGATGCTCCGAGCCAACCTCCACCGAAGCGGCCAGGCTCAGCACCTCGTCGGCGGTCCGATCGCCGAGCGGGACGACGTCCGTGACGTTGGGCTCGCCCTTGGTGAGCGTGCCGGTCTTGTCGAACACGACGGTCGAGAGCTTGCGCGCGCGCTCGAGGACCTCGGCCCCGCGAATGAGGATGCCGGCCTCCGCGCCCTTGCCGACCCCGACCATGAGGGCCGCCGGCGTGGCGACGCCGAGCGCGCAGGGGCAGGAGATGATCAGGACCGCGATGAAGGCGAGCAGGCCTTGCGGGAAGTCGCCCGCGAGCCACCAGCCGGCGAAGGCCGCCAGCGCGACGATCACCACCGCCGGAACGAAGTAGCCGGTGACCTGGTCGGCGATGCGCTGAACCTGGGCCGTGCTCGCCTGGGCCTCCTCCACTAGGCGGATGATCTGCGCGAGCGCGGTGTCCTTGCCGACGCGCGTCGCGCGGAAACGCAGCAGGCCGCTGCGGTTGAGGGTTCCCCCGATCAACTTCGACCCCGGTGCCTTCTCGACCGGTAGCGACTCGCCGGTCAGCATCGACTCATCGACCGACGAGCTCCCCTCGACGACATCGCCATCGGTCGGCACCCGCTCGCCCGGCCGGACGACGACGATTTCGTCGACCATGATCGATTCGGCTGGGATCTCCGCCTCCTGTCCGTCGCGCACCACCCGGGCCAGCGCCGGGCGCAGGTCCATGAGCTTGCGCACCGCGGCGGAGGAGCGCTTCTTGATGATCTCCTCCATGTACTTGCCGAGGAGCACGAAGGCGATGATGACGGCGGAGACCTCGAAGTAGACGTCGCGTTCCTCGACCTCGACCGGCAGGACATCGGGGAAGAACACGACGGCGACGCTGTAGGCGTAGGCGACGGTGGTTCCGAGCGCGATCAGGAAATCCATGTTGATGGTGCGCGTGCGGATCGCGGTCCACGAACCCTTGTAGAAGCTCCAGCCCCCGATGAACTGGACCGGCGTCACCAAGAGGAACAGCCACACGCCCCAGGTGAACCACGGCAACGCCGGGATCGGCGCCCAGGTCACGATCGTCGCGCCGGCCGCCAGGGCGAGGAACGCGCCGGCCCGCAGGACAGCGAGCGCGAGCACCCCCGTGAGCGCGATGGCGACACGGGTGCGCATGGACTTGAGTTCGCGCTCCGGGTCTTCGAAGGTACGCAGACATTGCGGGCTGCAGAAGTAGTACGTCCGGCCCGCGCGCTCGGTCCTCAGCGCAGTGGCCTTGGCGACCATCATGCCGCAGATCGGGTCCTTGGCCCGATCGGCCACGTCGGCTACGCCGCGCGGAGCAGCCGCCCGCTCACGCATGGTGCCGGTCCTCGGCCGCGCCTCGCGCGAAGCCCGACATGTCGATCATCGCCACCTCGTCGCAAAAAAGTTGTAAAGCGGCGCGTAGATGAGAGCGATGAACCAACCGCAAGCGAACGACCGGATGATCCCGAGAAGGAAGCCCGGCAACGTCAGCGGATCCCGACCCAGAAGGAAGTGGGCGACCACCGGATCGTTCGCCAAGACCCGTGGCGAGACCCAGAGGAATAGGACGCTGATCAGGTACCCGATCAGAAGGAACAGGCTGAGGCTCATGCCCAGGACCGCGACGGGTATGGGTCCCTTCGCCCGGGCCGTCGACCGTGTCGTGTCAACCATGGCTGTGCTCCTCGTGCTGGGGGTGCCGCGTTGCCGGCCTCGCCATCAGGTAGGTTCCGGGCGATGCCTCGAACGTCTCGCGGCATTGTGTGGAACAGAAGTAGTAGATGGTCCCGTCGAGTACGCTCGTTTTCGCATCGCGCGCAGCGACGGTCATTCCGCAGACGGGGTCCGTCGCGGATTCCGGCGGCCGTGACCCTGCCGCACCGTGCTCGGGACCCGACCCGTGGCCGTGGACATGGGCACCGCAGCCGAACCTCATCATCAGGAAGAAGGCTCCGGCGAGGAGCAGGAAGTACGCGAGGGACTCGACCGATCCCCAGAAATGGCTCATCTGCGTCTCCTTCGGTTGTGCCGTGGCACGGGACCCGCCGCGCTTTCAGCCAGCGATGACGGTCCCGATGACCAGCGGAATCAGGTCCTCGGCCGTTTTCTTCTGATCCTCCGACAGGACCTCGTAAAGCCCGGCGAGCGTCGAGTGCAGCGCCTTCACGTCCTGGAGCCGAGCGTCTAGCGCGGCGTCCTGGTTCTCGAGAACCTGCGTCACGTTGACGGGACTTCCCGTGCCATTCGTCGGCGTGCCGGAAGCGGCAATGTGGGCCGCGGCGTTACGAACCGCCTGGGCGAAGGCATCCCAGGACGGACCCTGGACATCGGTTATCCCGATCTCCGCGCGCAGGAACGCGATGCGACCCTCGATGCGATCGATCCCGCGGCCGAGCCCCGTGCTCCGGGCGCCCATCGCGGACATTGCCGGCGGCGATCCGGGAGTCACGACGGCCATACCCTGGCCCGTCGCGCTCATGCCGCCCTGGCCCATCATCGGCATCATCGCACCCATCATCGCCATGCCGCCTTGGCCCATCATCGGCATCATGGGCACCATGCAGCCACCGCCGGGAGCTTGAACTCCGGGAACCAACGCCATCATTGGCATGGCGACGGTGCCGGTGGCGCCCGGCGCCATCCAGCCTTGATCCTGGCCGGTCTGGCCCGCCGAAGGTTGTCCCACGACGGTCTGCTGGCCAGTGGGTTCCTCGTGATGTTCCTGAATCGCAAACGCATTCGGCGTTGTCGCGAACAAGGCGACCATGGCCGCCGATGCAAAAAGATGACGTTTCATGGGCTGGTCACTCCCTACCTGTCGATCCGCGGCTCTCGGCGACTTGGCCTTCGCTATCCGGTGCAACCCGAAACGCTACGAACGTTTGGTCGGACCGCGTTGAGGTGCGAAAGGTGACCGCGCGCCGTCGGGCGGACGACCGCTGACTTACGCTGGGTTAGCGATTGATTTCTAAGCGCGGGGCGTTTTCGCTCACGCGAAATGGCTACGCGCCTTGAGACCGCCGGGCGGTCCTCAGATCAGGCGGTGCACTTGGGCGGAGGAGCGGGCGGCGGTACGCCTAGCCCGGTATCGAAGCGGGGCGGAACCACGCGGGCGTATTGCGCGGATGGGCCCCCGACGCAAATTGAACCCTCGCTTAGAATCAGCAGGGTACAGTTCGCGCCATGGGCGCAATGCTGATTCGTATCGTGCAAGAATTGCTCGCCTGCCGGGTTCGCTTGGTTGTGGACACCAACAAGCGAGAACCCACTCGCCTGGGCCACCGTTGGAGTCTCCAACGTCAATGTGCCCAGCAAAAGGGCAACACTTACCGCGAACGCCATGCCCACAAGCTTTCGCATAATGCGAACATAACGCAGGCGCACCTGCGATACGTTGATCTGGATCAAGGTGCGCGAGATCGCCGGGCCAGTTCCCTAACTCTGCTCCGACCTCGCGAGCTTCGTCACGGGATCGGCGCATGTCGTCGACGTCGACGGGACCATCGACCGAACGCGCCCGGCGAGCTGCGCGCCTTGAGATCGCGCCGGATCGTCTCGTCGGAGACCGAGAGCTGACGCGCGAGCTGGTTGACGCTGCACGAGCCGAGCCGCGCGACGGTTTCGAGTATCGTGGCATGGCGGAACGGTTGGCGCACGGCGTGCCCCCCAGTGCGGTCGCCATGCTAGGCGAGCGGCCGGGTTCTGCCAATCGCTCCGTGGATTCGCGTGGGAATCGGTGCAATTCCCCTTGCCAGGGCGCGTCCGGCCGGTCTTTGATCCACGGATTGGCGCCCGGGCCACGCCGCGGTGATGGCGGGGCGACCGACGCGACCGACAGGGAGGAACAGCATGAAGAAGCTTTTGGCGGCGTGGCTCGTCGCCGGCGCCGTGGCGGCCTACGCAAGCCCCGCGCGCGCCGACGTCGAATCGACCGATCCGATCAAGCTCACCATCCACGACTGGACCGGACAATACGTGACGACCCACATCATGGGCCGTGTGCTTGAGGAGATGGGCTACAACATCGAGTACGTCCAGGCCGACTACTTCGCCCAGTTCGCCGGACTCGAGGCGGGCGACCTGCACATCGCCATGGAGATGTGGGAAACCACTGGCAAGGACGCGCTCGAGGCCTCGCTCGCCACCGGCAACACCGTCGATCTCGGCGAGACCGGCATGTTCGCCAAGGAGGAGTGGTGGTACCCCTCCTACGTCAAGGAGCAGTGCCCCGGCCTGCCCGATTGGACGGCGCTCAACGACTGCGCCGAGGTGTTCGCCATCGCCGAGACCGCGCCCAAGGGCCGCTATCTGGCCGGGCCCGTGACCTGGGGCGGCTTTGACGAGGAGCGCGTCGAGGCGCTCGGGCTGAACTTCGAAGTGGTCCACGCCGGCACCGACGCGGCGATGTTCGCCGAGCTCGAATCCGCTTACCAGCGCAAGGCGCCGATCCTCTTGTGGATCTACGCGCCCCACTGGGCGCCGGCCAAGTACGAGGGCGAGTGGATCGAGTTCCCGACCTACGAGGACGCCTGCTACAACGACGCGGCGTGGGGCACCAACCCGGACAAGACCCACGACTGCGGCAAGCCGTCCGGCTGGATCAAGAAGGTCGGCTGGAAGGCGGGCGAGGAGACGTGGCCCGGCGCCTACAAGGCGGTGCGTAACTTCCAAATCGACAACGACGTCATGGGTCAGCTCATCACCCGCATCGACCTGGGCGGCGAGGAGCTCGAAGCCGTGGTCGAGGACTGGATCGCCAACAACGAGAGCGTCTGGCGCGCCTGGACCGAGTAAGCTCGCGAGCCCGGCCGGCGGGCGGCGATCCGCTTGCCGGCCGGCGCGGCGTGAAAGGGCGTTCCGGGTCCATGGCGGCAAACGAGGCGCGGCCGGTTGCGCCGAAAAGCGGCGAAAAGCTGGTCCTCCGCTCGGTCTGGAAGCTCTACGGGCCGGGCGCGGACCGGGCGCTCGCCAAGGATGCGCCGCCCGCGGCCGAGCTCGCCGCCCGCGGTATCGTCGCCGCGGTCCGGGACGCCAGCCTCGCCGTGCGCGAGGGCGAGATCTTCGTCATCATGGGGTTGTCGGGCTCGGGCAAGTCGACGCTCGTGCGCTGCATGACCCGCCTGATCGAGCCGACCGCCGGGGCGATCCTGTTCGAAGGGCAGGACCTGCTCGGCGCGACCGAGCGCGAGTTGATCGAGCTGCGCCGGCACAAGATGGGCATGGTGTTCCAGCACTTCGCCCTGCTGCCCCACCTCAACGTGCTCGACAACGTCGCCTTTCCGCTCGAGGTCCAGGGCGTCGCGCGGGCCGA
This sequence comes from uncultured Rhodospirillaceae bacterium, assembly GCA_964530335.1. Classification (GTDB taxonomy): domain Bacteria; phylum Pseudomonadota; class Alphaproteobacteria; order SP197; family SP197; genus VGDP01. Next base: position 17,076 of record CAZGYG010000018.1, on the reverse strand, counting down.
GCGCCACGCCCGCGCGCGCCGCGTGATCGAGTTGGTCGGGCTGGCCGGGCGCGAGGCCTACTTTCCGCGCGCCTTGTCCGGGGGCCAGCAGCAGCGCGTCGGCATCGCCCGCTCGCTCGCCGTCGAACCGGAGATCTGGTTTCTCGACGAACCCTTCAGCGCGCTCGACCCGCTGATCCGGCGCGAGATGCAGGACGAGTTCCTGCGCCTGCAGACCCTGCTCAAGAAGACCATCGTGTTCATCACCCACGACTTCGACGAGGCGATCCGGCTGGCCGACCGCATCGCCATCATGAAGGACGGCGCGATCATCCAGATCGGCACGCCCGAGGACCTGGTGACCCACCCGGCGGACGGCTATGTCGCCGAGTTCACCCGCGAGGTGCCGCGCGCCAAGGTGCTGTCGGTCGCCAGCATCATGACGACACCCGACGACATGCCCGACGACACCGCCAACGACACGGCCGACGACACCGCCAACGAGGCCCGGATTTCCGCCGACGCCAAGATCCAGGACTCGGCCGACCTGGTGATGCGCCACGGCACCGTCGCGGTGGTCGACGGCGATGGCCGGACGATAGGCTGGCTGACCAAGGACGCGGTGCTGGCCGCGCTGCTCGGGCGCGAGGTCCGGCGATGACCACGCTGGCCCGCCTCGCGCCGGTGGCCGAAAACCGCGCGTTTTGGCGCTGGGCCTGGCTCGCGCTCGGGCTTTGCGCCGGCTTGGCGCTGGCGCTGGCGCCCGCCGATTCGCCGCTCGTCGTCTACCCGCAGGCCTGGGAGGTGCCGCTGCGCTTCTGGGTCAGCGACGCCATGAAATGGCTGGTCAACCGCTTCGATCTCGGCCTGTTCACGTTCAAGGAATTGACCCGCGGCGTGGCCTGGCTGCTCGATTGGCCGCTCACGCTCGCCCGCGGCGTGCTGGTGGACGGCTTCTCGTTCTCGTCCGACCCCAGGGCGCCGGTGATCGTGCCGCCGGTGTCGTGGATCGGCGTCGTCGCCGTCGCGGCGCTGGCCGGCTGGCGCACGGGCGGGGTTGCGCTCGGGCTCGCGGTCGGCGGGTTCTTCCTCTACTTCGCCGTATTCGGCTGGTGGGCGAGCACCATGATCACCCTCGCCTCGATCGCCATCGCTGTCGTGTTCGCCGCCGCGTGCGGCCTGCTGCTGGGCATCGCGTGCCACCGCGCCCCCTGGCTCGCCCGGGCGATCACGCCGTTGCTCGACCTGATGCAGACCGTGCCGGTGTTCGCCTATCTGGTGCCCGTCCTGTTCCTGTTCGGCTTCGGCCCGGTCGCCGCGATGATCGCGACGTTCATCTACGCCATGCCGCCGATGGTCCGGGTCACCATGCTGGCGCTCGGCCAGGTCGCGGAGGAAACCGTCGAGTTCGGCCGCATGGCGGGATGCACCCGGCGCCAGATGACGTGGAAGGTGCTGGTGCCCTCGGCGCGCGCCGGGCTCATGGTCGGGGTCAACCAGGTCATCATGCTGTCGCTCAACATGGTCATCATCGCCTCGATGATCGGCGCGGGCGGGCTCGGCTTCGACGTGCTCGACAGCCTCAAGCGGCTCGATATCGGCAAGGGGCTCGAGGCGGGGCTTTCGATCACCTTGCTCGCCATCGCGCTCGATCGCCTGAGCCAGGCGCTGGCGCGCCGCGCGCCGCCGGGTCAGGCACCGACCTCCGCCGGACTGGTGGCGCGCTACCGCTTCGCGCTCGCCGCCCTGTTGATCGTCGTCGTGCCCACCGCGCTCGGCCTGGCCGTGCCCGCGCTCGATCGTTTCCCCGACGCCTGGACCTTGACGACCGGGCCGCTCTGGTCGGGCCTGGTCGCCTGGATCAACGTCAATTTCTTCGACACCCTCGACGCGATCAAGACCGCGCTGATCCTGGGCGTGCTGGTGCCGATCAAGCGCGCGCTGGCGGCGGTCCCGTGGTGGGCCGTGGTCGCCGCCGGGGCGTTGGGCGGGCTCAGGCTCGGCGGGATACGCCTCGCGCTCGTCGTCGCCACGCTGATCCTGTTCGTCGCCGCCACCGGCAACTGGGAAAAGGCGATGATCACGGTCTACCTGGTCGGCGTCTCGGTGGTGATCGCGACGGCGCTCGGTTTCCCGATCGGCATCCTGGCCGCCGATCACCCGCGGCTTGACCGCGTGGTCCAGGTCGTCATCGACACGCTGCAAACACTGCCTTCGTTCGTCTATCTGATCCCGGTGGTCATGCTGTTCCGGGTCGGCGACTTCTCGGCGATCATCGCGGTCGTCGCCTACGCCGTGGCGCCGGCAGTGCGCTACACCGTGCTGGGGCTCCGGCAGGTGCCGCCCACGCTGATCGAGGCCGCGCGCGCCGCCGGATGCAGCCGCGGCCAGGTGCTGCGCAAGGTGCGGCTGCCGCTCGCCTTCCCCGAGATCGTGCTCGGGCTCAACCAGACGATCATGATGGCGCTCAGCATGGTCGTGATTACCGCCCTGGTCGGCACCCGCGACCTGGGGCAGGAGGTCTACATCGCGCTCGCCAAGGCGGACACCGGGCGCGGTCTGGTGTCGGGCGTGTGCGTCGCCTTCATCGCCATCGCGATCGATCGGTTGATCGCGTCGTGGGCCGCGGCGCGCAAGCGCGCGCTGGGGCTGCCGTGACCGCCGGCGCCCAAGCCGCGCTGGCCCGCGCACTCGCGATGCCGTGCTGGCGGGGCAAGGTCACGGCCGAGCCGCTCGGCGGCGGCATCACGAACTATACCTTGATGGTCACGGATGGCGGGCGCCGGTTCGTCGCGCGCATCGGCGACGACATCCCGGTCCACGGCATCCTGCGCTTCAACGAGCTCGCGTGCGCCCGCGCCGCCCACGAGGCCGGCATCGCGCCCGAGATCGTGTACGCCGAGCCCGGCGCGCTGGTCATGCGCTACGTCGAGGGCCGCGCGTTCGCGGAGGCGGACGTGCGCGCGAACCTCGCGCGCGTCGTGGCCCTGGTCCGCCGCTGCCACGCCGAGGTGGCGCGCCGGGTGCGCGGGCCGGTGCTGGCCTTCTGGGTGTTCCAGGCGAACCGCTCGTACGGCCGCCAGCTCCTCGACGACCGCCATCGACTCATCCCCGATCTCGCCCGGTTCATGGCGATCAACGACGACCTGGAATCGGTCATCGGCCCGGTCGACCTGGTGCTCGGCCACAACGATCTGCTGCCCGGCAACCTGCTCGACGACGGCGACCGGCTGTGGCTGATCGACTGGGAATACGGCGGCTTCAACACGCCGTTGTTCGATCTGGCGAACCTGGCGTCGAACAACGAGTTCGGGGCGGCCGAGGATGCGGCGCTGCTCGAAGCCTATTTCGAGCGCGCCCCCGACGAGGCGTTGTTCCGGCGCTTCCACGCCATGACCTGCGCCTCGCTGCTGCGCGAGGCGCTGTGGAGCATGGTATCCGAAACCCATTCGGCGCTGGACGTGGACTACGTCGCCTACACGGCCAAGAACCTGGAACGCTTCGAACGTCGGCTCGCCGCCTATCGGCAACGGTTCGGGTAGGTCCCGTCGCCCTCGCGCGTCAGCGCCAGGCGACGAAGACGTGGGCGCGGATCGGCGCCTCGACCGGGCCGTCGCCATAACGGTCGGCGATGGCGCGGGCCGCCTCGCCGGTCGCGCGGTCGAGCCCGGCCGGATCGCGCGCCTCGATCTCGCCGCGCAAGGGCGAGCCCTGGCAGAAGCCGATCGCCGGGTCGCGCGCCGACGCCGCACGGCTGGTCGCCTCGACCGCTACCGTGGTCGTGTAGTTGAGTCCCGCGCCCGCCAGGTCGAGGCGGATGACGGCGTCGTCGTGGTAGCCGTAAGGCGCGCGGGCGAGGAACCGGGGCGGATCGTCGGGGTACGCGGCGGCGAGGCCATCGTTGATGGCGTGCGCGAAGCCATTGGCCTCGATGCGGTCCCAGACGTTGAACGCGAAGGCGCCGCCCCGTCTGAGCACCCGGCGCGCCTGGGCGTAGCCGGCGATCCGATCGGGGAAGAACATGACGCCGAACTGGCAGACGACCGCGTCGAAGGATTCGTCGTCGAACGGCAAATCGAGCGCGTCGGCCTGGCGCCAGATGATCCGTTCGCTGGGCGGCTGGCGTCGGGCCGCCAGGTCGAGCATCGGCTGGCTGAGGTCGGTGACGACGAGCCTGGCATCGGGCAGCGCGCGGGCGGGTCACGACCCCGCTGCCGGCGGCGGTCTCGAGCACGCGACGGGGCGCGAGCGCCGCCACGCGCCGGGCGATGTCCTCGGCGTAGCTCTCGAACATCAGGGGCACGAGGTAGCGGTCGTAGATCTCCGGGATCGAGCCGGCGAACACCCTGTCGGTTTCGGTCATGAATCCCCCGATCAGGTCGGGCCGTGGCGCCCGAGGAAGTCGAGCACCGCGTCGGCCGCGCCGTGGTCGTAGAGGTCGTTGTGGCCGGCCGCGGGGGCGAGCCACAGGGTCCTGGGTTCGCGCGCGGCGTCGAACAGCGCCCGGCCGAAACGCACCGGGATCACGCCGTCGCGTTCGCCGTGCAGAATCAGGGTAGGACAGCCGATCGCCGCGACCTTGGCCGCCGAATCGAACTTGTCGAGCACCAGGTGGCGGACGGGGACGTACCAATAGATCGCGGCCGCCAGGTCGGCGACCGAGGTGAACGGCGCCTCGAGGATCACCGCCGCGACCCTTCGCCGGCTGGCCACGTCGATGGCGACGGCGCTGCCCAGGGATTCGCCATAGAGCACCGTTTGCTCCGGCGGCACGGCCGAGCGCGCGAGGAAATCGAGCGCCGCGACGGCGTCGGCGTACAACCCTTCCTCGGTCGGCGAGCCGGGGTTGCCGCCGTAACCCCGGTATTCCACCAGCAGCAAGCCGTAGCCGGCCGCCAGCAGCCAGTCGAACTTGTCGTAGCGGTGCCCGATGTGCCCGGCGTTGCCATGAAACACGACCACGGTCGCTTGGCCGGCGGCGGCGGGGGAGTGCCAGGCGAGCAGCTCGAGCCCATCGGCGGTGGCGAGCCGCGCTTCCGCCATGTTCGTGGCGCCGGCGCGAGCAAGCTCCGGGACTTCCCCGCCCGGCTGGTAGATGATCCGGCGCTGGGCGGCGAAAAGCCCGCCCACCAGCACCAGGTAGCCGGCGACCCCGACCGCGCCGACGCGCCAGGCCCAGTGCACGTCGATCATCTACCCTCGCCCGGAAACGGCCGGCGCCGGGTGTCGCCACCCGGCGCCGCGCTCCGGCATATCCGGCTTAGCTGCGCTGCGAACCGAACAGTTGCAGCAGCAGCAGGAACAGGTTGAGGAAGTTGAGGTAAAGGCTGAGCGCGCCGAGGATCGCGGTCTTGCCGGCGTGGTCCGGGTCGGCGCCCTCGTCGTACATCCCCTTGATGCGCTGGGTGTCGTAGGCCGTCAGGCCCGCGAACACCACGACGCCGATCACCGACACGGCGAAGAGCAATGCCGGCGAGGCCAGGAACCAGTTGACGATCAAGGCGACGATGACGCCGATCAGACCGACCAGCAGGAACGAGCCCCACGCCGAGAGCGAGCGTTTCGTCGTGTAGCCATAGAGGCTGAGCCCGCCGAAGCCCGCGGCCGTGATGAAAAACACCCGCGCGATGCTGGCGCCGGTGAACATCACGAACACGGTGGCGAGCGAGGCGCCCATCAGCGCCGCGAACACCCAGAAGGTCGCCTGGGCCGAGGTCAGGCTCATGCGGTGGACGCGGGCGGACAGCAGGAACACCAGCGCGAGCGGCGCCAGCATGACGATCCAGGCGAGCCCGCTGCCGAAGATCGCGTTGAACAGGACCGGCGTGTTGGCGACCGCGTAGGCGACCAGCCCGGTGACCGCCAGTCCAAGCCCCATGTAGTTGTAAACGCGCAGCATGTAGGCGCGCAGGCCAGCGTCGTAAAGCGCGCCTTCGCCGCGTTGGACGATGACGTTCGAACGTTCGAGAGCCATGAAATGCTCCTCCTTGCTCGCGGCCCGGGCCGAACCCGGCCCAGCCCTGTCAGGGCCCAATATTGGGGTGCGCGCCCCGCAAATCAACTGAAACCGGACACCCTTGGACCCACGCGGGGGGTCAATTATGGTGCCGCCCCATGCCGCGCCTGTTCGTCGCCCTGGCCTTGCCCTACGACGTGCGGCTTCGCCTCACATGGCTCTGCGCCGGCGTGGCGGGCGCGCACTGGGCCGGGATCGACCAGCTTCACGTCACGCTGCGCTTCATCGGCGACGTGGACGGCATCGTCGCCGACGACGTGGCCGAGTCGTTGGCCGACGTCGACGACCGGTCGTTCGACCTGGCGCTCAAGGGCATCGGCAACTTCGACAAGGGCCGCTATCCGACGGTGCTGTGGGTCGGGGTCGCCGACAAGGCGCCGCTCGTCCGCCTGCACGAGAAGATCGAGCGAAGGCTCGAGCGGATCGGCCTGGAGCCCGAGGCGCGCAAGTACCACCCGCACGTCACGCTCGCCCGGCTCAAGGGCGCCTACCGCGACCGGGTCGGCGCATACCTCGCTCACCATGGCGAATTCGCCACGGCGCCGGTGAAAGTCGACCTTTTTCACCTGTTTTCCAGCCATCGCGGCAACGACGGCGCGGTCTACCGCATCGAGCGGAGCTACGCCCTGGACGGCGATTGACACCAGCCTTGTTGCGCCGTCCCCGTGGACGTATATCGAAGCCGTGACCCAAACCGCGCTGCTGACCGTGGCCGAACCGGCGGATTCCCGCCCGTCCCTGGCCGGACTCGATCGCGCCGAGCTCGCCGCCGAGGTCGCGGCGCTCGGCGAGGCGGGCTTTCGCGCCCGCCAGCTCTGGCACTGGATCTATTACCGCGGCGTCACCGACTTCCAGGCCATGACGACCATCGCCAAGGGGCTTCGTACCCGACTCGCGGAACGCTACGCGCTTGCCCGGCCGCGCGTCGTCACCGAGCAGCGCTCGAGCGACGGCACGCGCAAGTGGCTGCTGGCCATGGCGGACGGCTGCGAGATCGAGACCGTCCACATCCCGGAGGACGATCGCGGCGCGTTGTGCGTGTCGTCCCAGGTCGGCTGCACGCTGACCTGCCGGTTCTGCCACACCGGCACCCAGACCCTGGTGCGCAACCTGAGCGCGGCCGAGATCGTCGGCCAGGTCATGGTGGCGCGCGATGCGCTCGGCGAATGGCCCTCGCCCAAGGATGGCCGAATGATCTCGAACGTCGTGCTCATGGGCATGGGCGAGCCGCTTTACAACACCGACGAGGTCGTCAAGGCCCTGCGCGTGATCATGGACCCCGAAGGCATCGCGATTTCCCGGCGCAAGATCACGCTTTCCACCGCCGGCGTCGTGCCGATGATCGCGCGCGTGGGCGCCGAGCTCGGCGTCGGGCTCGCGATCTCGCTCCACGCCGTGACCGACGAATTGCGCGACCGACTGGTGCCGCTGAACCGCAAGTACCCGCTGGCCGAGCTCATCGCCGCGGTGCGCGCCTATCCGGGCGCCTCGAACGCCCGCCGGGTGACCTTCGAGTACGTCATGCTCAAGGGCGTCAACGACAGCCCGGCGGATGCCAAGGCGCTGGTCAAGCTGATCGCCGGCATCCCGGCCAAGGTCAACCTGATCCCGTTCAATCCGTGGCCCGGGGCGCCGTTCGAGTGCTCGACGGCGTCGGCGATCGAGAAGTTCGCGCGCATCGTCAACGACGCTGGCTACGCCAGCCCGGTGCGCACCCCGCGCGGGCGCGACATCCTGGCCGCCTGCGGCCAGCTCAAGAGTGCGTCGGAGCGGGCGCGCCGGTCGCGGCGGGGTGTCCAGCCCGCCGAACCCGCACCGGTACCGTAGCGCCATGGTCACCTGGCCGCCCGAGCACACGATCGCCTGCTGGGGCTGCGAGACGGTCGCGCGCTACCACCTGAGCCAGGGCCATGTGCCGCCGCGCTGGAAGATGGTCATGGCCGAGGGGCGCTATCGCGCGTTCTGCCCGGCGTGCCTGACCGCCTTGAACGCCCAGAGCCAGACGCCCGAAGGCCAGCGCCCGAGCGTCGTGTTCGTGCCCCGGCGCGAGTTCCGGCGGCGGCGCTGAGCCGGTTGCGCGGAAGCCCCCGCTCCCTATACTCGCGCGCCCGATGACCGGGGCCCGATGACCGGGGAACGCCGATGACGCGGGACGTGAAGAAGGTCGTGCTCGCCTTTTCGGGCGGGCTGGACACCTCGGTCATCCTGCGCTGGCTGCAGGATGCCTACCGCTGCGAGGTCGTCACCTTCACCGCCGACATCGGCCAGGGCGAGGAGCTCGAACCGGCGCGGCAGAAGGCCAAGCTGCTCGGCGCCACCGAGATCTTCGTCGAGGACCTGCGCGACGAGTTCGTGCGCGACTTCGTGTTCCCCATGTTCCGGGCCAACGCGCTCTACGAGGGCATCTACCTGCTCGGCACCTCGATCGCCCGGCCGCTGATCGCCAAGCGCCAGATCGAGATCGCGCGGCAGGTCGGCGCCGACGCGGTGGCCCACGGCGCCACCGGCAAGGGCAACGACCAGGTGCGCTTCGAGCTCGGCTACTACGCGCTCGAGCCCGACATTCGGGTGATCGCGCCGTGGCGCGAATGGGACCTCGACTCCCGCTCGCGGCTGGTCGCCTACGCCGAGGCGCACCAGGTGCCGATCCCGCGCGACAAGCGGGGCGAGGCGCCCTATTCGACCGACGCGAACCTGTTGCACATCTCCTACGAGGGCAAGGCGCTCGAGGACCCCTGGCTCGCCCCCGACGAGGACATGTTCGTGCGCACCGTCGCGCCCGAGAAGGCGCCCGACCGGCCGACGCTGGTCGAGGTCGAGTTCCGGGCGGGCGACCCGGTGGCGGTGGACGGCGAAGCGCTCGGCCCGGCGGCGCTGCTGACCCGGCTCAACGAGCTCGGCGGCGCCAACGGCATCGGCCGGGTCGATCTGGTCGAGAACCGGTTCGTCGGCATGAAATCGCGCGGCATCTACGAGACGCCGGGCGGCACCATCCTGCAGGCGGCGCATCGCGGCATCGAGAGCCTGACGCTCGATCGCGGCGCGGCGCACCTCAAGGACGAGCTGATGCCGCGCTATGCCGAGCTCGTCTACAACGGCTTCTGGTTCAGCCCCGAGCGGCGCATGATCCAGGCGGCGATCGATTGTTCCCAGGCCAACGTCACGGGCACGGTCAGGCTCAAGCTCTACAAGGGCGCGGTCGGCGTGGTCGGGCGCAAGAGCCCGCGGAGCCTCTACAGCCTGGCCCACGTCACCTTCGAGGCCGACCGGGTCTACGACCAGCGCGACGCCGAGGGCTTCATTAAGCTCAACGCGCTGCGCCTGAGACTCGCGGCCAAGCGCGGGGAGTGAACCGCTCACCGGTTGACGAACGAGGGAGACGACGATGCCGAGCAAGCTGTTCGACCTGACCGGCAAGTGTGCGATCGTGACCGGCGCCGGGCGGGGGCTGGGGCGCGCGATCGCGCTCGGGCTGGCCGAGGCGGGCGCCAAGGTGGCCGTGGCCGCGCGCACGAAGCCCGAGATCGAGGAGACCGCCGCCATGATCCGGGCCGCGGGCGGCGAGGCCATCGCGGTGCCGTGCGACGCGGTGAAACGCGCCGACTGCCAGCGCCTGGTGGCGGAAACGTCCAAGCGCTTCGGCGGGCTCGACGTCATCGTCGTCGACCACGGCATCGGCGTCGCCGAGAAGGCCGAGGACATCACCGACGCCGAGCTCGACCGCATGTTGGCCGTCAACCTGCGCGGCGCCATCGTCGCGGCCCAGGAAGCGGCGCGCCACATGATCGCCCAGGGACGCGGCGGCTCGATCGTCCTGGTGTCCTCGACGTCAAGCTGGCTCGGGTTCGAGGGCCTCACGTCCTACGCCGCCGCCAAGGGCGGGGTCGACGCGGCGGCGCGCAACATGGCGCTCGAGTGGGGCCGCCACAACATCCGGGTCAACACCATCAACCCCGGCTACATGAGCCACCACATGCGCAGCGACGAGCCGCGCCACGACTATCCGGAAGACGACCGAATTATCCGCGAGCGCACGCCGCTTCAGCGCAAGGGCCGGCCCGAGGAGCTGGTCGGCCCGGTCGTGTTCCTGGCCTCGGACGCGTCGTCCTTCGTCACCGGCCACACCATGCCGGTGGACGGCGGCTGGTGCGCCGGATGACGCCGGCGCCGACCAGCGCCGCGACGATCACGGACTGGCACGCCCACGTCTACTTCGACGCGGCGAGCCGGGCGGAGGCGTGGGCGGTGAGGCAGGCGATCGAGGCCGGGTTCGACATCGACATGGGACGGTTTCACGAGCGCCCCGTCGGCCCGCACCCGTGCTGGAGCTTCCAGGTCGCGTTCCGCAACGACCAGTTCGCGGCGCTCGTGCCGTGGCTCGCGCTCAACCGGCGCGACCTCGTCGTGTTCATCCACCCCAACACCGGCGAGGAGGTCGCGGACCATCGCGACCGCGCCATCTGGATGGGCGCCAAGCTCGACCTCGACCTCGGCGTCCTGGACGGATGAGCCCTCAGCCCGGCAGAGCCCGGACCCCGGCGAACCACGGATGGACGGCGAGGAAGAAGGCGTAGGCCGCCAACCCGAGCCCGACCCGCCACCAGCCGATGCCGGCCCAGTCGAACCGGGCGCGCCCGCCGAGGATGGCGCCGAACGGGACGATCGAGGTGGTGGCGGCGAAACGCGCCCACTTCGCGCCGAGCCGGCGGCGCTTCTTGGCGTCGATCAGGACCATGCCGCCAAGCGCCAGCGCGAGCAGGCCGCCCATCAGCACCAGGCTCGCCATGTCGCCGTTGGGCGTCAGGTGAGAGGCCGCCCACAGCGCCACGCTCCACATCATGGGGTGGCGGGTGACGCGCATGATGCCGGGCGCGGCGTCCTCGCGCTCCGCCACCTTGTCCTGCAGCAGCGCGCTCAGGTTGGGCGTGGTGTACGCGGCGACGATCAGGACGAACGCGAACGGCATGACGACGATCGGCACCCAGCGCGTCCACGCCGGCGTGGCCCACAGCACGACATTCGGCGCATCGCCGTAGGCGACCACGATCCAGGCGAGCGTCGCCGCCGCGACGACGGCGTAGAGCGCGAGGAACGCCCCTTCGCCGAAGCGAGCGACGATGGCGTCCCGCGCCGGCGGGTTGGCCAGCACCACGTGGCTGCCGACGAAGGCGAGCACGGCGAGGACGAGCGCGGTCATGGCGCCGCCATCCTACACCTCCGGCACGGGAACGCCGGCCTGGCGGCACGCGGCGGTTACCGTGTTGATCAGCAGACACGCGATGGTCATGGGCCCGACGCCGCCCGGCACCGGCGTGATCGCGCCGGCGACCTTGACCGCCGCGGCGAAATCCACGTCGCCGACCAGGCGGGCCTTGCCGTCGCCCTCGATCCGGTTGATGCCGACGTCGATCACCGTGGCGCCCGAACGGATCCAATCGCCCTTGATCATCTCCGGCTTGCCGACCGCGGCGATCAGGATCTCGGCGCGGCGGCACACGCCGGGCAGGTCGCGGGTCTTGGAATGGGCGACGGTGACGGTGCAGCTCTCCTTGATAAGAAGCTGCGCCATCGGCTTGCCGACGATGTTCGAGCGCCCGACCACCACCGCCTCGCGCCCCGCGAGGTCGCCGAGCCGGTCCTTGAGAATGAGCAGGCAGCCCAGCGGTGTGCACGGCACCATCGCCTCCTGGCCGGTCGCCAGCCGGCCGGCGTTGATGACGTGGAAGCCGTCGACGTCCTTGGCCGGTTCGATCGCGTTGATGATCGCGGCCGAATCGACCTGCCGGGGCAGCGGCAGTTGGACCAGGATGCCGTGGACGGACGGGTCGCGATTGAGCTCCTTGACCTTGGCCAGCACGGTGTCGTGGGAGGCCGTGGCGGGCAGGCGGATCTCGTCGCTTTTCATGCCGGCCTCGACGGTCGCCTTGCCCTTGTTGCGGATGTAGACCTGGCTCGCCGGGTTCTCGCCCACCAGCATGACGGTCAGGCCGGGCGTGATGCCGTGCGCGGCCTTGAGCGCGGCGACCTGGCGGGCGACGCGGGCGCGCAGGCCGGCCGCGAACGCCTTGCCGTCGATGATCGCTGCTTCGGTCATGAAGGTCCCTCGATGATCGTGGCGAGGCGGGAAAGAAGCACATCCGGGTCGCCCTCGACCAGCACCGTCTTGGTGCGGTCCTTGGCGCCCTGCGCCACGCTGACCCGCGATGGCGCGACCCCGGCCGCGCGCGCGATCAGGCGCAGCAGCGCCGCGTTCGCCTTGCCCGCTTCGGGCGGGGCGGCGACCCGGGCACGCAGAACCTCGCGACCGGCGGCATCGTGGCCGACGCCATCGATGCGATCGGCGCCGCCCTTGGGCGTCAGCCGGACGCGCACGCGCACCCCGCCGGCGACCGCCGCGAACGGCGACGACGGCCCGGCCGCTACATCGTCGCGCCGGCGAAATTGTCCCACAGCAGCTTGCGCACGAAGAACAGCAGCAGAATGACGATCACGGGCGAGATGTCGATGCCGCCGAGGTTCGGGATGAACCGGCGCACCGGGCGCAGCACCGGGTCGGTGATGCGGTAGAGGAACCCGCCGACCTGGGCGATAACGGCATGGCGCGCGTTGATGACGTTGAACGAGGTGAGCCAACTCAGCACCACGTGAGCGATCAGCAGCCACACGTAAATCTCGATGGCCGCGTCGATCAGCCAAATCACTGCGCCCATGGTTCCGTCCGCCACTCGCCGCCCCGGCGACGTCCGCCGGAACGGCGCACTCTAGCCGAAGGCGATGCGCCGGTCAGCCGGGAAACGCGCGCGATTTTCGGGTACTAAGGCGCCGTCGCGAAAGGGGGAGAGCATGGCAAGGTCCGTGACGGCGAGCGCGCCGATCTACAGCCGTACGACGCTCGAGGCGGGCGCGGTGTGCGCCGGCGGTCATCCGCTCGAGGCCGAAGCGGGCGCGCTGATGCTCAAGCGCGGCGGCAACGCGGTCGATGCGCTGGTCGCCGCGGCGTTCGTCGGCTTCGTCGTCGAGCCCGCGAGCTGCGGCGTCGGCGGCTACGGCCACACTACCCTTTGGCTGGCCAAGGCCAAGCGCTTCGTCAGCTTCGATCACTACGCGCGCGCGCCCAAGGCCGCGCGGCCCGACATGTTCGAGATCGACGATCAGGCGGCGTTTCACTACTACGGCCATCCCATCACCAAGGGGCGCAAGGCGGAGCTGGGACCGCTGGCCGTCGCCGTGCCCGGGGCGGTGCGTGGGTTCTGCGACGCCCACGCCATGTTCGGCCGGCTGCCGCTCAAGCGCATCCTCGAACCGGCGATCGGCGCGGCCGAGGCGGGCGTGCCGTTCTCTTGGCAGCACGTGTTGACCATCGCCGACCGCGAGGCCGACATCCGCCGCTTTCCCGACACCGCCGCCGCGCTGCTGCCCAGCGGCCGGGTGCCGCGCATCCCCTACTGGGCGCCGGGCGGCGATCGGCTCGATACCCGCGCGCTCGCGCGCACCCTCGAGGCCATCGCGGCCAAGGGCGCGGCCGGGTTCCATGGCGGCCGCGTCGCCCGCGTCCTCGCCGATTACGTCTCCGGGATCGGCGGCATCCTGACCGCCGACGACATCGCCGGCTACCGCGCGCGCATCCTCGAGGAGCAACCGACTCGCTACCGCGGCCATGATGTGGTCGCGTGCTACGACCAGGTGGCCTACGAGGCGCTCAACATCCTCGACGGCTTCGAGCTCGCGCGCCACGGGGCCGACAGCTACGCCTACCGGCACTTGGCGGCCGAGGCGCTCGCGCTCGCCTTCACGGACTCGATCGTCCACTACGGCGACCCGGAGTTCGAACGGGCGCCGGTCGCCGGCTTGGCCAGCCGCGCCTTCGCCGACAGCCGCCGCCGGCTGATCCGCATGAACCGGGTCGTGCCGCGTCCGGTCGCCCCCGGCGACCCCTGGCCGTTCGACGCGGCGGGGCCCCAGCCGCATACGATCGAGAGCCGCCCGACGCTTGGCCGTCCGGTGGGGACGAGCCAGATGGTGGCGGCCGATGCCCAGGGCAACGTCGCGGCCACCGTGGTCAGCATCACCAACGGCTTCGGCGCGCTGGTCTACGTGCCCGAGCTCGGCGTGTTCCTCAACAACTCCATGCAGAACTTCGATCCGCGGCCCGACCACCCGAACCGCATCCGGCCGGGCAAGATGCCGATCTTCGCGGCGCCCGCGCTGGTGGCTGCGCGGCGCGGGCATGGCGTGTTCGCCGGCGCCGGCTCGGGCGGCTACCGCATCCAGACCGGCGTGCTGCACACCTTCATGAACGTGGCCGACCACGGCATGGCGGTGCAGGCCGCGCTCGATCATCCGCGTGTCCATTGCCAGGGCGACGAAACTTTCGTCGACGCGCGCATTCCCGAAGCCGTGCGCGCCAGGCTCGCGCGCGCCGGGCACCGCCTCGCCGTGGTCGAGGAGGGACCGGGCGCGCTCAACTTCGGGCGCATCGTCGCGCTCGCGCGGAGCGGGCGCGGCTGGAGCGTCGGCGGCTACCCGGCGTGGAGCACCGGCACCGCGGGCGTCTGACCGGGTTCGCTTGACACGTGAAACGGCGCGCTTACATAGTCCGCGCCACGCGCGTGGGGCTGTAGCTCAGCTGGGAGAGCGCCTCGTTCGCAATGAGGAGGTCAGCGGTTCGATCCCGCTCAGCTCCACCACCCTTCGCTCCTGCGGAGCTTCGGGTGGCAGGCCACCCTACGCCTTCGGCTTCGGGCGGCAGGCCAACCTACGCCGCGTGCCTGCCCGAAGCTCCGCAGGAGCGATGGGAGACCGACGAGCCGTTGGGCTGATCCAAGCACCCAATATCGGTAGGGCTTTCAAGAGCTTGCGCTCGACTGAGGCGGCGAATGGCCAGAATCAGCCGTGTCGAGCCGTGTGCAGCGTCCAGAGCGCGGTCGTGAGAAGCACCAAGGCGCCCGCCTGGTGCGCCGCGGCGAGCGGGATCGGGACTTCGAGCACGAGGGTGGCGATGCCGAGCGCGCCTTGGCCCACTGCGGCGGCGAAGATCGCGCCGATGCCGTGCTGAACGCGAACGGCGAGCCGGCCCTTCCACACGTCGAGCCACATCAGCGCGGCGACGACGACGGCGAGGATCGCCAGCACCCGGTGCTGGAACTGGACCGTCGCCACGTTCTCGAAGTGGTTGGTCCACCACGGTTCCAGCAGCCACAGGTCCTGCGGCACCAGCCGTCCGTCCATGAGTGGGAAGGTGTTGTAGGCGAAGCCGGCATCGGTGCCGGCGACGAACGCTCCGGCGACGATGGTGACGACGACCAGGCCGAGGTACGCCAACAACGCGCGGACCGTGCCGGCGGGAGCCGCGGGGCCGGGGCGGGCGCGCACCACGTCGAGCAGCGTCCACAGGATCGCGCCGTAGATCGCGACCGCGACCAGCAGGTGCGCGGCCAGCCGGTACTGGCTTACGTCGGTGCGGTCGACCAGGCCGCTCGCCACCATGTACCAGCCGAGCGCGCCTTGCGCCCCGCCGGCGACGAAGATCACGGCCAGCCGCCAGGCGAGTGGCCGGCCGATCGCGCGCTTCGCCGCGAACACGACGAGCGGCACCAGGAACACGAGCCCGACGGCGCGCCCGAGCAGCCGGTGCGCGTACTCGTACCAGTAGATCGTCTTGAACTCGGCGAGCGTCATGCCGGTGTTGACGACCTGGTATTCCGGATATTCCCGATACGCGGCGAAGGCCTCGGCCCAGGCTTCGTCCCCGAACGGCGGCACCACCCCGGTGATCGGGCGCCATTCGACGATCGAGAGCCCCGATTCGGTCAGCCGCGTGACCCCGCCAAGCACGATCATGGCGACGACCAGCGCCGCGCACGCGCCGAGCCACAGCGCGACCCAGCGCCGGTGTTCGGGACGGACCATGGGGTGCGCGGTCATACGATGCCTCGTTCGAGCAGCGGCCGGTTGGCCATGACGCGGGCATAGGACAGGCGCGACAGGTCGAGGGTGACGAACCGGCCGTCGAGCACGAGCTCGGCGAGCGCCCGGCCGATCGCGGGGGCCTGTTGCAGGCCATGTCCCGACAGCCCGCAGGCGACGAGCAGGTTGGCGATCTCGCCGGGCCAGTCGCCGATGATCAGGTTCCCGTCGAGCCGGTTGAGGTCGTAGAGCCCGGCCCAGGCGCGCCCCGGTTTCAGCGCCTCGAACGCCGGCACGCGGGCCGCGATGGCGGGCCACACAACCTCGTCGAACCACGCGGGATCGATCTCGAAGTTGACCCCGGCGGGCTCGTCCGGGTTCGACTTGCCGGCGATGTATCCCGCGCCTTCGGGCCGGAAGTAGGCGCCCGACGGGTCGATGGTCAGGGGCAGAGGCTCGAGCTTCTGGCGGATCTCGAAGTAGTGCGCCATGCGCCGCACCGGTTCGACCGGCAGCGGTATCCCGACAGTTGCGCACAGCACGGCCGACCAGGCGCCCGCCGCGACGATGACCGTGCCCGCGGCCAAGTTGCCACCGGAGCGGAGTGTCACCGCGCAGACGCGCCCGCCCGCCCGCGCCAATCCGATCGCCTCGTCGTGGACGAAGCTGGCGCCCAGGCTCCTGGCCTTGCGCCGGAAGCCCATCAGGATGGCATGGGGGTCCATCCAGCCGTCCTCGCGCCCGAACGTGCCGAGCGCGATGCCGTCGAGATTGAGCGAGGGAAAGCGGCGGGCCAGCGCGTCGCGGTCCAGCAGCTCGACCGGCGCGCCGAGGCCCGTCTGGGTAGCGTGGCTGGCGCGCAGGTCCGCGGCGCCGTTATCGGTCGCCAGGAACAGGTAGCCTCCCTGGCGCAGGCCGACGTCGGGAACATGTCCGTCGGCCGCCATGGTCGCGGCGAAGCGCCGGTAGAAGCCGAGCCCATACTGCGACATCAGGACGTTCTCGGGCAGGCTGAACTGCTGGCGGATGCCGCCGGCGGAGCGCGGGGTCGAGGCGAACTCGTAGCTCGGGTCGCGCTCGATCACCGCGACCGTGACCGGCCGGCCGTCGGCCAGCAGGTGGTACGCGGCCGAGCAGCCGATCACCCCGCCGCCGACGATGACGACGTCGAAGGA
>CAZGYG010000017.1:0-40745 GCA_964530335.1 uncultured Rhodospirillaceae bacterium | reverse complement strand
GCCGAGCGCCGCCGCCGCCGCGCCGCCGGCTTCGCGCCAGGCCGAGGCATAGCCGTCCAGGCCGACCAGCACGACCGGCTGGGTGCCGCCGAGCACGAGCGCCTGCCAGGTACCGGCCTTGCCGGTGAAGTGCCCGGCGACCGCCGCCGCCAGGGCACCGCCGTAGCGCGCGTCAAGCGCCGCGCTGGACGGCGGCAGGGCACCCTTGCCGACGCCCAGGACCAGCGCCACACCGGGCGGCGGCGCGCTGGCGAAGCCGATTTTCATCGCCGTCGTCGGCCGGCGTCAGGCGCCGGCCGCCCGGCGCATGCCCTCGAGCATCTGCCCGGCGCCGATCTGGATCGCGCTCACGTCGTCGCCGATGCACGCGAGCCCGGCGCCCCACTTGGCGGCGAAGGCGAACTGTTCGTCGCTGTAGAGGTTCATGCCCCATGGCTTGCCCGCGCGCGCGCACGCCTTGGCGACGGTGACGATGTCCGCGAGGTCTGCCTTCGAGCCGCTGAAGCCGCCGCGCCCACGCGCCATGCCGAGATCGAACGGCCCGACGAACACGCCATCGACCGTGGCGAGCTTGAGGATCGCGGCGACGTCGGCCAGCGCCTCGGCGGTCTCGACCATGGGAAAGCATCTGACCCGCCGGTTTTCGTCCGCGGACCAGCCCGGCCACGGGCCGCCCCAGTTCCAGGTGCGGCCGCCGCCGACGCTGCGCGTGCCCGACGGCGGGTACTTGGCGTAGCCGGTCACCTCGCGCGCGTGGGTAAGCCCGTCGATGTGGGGGATGATGACGCCGTCGCCCCCGGAATCGAGCACGTGCTGGATCGCGATGCGGGTCGGCGCCATGACCCGGGCCCAGACCTGAAGCCCGATCGCGCGGCCGACGACGATGGTCTGGTCGGCCTGCTCCTGGGTCCAGACGCCGTGCTCCATGTCCATCACCAGCGCTTCGAATCCGAGCCCCTTGGCCACCTCGCACGCCGGAATGCTGGGCCCGAGCAGCCAGAACGCGTCGATCCGCTTGGTCTTGCGACCCTTTCCCTCAGCCTTCGCCTTCGCCTTCGCCTTCGCCACGGTGGTTCTCCCTCGACATGAGCCGCGGATGATAGGATCGGGGCGCCGCCGTGACCAGCTTCGCGCTGGTGGACGGCGGCCATGTCAGCGAGCGAGGCGCCGGTGATCTACGCCGAGTACATCGAGCACGACCGGTTCCTGCCGATCCAGATCTTCCAGCACATCGGCCGCCAGGCCGGCTGGAGCTCGACCGAGGACGCCAAGATCGCCAACCTCGGCCGCGCCGAGCGGCTGGCGCCGGGACCGAGCGTCATCTGCCTGTGGCGCCATCGGGGGCTCGCGCGCATGGACGAATGGGAGGCTTCGTTCCGCACCGCCGAGGCCATCCGCGATCCGGCGTTCCAGGCGACCCGACTGGGGCTCCACTTCGTCGAGGCCGGGCTTTACGACGAGGTCGTCGGCGGGCCGGCCCTGGGCGACGGGCTCCACGTCGTCGAGTTCTTCGCCCCCGACGCGACCTTCAGCGACGCGGCGATCGGCGACCACTTCCGCGCCCGCGCCGGCCGGCACGACGCGGCCAAGCTCGATTTCGTGTTGCGGCGCGTCGGCACCGTCGGTCCGGACCCGGGCGGGCTCGCGCTATGGACCTGCGCGGGCTACGCGGCGGCCGAGCCGCTTTTGCGCGAGCGCCACGACCACGCGCTCGCGCCGTTGCGCACCGGGCTTTACTGGAACTTCGACGACGCGCTGATCTGACGGGCGCTCAGAGCGCGCCGAGGATCTCGTCGGCGCGCTGGCGCAACTTGGCGATCAGGCCATCGAGCCCATCGTGCTGGATGACCGCGGCGAATTCCTGGCGCTGGGACGTGAGCATGCTGATGCCTTCGACCATGACGTCCACGACGGCGTAGTCGGCACTGCTGGCGCGCACCCGGTAGTCGACGAGCAGCGGCGCCTTGTTCGGCCGCAGGATCTGGGTCGCGACCAGGGTATCCCGATCGTCAACCGGCGTTTCGCGCAGCACCTCGAAGGTCTCGCCGGAGTAGTCCTTGACGCGGAGCGAATAGGTAGCGACGACGTAGTCCTCGAACGCCATCAGGTAGTCGGCGCGCTGGGTCTCGTCGGCCGCCTTCCAGTTCGGCCCGAGCACGGCGCGCGCGATGGTCTTCAGGTCGAAATGTCCGGTCAGCAGCACGCGCAAGCGATCGGCGCGCTCGCGCTCGCTGCCCGGCTGACGCACCAGGAGATCGAGCGCGTCGTCGCCGAGCCGTTGGACGAAGTCACCGGCGCCCGATGCCCGCGCCCGCCCGGGCACCAAGCCCGCGGCCGCGATCAACATCAACGCCACCCGGCGGGTCATCAGCGACGCCATGGTTTTTCTCACCCCGAGCCACGCTCTATTCCGCGAAATCCTCGATTGACGGCAGATAGGCCGCGTCGACCCGGCCATTGTGGATATCGGAGCTGCGCCGCTGGCGGTAGAGGCTGCGGATCGCGGCGTAGTAGTCGAGCGAAGTGCGCTCGAGTTCGTCGATCTGGTCGAGATAGCGCGAGCGCGTGTCCACCGCCGTGACGCCCGCACGAACGAGCTCCGCCGTCTCGTCCAGGATTATATAGTTCAGCGGGTCGGTGAAGTGGTCGACGACCAGACCCACCGCGTCGCGCGGGTTCGACGGCCCGAACAGCGGCAGCATCAGGTACGGCCCTTCGCCGAAGCCCCAAAACCCCAGGGTCTGGCCGAAGTCCTCTTCGTGGCCGGGCTCCGCGCCCCACGCGGTGGCGACGTCGAACAGGCCGAGAAATCCGAACCCGGTGTTCAGGAAGAACCGGCCGATCGTCACGGTGGCGCGGTCCATGTCGCCCTGCAACAGATCGTTGAGGATGACCACCGGGGAGCTCCAGTTGACCAGGACGTTGTAGACCATCGTGCGCCCTTCCTGAGGCACGACACCGCGATAGATCTGCGCCGCCGGCTTGAGCACAAGGCCGTCGACCGTGCGGTTGAACGCGAAGATGCCGCGGTTGACCGGCTCGAGCGGATCGTTGGCGTCCTCGGCCGCGCTTTCCTCGCCAGCGGGCGGTGTGGTCGCGCACCCCGCTAGTGCGAGGGTCGCCGCCACCAGCACGGCGCACCAGCCACGCCGCCCGATTTCACCGCCCGAACCCACGCTCGCCTCCTGCGCCGTCCCCAACCAGGGATGGGCGTTCCGAACCGCTGCCGCCCAAGTCGTCCTAATCTGCGCCAGTCGTCCTAAGATTCTCTTGTCCCGACCCACCGCGGCACGATTCCTGGTCCTGGTTCTGGTCCTGGTTCTGGCCAGGGGAGTTCGCGGCGTCCGAAGCCGCGCGAATGTTGGTTAACACAAACGGCCGCTCGAAACCAGAAGGCCGTTGCATTTGGGAAACGGGTGTTACGTCCGGGCCACGCCTCTTGCTGCAATGCAGCACCAGGAGCCGCGGGTCGATCGTGCCGGCGGCGCTACGATCCGCCGAGGAACGCCCGGGCCGCGCCGTCGGCGCCCGAGGGCAGGGGCGCGTTGGGATCGTCGATCCAGGCGAGCAGGTCGGCGATGACGACGTTCGCCGCGAGATCGCGCAACAGCATATGCCAGCCGTTGGCGTAGTAGGCGAAGCGCTGGCCCGGACCCAGTCGGCGAGCGAATGTCCGGGTCGGGCCCGGCGGGATGACCTGGTCGTTGGCGCCGTACAGCATGAGAACGGGTACATCCGTCGGCAGCGGGGCCGCGAGCGCGTCGTCCATGGCGTGGACCAGGCCCCAGATGGCGTCCGCCCGCGTCTTCTTGATGAACAGCGGGTCGGCGGCGAGCGCCTGGAGCATCGGGATGTTGTCCGAGGCCTGGATGTCGAGCCCCTGGCCCGAGAACCGCCACCCCGGCGCAACGTGGGATGCCAGCCACAACGTCGCCTTATAGAGCGGGTTGAGGGTCGACCAGCCCCACAGCGCCGGCGCCGACAGGATCAGCCCGGCGGGTTTCGGCGCGTCGGGCCGCGCGAACGCGAGCAACGCCACGGCCGCGCCCATGCTTTCGCCCAATACGTAGACGGGCGCGCCGGGGTGGCGATCGACGACCAGCGCGAACACCTGACGGGCGTCGGCGGCGAGCGCGGCGGTTTCCGGCCACAACCCCGGTTCCGGGTTGGCGCCGAAGCCGCGCTGGTCATAAGCGTAAGTGGCGACGCCAGCGCCGGCGAGAGCCAGGCCGGGGTTCTCGAAGGCGTGGCCGTAGTCGTTGAAGCCGTGGATAGCGAGCACGACCGCCCGCGGCGTGGCCGCCGGCATCCAGACGCGCAGCGGCAGCCGGGCGCCGTCGGCCATGACCAGGACATCGGACGCCAGCGCCGGCTCGGTCACGGGCGGCCCCGCCGGGCGTTCGAGCGGCGCGCAGGCGCCGACCAGCGCCAGAATGAGCGCCACGAGCCGCCTTGCCCGCCCGTGTCCCGCGCTTCTATGGCCCGCGCTTCTATGGTATCCGTGTCCGCCCGCAAGGCCATCGCGTATCCCCATGGCGCTCCCCGACCCGGCCGCCACGCGCGTCGCGCGGCTCGGCCTGTGGACCCTCTATCTGAAGGAAGTTCGCCGCTTCCTCAAGGTTCCGGCCCAGACCGTGCTGGCGCCGATGGCGACCACGCTCTTGTTCCTGGCCGTGTTCTCGCTCGCGCTCGGCGGCGGCGGGCGTACGGTCGGCGCGGTTCCCTTCGTCGCGTTCCTGGCGCCCGGGCTGGTCATGATGGCGATCCTGCAGCACAGCTTCGCCAACACCTCGTCCTCGCTGATGATCGCCCGCGTCCAGGGCAACATCGTCGATTACCTGATGCCGCCGCTGGCGCCGGCGGAGCTGCTGGCCGGGCTGGTCGCCGGCGGCATCACACGCGGGGTGGTGTGCGGGGCGGCGACGCTCGTCGCGGTCTGGCCGTTCGCGTCCATCGCGCCGGCCGATGTCGGGCTCGTCCTCGCGTACACCGTGCTCGGCGCCGCGATGATGGGGACGCTCGGGGTCGTGACCGCGATCTGGGCCCAGAAGTTCGACCAGCTCGCCGCCATCACCAACTTCGTGGTCACGCCGCTCGTGTTCCTGTCGGGCACCTTCTATTCGGTCGCTTCGCTGCCCGAGCCGTTCCGGGCGCTCAGCCATGCCAACCCGTTCTTCTACGCGATTGACGGCTTCCGGGCTGGCTTCCTCGGCGGCTCCGACGCGCCGCTCTGGCAGGGCGCGCTCGCGCTCGTGGCGGTCAATATCGCCCTGCTCGCCCTGGCCCACCGCCTGCTCGCCACCGGCTGGAACCTCAAGCCGTGACGAAGCCCTCAAAGGTCGCGGAATCGGAACGCCGCACCCGAGCGATCGATGTAGCCAACCGAAGGCGAGGGGAAGTGCGCGGTCATGACAAGGGTGGAGGTCTCGCAGTTGGCTTCGAGTAAGCCGCGGCGGGTCGCGCGCGCAAGTTCCTGATCGGCATCGTAAATGAAGTTCCACTCCGGATGAGCGCACTGCACGGGCGAGTGCATGAGGTCGCCGCACATGATGGCGTGCGCGCCCCGCGAAGCCAGGTGGATCGCGACGTGGCCCGGCGTATGGCCCGGCGTCGGTTCGAGCCAGACCTCGTCGTCGATGGCGTGGTCCATTTCGACGAGCTCGCCGAGCCCGGCCTCCATGACCGGGACGACGTTGTCCTCGAACGTCGAATTACGTTCGGTACGGGCGCTCTCGGCCGACGCATCGTACTCGCGTCGCGCGAAGACATATCGGGCGTTGGGGAAGGTCGGAACCCAGCGGCCATCCGCTAGGCGCGTATGCCAGCCGCAGTGATCGACATGGAGGTGGGTGCAGAGGACGACATCGATGTCCTCCGGCGCGAGGCCGAATGTGGCGAGATCCGTCAGATAGCTGCCGCCCTGTTTTCGGTGCCAGGGCGGATGCCACTCGACGGACTTGTCATTGCCGACGCAGGTGTCGAGAAGGATGCGGTGATGGCTGGTTTCCACCACGTAGGTCTGGATCGGCAGTATCAATTTGCCGGTGACCGGACAAAGCGCGCGCGGTTCGAGCCAAGAGCGATAGGGCGCGAGCGCCGTTTCGGTCGCCTCGGCGAACATTTCAACGGGCTCGAGGAACGGTGCCTCGGACTCGACGATGCGCCCGACGCTCAGCGCTCCGACGCGGAACTGCCTCATCGACCGCTTCCCGTTCGTTGCTTGTGGCCCATCAGATCGCGACGAGTGGCGCACGTCAACTTCGGCCGGCGTTGACAGGGTCCGGCGACGCCCCGATAGTCTCCCGCTTTCCGCAGACCGGCGTTGGGGCCGAACCGAAGGTCGGATGTCCATGACCGTTTCTCCCGCTTTGATGCCGACGTACGCGCGTGTCGATCTGGCCTTCGAGCGCGGCGAGGGCGTCCACCTGATCGCCACCGACGGGCGACGCTATCTCGATTTCGCCAGCGGCATCGCCGTCACCGGGCTCGGCCACGCCCACCCGCACCTGGTCGCCGCCCTGACCATGCAGGCGGGCAAGCTGTGGCACGTCTCGAACCTCTACCGCATCCCCGAGCAGGAACGCCTGGCCGAGCGGCTGGTCGCCAACAGCTTCGCCGACCAGGTGTTCTTCCAGAACTCGGGCGCCGAGGCGATCGAGTGCGGGCTCAAGCTGGTGCGCAAGTACCACGACACGACCGGCAACCCGGACCGCTACCGGGTCATTACCTTCGAGGGCGCGTTCCACGGCCGCACGCTGGCCACCATCGCGGCCGGACGCCAAGCCAAGCACATCGCCGGCTTCGAGCCGCTGCCCGACGGCTTCGACCAGGTGCCGTTCGGCGACACCAACGCGCTGCGCGCCGCGATCACCGAGCGCACGGCCGCGATCCTGGTCGAGCCGGTGCAGGGCGAGGGCGGCGTGCGCCCGTGCGACCCCCACTTCCTGCGCGCGCTGCGCCAGACCGCGGACGAGTTCGGCCTGTTGCTTTTCCTCGACGAAGTGCAGACCGGCATGGGCCGCACCGGGCGCCTGTTCGCCCACGAGCACGCCGACGTCAAGCCCGACGTCATGGCGACCGCCAAGGCGCTGGGCGGCGGCATGCCGATCGGCGCGTGCCTGGCCACCGCCAAGGCGGCCCAGGGCATGACGGCGGGAACCCACGGCTCGACCTTCGGCGGCAACCCGCTCGCCTGCGCGGTCGCCAACGCCGTGCTCGACGTCATGCTCGCCGACGGCTTCATGGCCCGCGTCGGGGCGGCGGGCGAGCGGCTGCACGCCGGGTTGCGCCGGGCGGTTACCCGCCACCCCAAGGTGCTGGCCGAGGCGCGCGGCCAGGGCCTGCTGCGGGGCGTGCGCTGCATCGTGCCGCAGAACGACCTGATCGGCGCGCTGCGCGCGCGCGGGCTCTTGACCGTCGGCGCCGGGGAGAACGTGGTGCGCTTCGTGCCGCCGTTGATCGTCGAGGACGCGCACATCGACGAGGCGCTCGCCATCCTCGACGACGCCTGCGCGAGCCTCGGCCCATGACGCTCCGCCACTTCCTCGATCTCGACGTGCTCGACGCGCCGACGCTGCGCGGCATCCTGGACGACGCGGCGCGGCGCAAGGCGCGCCAGAAGCAGGGCTGGCGCGAGGAGCCGCTGGCCGGCAAGTCGCTGGCGCTCATCTTCGAAAAGCCGTCGACGCGCACCCGCGTCTCCTTCGAGGTCGGCATGCGCCAGCTCGGCGGCCACACGGTCATGCTGAGCCCGGTAGATATGCAGCTCGGCCACGGCGAATCGATCGCGGACACCGCGCGCGTGCTGTCGCGCTACGTCGACGCGATCATGATCCGCACCCAGGACCACGCCAAGCTTCTGGACCTGGCGGCGCACGCGACCGTGCCGGTGATCAACGGCCTGACCGATCGCACGCACCCGTGCCAGCTCATGGCCGACGTCATGACGTTCGAGGAGCAGCGCGGCCCGATCCGGGGCAAGCGGGTGGCGTGGGTCGGCGACGGCAACAACATGGCGGCGTCTTGGATCCACGCCGCGGTGCGCTTCGACTTCGAGCTGGCGATCGCCTGCCCGGCGGACTACCGCCCGGACCAGACCGTGCTCGACTGGGCAGCCACGCACCAGGGCCGCGTCAGCGTGACCGACGACGTCCGCCGCGCCGTCGCCGGCGCGGATTGCGTCGTCACCGACACCTGGGTCTCGATGAGCGACACGCGCACCGCGGGCAAGCGCGAACTGCTGGAGCCCTACCGCATCGACCAGGGGGTCATGGCGCTGGCGCGGCCCGACGCCGTGTTCATGCACTGCCTGCCTGTCTACCGCGGCCAGGAGGCGACGGCCGAGGTCGTCGACGGCCCGGCCTCGGTGGTGTGGGACGAGGCCGAGAACCGGCTGCACGCCCAGAAGGGTATCCTGGCGTGGTGTATGAACGCACCGACGACCTGATCCAGCCGTTCCGGGTCGAGGCCCTGGCGGCGCTCGGCCGCCTGGTGCGTCTGGGGCGGACAGTGGACACGGTGCTGGCGCAGCATGACTACCCCGAACCCGTCTCGCGCCTCCTGGGCGAAACGCTCGCGTTGACCGCGAGCGTGGCCGGAGCGCTCAAGTTCGATGGCGTGCTCAGCTTCCAGGTCAAGGGCGACGGCGCGCTCCGGCTGCTGGTCGCCGACTACGTCACTGGCGGCCAGATGCGCGGCTACGCCGCGTTCGACGAGGCGCGCGTGGCCCGGCTCGATGACGACAAGGCGGCGCCGGTGCCCCGGCTGCTCGGCGCGGGCGTGCTGGCGTTCACGGTCGACCAGGGCCCCGACACCGAACGTTACCAGGGGCTGGTCGAGCTCGTCGGCGGCACGCTCGCCGACTGCGCGCACCACTATTTCCGCAGCTCCGAGCAGTACGACGCCATCGTCAAGCTCGCGGCAGGGCGCGATCCGGACGGGCGCTGGCGCGCCGGCGCCTTGATGCTGCAGAAGGAGCCCGAGACCGGCGGCCGGGTTCCCGACGGCGACGATCCCGAGGAGTCCTGGCGCCGCGCCCTCGCCTTCGCCGCGAGCATCACGGATAGCGAGCTGCTCGACGCCGGTTGCGCGCCCGAACGGGTGCTGTGGCGCCTCTATCACGAGGATGGCGTGCGCGTGTTCCGGCCGCGTCCGCTCGCGTTCGGCTGCCGCTGCTCGCGCGAGCGCGCCGAGAACGTGCTGATGGCGTTGCCCGAGGCCGAGCTTGGCGAGCTCACCATCGATGGGAAGATCCATGTCACCTGCCAGTTCTGCAACCGCACCGAGAGCTTCCTCGAGGCCGAAGTGCCGCGCGCCGCTCATGCCTGAGGCGACCCGCCGGGCCGCCGTGCTCGGGCTCATCGCGCTCGGCGCGTGCCAGAGCTCGCCGTCGCCGCTCATTGTGGCCGAGGTCACGTTCAGCCATCTGCCGCCGTTCAGGCTCGACGTGGCCGCGATCGAGTACGTGGATCGGTTCGTCGCGCCGCTCGAACCGCCGCACGTCGAAGGCCTGTTCCCCGTCACGCCGGCCAGCGTGGCCCGGCGCTGGGTCGAGGACCGGCTCGCCGCCGCGGGCACCGGCCGCACCGCGCGCGCCACGCTGATCGACGCCAGCGCCACGCGGCAGGCGCTGGCGACAGGGGGCGGCGTGACCGGGTTCTTCACCGACGAGCAGGACGAGCGCTACGACGTGGCGCTCGACCTGATGATCGAGATCGTCGGCGCCGACGGCCGTTACATCGAGGCCCATATCCGGGCCAGCGCGGCCGCTTCGATCACCATCGCCGAGGACGCGACGCTGGAGGAGCGCGACGGCGCGCTGCACAGGCTGACCGAGGAGGCGATTCAATCGCTCGACCGCGAACTCGACGCCGGCATCCGCCGCCATCTCGCCGACTATTTGCTCTGAGGGAGGAAGATGACCCGCCACGGCAGCGACCACGCGTTTCTCGCCCGGGCGCCCTACGGCGCCCGCGTCGAGGTGCCCTACGCCGGCGCCACCAGCTTCCTGCGCACCCGCTACAGCCGCGATCTGGCCGGCGTCGACGTGGCGGTGCTCGGCGTGCCCTACGACCTCGGCACGACCAACCGGCCGGGCGCGCGCTTCGGCCCGCGCGGCGTGCGCCAGGCCTCGGCCCAAATGGCCTGGGGCCCGCAGCACCCGTGGGATTTCGACGCGCGCGACCGGCTTTCCATCGTCGATTACGGCGACGTGGCCTTCGACGTAGGCTACGTCGACGACATGATGCGGGAGGTCGAGGCGGCGGCCGGCGCCATCATCGGCGCCGGCGCCTCGGTGCTCGCGCTCGGCGGCGACCATTACGTGTCCCTGCCGCTGCTGCGCGCCCACGCCAGGCGCCACGGCAAGCTCGCGCTGGTCCACTTCGACGCCCACTCGGACACCTGGCGCGACGAGCTTTACAACCACGGCACTATGTTCTTTCACGCCATGAACGAGGGGCTGATCGACCCGGCGCGCTCGGTGCAGACCGGCATCCGCACCCACAACCCCGAGAGCCACGGCTTCACCATTCTCGATCCGGCCGCCGTGGCGCGGCTCGGCGCCGATGGCGTCGCCGCCGAGATCCGCCGGGTGGTCGGCGACGCCAAGGCGTACCTCAGCTTCGACATCGACTGCCTGGACCCGGCGTTCGCCCCGGGCACGGGCACGCCGGTGTGCGGCGGGCTCTCGACCTATCAGGCGCTCGACATCCTGGCCCGGCTCGACGGCATAGCCTTCGTCGGCATGGACCTGGTCGAGGTCGCGCCCGCTTACGACGTGGCCGAGATCACCGCGCTCGCCGGGGCCTCGCTCGCGCTCCAGTACCTGAGCCTCAAGGCCAAGAACCGCCCGGATCGCGCGGCCTGAGGTCCGCTCAGGCCGGCACCCGCTCGCGACGGAGCACGGGCGCCGGGGCGTCGAGTTCGCGCGCGTAGGCGTGGCCGGCGTGGACCGCCATGTCGATGGTGCCGGGCGCCAGGCAATCGCCGATGCAGACGAGGGAGCGCACCCCTGCCCGTTCGAGCGCCGCCGGTTCATTGAGCTCATGGTAGAGCGCGTCGTCGGGCTGGCGCATCGTAACCAGCACCACCGCGTCCGCCGCGACCCGTTGTTCGCCCTCGCCGTAGACGCCGGCGGTGACTATGCCATCGGCCGCGACGGCGACGAGCCGACGCCCGCAAACGATGTGCACCCCCTGGGCGACGAGCGCGGCCTGGATGCGGTCCTGCTCGTCGGTCATGGCGCTCCACGGGCCGACGACCGGGTTGGGCGTGACCAGGACCACGTCGTTGCCGGCGCGGCGGAGCGCCTCGGCGATGGCCCCGCCCATGTAGTAGGGGTCGTCGTCGACGATGACGACCCGGCCTTCGGGGCGGACGCCGGCGAGCACGTCATCGGGCGTGAGCAACCGCATGTCCGGATCGATCGGCACGCCTTGCTCGGCGTGACGCCCGAGGCCGTCGCGCCGCCACCTCGCCCCGGTCGCCACGGCGATGTGGTCGCAGCCCGCGCCGAGCGCGTCGGCGGCGGTCATGCGGCTGCCCGGGTAGAGCTCGACGTTGGCAAGCTTGGCGATCTGGCCGACGCGCCAATCGCGCACGCGCGCCCACGCGGCAAGGCCGGGCAGCCGGGATTCGCGGCTGACCCGGCCACCCGCTTCGCGTTCGGCCTCGGCGAGCAGTACCCGGTAGCCGCGCTCGCCCAGCGCGCGCGCGGCCTCGAGCCCCGCCGGCCCAGCGCCGACGACCAGCACGGATGCGTCCGAACCCTTGGGCGCGATGCGCTCCGGGTGCCAGCCGCGCCGCCATTCCTCGCCCATGGTCGGGTTCTGGGTGCAGCGCAGCGGCACGCCCTCGTTGTTGGCGGCGCGGCAGACGTTGCAGCCGATGCACTCGCGGATGTCGGCGGCGCGGCCTTCGTCCACCTTGCGGGGCAGGAACGGGTCGGCGATCGAGGGCCGGGCGGCGCCGATCAGGTCGAGGACGCCGCGGCGCACCTGGTCGGCCATGGTGTCCGGCGAGGTGAACCGTCCGACGCCCACCACCGGCTTGGTCGTCAGGCCCTTGACCCAGGCGACGTGGGGTTCCTGCCAGCCTTCGGGGGCAAAGCGCGAGCTCATCGAGTCGTTGGCGGGGTCGCTGACGTTGACGTCCCAGAGGTCCGGCAACTCCGCCAGCAGCGCCACGATGTCGCGCGCCTCGCCGTCGCTGGTCAGGCCCTCGGGGCCGAGCAGCTCGTCGAGCGCGAGGCGCAGCGCCACGGCGCAGCGCTCGCCGATCGCCGCCTTGGTTTCCTCGATCAGTTCGCGCGTCAGCCGCACCCGGTTGGCCAGTTCGCCGCCGTAGTCGTCGGTGCGCGGGTTGGTGCGCCGGCCCAGGAACTGGAACGGCAGATACCCGTGGCCGGCGTAGACGTAGACGATGTCGAAGCCGGCGCGCCGGGCGCGCCGGGCGGCGTCGAGGTGCCAGCGCCTGAGCGCGCGGATGTCCGCCCTGTCCATGGCGCGGGCCTGCATGGGCGAGCCGTAGTGGGACATGGCCGGCCCCGGCGCCATCAGCGGCAGCCGGCTCCAGCGGTTGGCGCTGTGCGCACCGCCGTGCCAGAGCTCGATTCCGGCGAGCGCGCCGTGGCGGTGGATCGCCTCGGCGATGGGGGCCACCGCGCGCACGTCGTCGTCGTCCCACAGGGTCAGGAAGGCGTACGGGCTATCGTCGGACGACGGATGGATCGAGCAGTACTCGGTGCAGACCACGCCCCAGCCGCCCTCGGCCTTGACCTCGCGCATGGCGGCGAGCGATCGCGGAAACCGCATGCCCATGCCGGTGCAGTGCGGCACCTGGTAAAAGCGGTTCGGCGCGGTGACCGGTCCGATCTTGACCGGCTCGAACAGGATGTCGTAACGCGGATCGCGCGGCATGAGCGACGCCCTCCCCGGGCGAGGGGCGACGGTACGCAATGGCGCTGCCGCACGGCAAGGCAAGGGGGCAAGTGCCCCAGCCGCCAGCATCCGAAGGTTGCTACGCCCGGCCGCGCCGCGCCAGCGCGAAGCCGAGAATGACCAGGCTGGCGAGCCCGACCAGCACAGGCAGGCCTTCGGGCGCCCACGCGTCCATGAGCACCCCGGCGCCGATCGGGCCGAGCGTGCCGCCCACGTTGTAGACGACGATAAACGCGGCGTTGGCCGCGACCATCTCGGCGGGCCTGAAGTTCGCCCCGAGCATGCCGAGCGCGAGCATGTAGAGCGAGAACACCGCGCCGCCCCACAGGAACAGCACCAGCCACAGCGCGGCCCGATCGTCGATGGCGAAGGGCAGCGCCACGGCGCACACGATCGCGCCGCCGGCGCACAGGATGAGCGCGGCGCGGCGCGAGACCTTGTCGGCGAACCAGGCGATCGGAAACTGCAGCATGACGTTGCCCATGGTGAACGCGCTCAGCATGGTCGCGGCGTTCGCCTCGGCGAGCCCGTGCTCGAGCCCGTAGAGCGGCAGCAGTGCGACGATCGCGAAATCGGCGAACCCGGCGGCCACCGCCACGACCACGATCACGGGCATCCGGCGCACCAGGCTAAGCACGCGCGCGTCCTCGTCCTGGCCGACGGCGGGAAGCGCACGCGCGACGGCCAGCACCGGAATCGAGCCCAGGACCATCGTCGCGATCACCGCGAGCCAGGGCGACCAGCCATGGATGCCGAGCTCGGCGACGCCGAACGGGCCGACGGCGAAGCCGAGCGACAGCGCCGCGGTGTAGGCGCCGACCACGCGGGTGCGGGTACCTTCCCTTGCCAGGAGGTTGATCCAGCTCTCGGTGATGACCCACCAGATCACTCCGATCAGCCCGCCGAGAAACCGATAGACGCACCACGCCCAGTAGGCCCCGAAGCTCGGGTAGAGCAGGAGCAGCACCACGTCCACGACGGTGACCAGGAGGAGCGCACGGAAGGCGCCGAGCCGCCGGGCGATGCGCGGCACGAACGGTCCGCCGACGAGGATCGCCGCGTTGACCAGCGCGGCGTTGACGCCGATCAGCGCGTCGCCCACCCCGCGTTCGTCGAGCAGCAGCGCGATCAGCGGGTGCAGCGCGCCGAACCCGATGCCGGCGACGAACGCGCCGGCGATCAGGGCGACGAGTGCCGCGCGGCGCTGGCGCGCCGTCAGGTCGGTGGCGAACATGGCTCGAATCCCCGCGCGCCTATACCACGGGCGCGCGGTGCCGGCGAGCTAGGCCACGTGATCGATCAGGCGGCGCAGGAACGCCTCGCAGGCCTCGATCTGGGCGCGGGCGACGAACTCGTCGGGCTTGTGGGCCTGGGCGACGCTGCCCGGGCCGCACACGACCGCGGCCATGCCGGCCCGCTGGAACAAGCCGGCCTCGGTGCCGAAGGCCGCCTTGTGGGTGCGGTTGCTGCCGGCGAGCGCGAACACAAGGCGTTCCGCCGCCGATCCGGGCTCCGGTTCGAGGCCCGGCACGCTCATCTGCGGCTCGGTCACGATGTCGGCCTCGCGCGCGCGCCCTTTGAGCGCCGCCCGCCGCTCGTCGCAATAGGCGGCGAAGCGGCGCGGCACCTCGTCGGGGTCGGCGCCGGGCAGCAGACGGTATTCCCAGCGGAAGGCGCAGCGCAGCGGCACGATGTTGAGCGCGGTGCCGCCCTCGATGGTGCCGACGTGAACCGTCGTGTACGCCGGGTCGAACCCGGAGTCCGGGTCGGCGCGCGACGCCATCTCGTCCGCCAGCCGGCCGAGACATCCGATGAGATCGGCCGCGGCCATGATGGCGTTGACGCCCTTGTCGGTGAGCGAGGAATGGGCCTCGCGCCCGGTCACCGTGGTGCGGAAGGCATAGATGCCCTTGTGCGCGTCGACCACCTTCATCTCGGTCGGTTCACCGACGATGACGGCGGCGGGCTTGACGCCGGCGTCGATCGCCTGGGCGATGAGCCGGCCGACGCCGAGACACCCGACCTCCTCGTCGTAGGACAGCGCCAGGTGGATCGGCACCTTCGGCCGGCGCTTCAATATGTCGGGCACGAGCGCGAGCGCGGTGGCGAGAAACCCCTTCATGTCGCAGGTGCCGCGGCCGTAGAGCCGGCCGTCCCGCTCGACGACGACGAACGGATCGCTCGACCAGGCCTGGCCGTCGACCGGAACCACGTCGGTGTGCCCCGACAGCACGACGCCGCCGTCGCGCGCCGGCCCGAGAGTCGCGAACAGGTTGGCCTTGCGCCCGTCGTCGTCCCGCGTCAACACCGCCTCGACGCCGTGTTGGCCCAGGTAGTCGACCACGAACTCGATGAGCGCCAGGTTCGAGCCCCGGCTGGTGGTGTCGAAGCCGACCAGGCGAGCCAGCATCTCGACGGGCGACAAGGTCACGGCGCCTGGGGTCATGGCGTGCGGCGCGCCAGGCGCGTCACGCGCCAGCCGCTCTCGATGTGCTGGACCAGCGCGCGGCGCGCCTTGGCCAGGCTCGGCCCGCCGAGCGCCCGGCGCAGGCGCACGTGCTCCTGGTAATAGTTGTCGCAGTCCGGATTGCCGAGCCACGGCAGCCCGAAGACGATGATGAGTTGGCGGCGCAGCGCGTTCCACAGCGTGGCGAGCACCGGGTTGCCCGAGGCGACGCACAGCTCGTGGTGAAACCGCACGTCGCAGATCGCCATGGCGAAGCGGTCGCGGCGTTTCGCCGCCCGCGCCATGGTGGCGAGCACGCGGTCGAGCGGCTTGAACCGCGCCTTGTCCTCGCGCCAGCGGGGGAACGCGCACTCCAGCGCCTGCGTCTCGAGCGCCCGGCGCACCTCGTTGATCTGGATGAGCCGCTCGGCGTCAACCGGCATCAAGCGCGTGCCGCGGTGTGGCGTGCTGGTGACCACGCCCTGGGATTCGAGCGCCTTGAGCGCCTCGCGCAGCGGCAGCCGGCTGACGCCCAGCGCCGCCGCCACGTCGGTCTCGATCAGGCGCTGACCGGGCTCGAACACGCCGCGCGCCGTCTTCTCGACCAGGGCGTTGGCGACTTCCTCGGCCAGCAACTTGGGACGCGCGCCGTGGGCGGCGGCCGAGCGCGTCCGCGGCGAACGTCCCAGTTTGGATTTCGCCATGGTGCCCCTCCAACGGCGATCAAAAAACTTGTATGCGAATTGAACCGATCTTGATCGCGCCCGACGGCCGAGTCCACGAGGAATTCGCGTCGTTACTGGACCTGGAAGCCGAGCGCGAACGGATCGCGCGGATCGACCGTGATCGTGTTGAGCCCGGTCACCCGCGCCCAGCCGGCGACCGAGGGCCGGATCGCCGGCCGGTTGCCCACGGTCGCCGCCGCCTCGACCCGGCCGTGGAACAGGCTGCCGATGATGCTCTCGTGGATGAACTCGTCGCCGACGCGAAGCTTTCCCTTGGCCGCGAGCTGGGCCATGCGCGCCGAGGTTCCGGTGCCGCACGGGCTGCGGTCGATCGCCTTGTCGCCATAGAACACGGCGTTGCGCCCGTGCGCCTTGGCATCGCGCGGCGCGCCGGTCCACATGACGTGGCTGACGCCCCGGATCGTCGCATCGTCGGGATGCACCGCCTCGATCGCCGCGTTGACGGCTTGGCGCAACCCGGGGCTCAGCCGCACGATATCCCCGGCCGAGAGGGCGTCGAGCCCGGCGTAGTTCGGCTGCGGCTCGACGATGGCGTAGAAATTGCCGCCATACGCCACGTCGAGGACGAGCTCGCCGAGCCCCGGGCAATCGATGCGCACGGCTTCGGCGGCCAGGAAGCTCGGCACGTTGGCGATGCGCACGCTGTCGACGAACCGGCCGTTGCGCTGGTAGCTGGCGGTGACCACGCCCGCGGGCGCATCCAGCCTCAAGGTCCCGTCCTCGCGCGGGGTCACCAGGCCATGCTCGAGCGCCGCGGTGACCGTGCCGATGGTGCCGTGGCCGCACATGGGCAGGCAGCCCGAGGTCTCGATGAACAGGATGGCTACGTCGCAGCCCTCGGTCAGCGGCGGATAGAGTATCGCGCCCGACATCATGTCGTGACCGCGCGGCTCGAACATGAGCGCGCGGCGGATCCAATCGAAGCGGGCCAGGAAGTCCTGGCGCTTCTCGCTCATGGTCCGGCCCGCGAGCGCCGGCCCGCCGCCGGCGACCAGGCGTACCGGGTTGCCGCAGGTGTGACCGTCGATGCAGAAGAACGTGTGGGGTCGGTCGGGTGTCATGGCGCTCAGCGGTCGTGACGGCCGAGTATAGCGCACGCCGTCCTAGGCGCCGCGTTCGAGTTCCGCGCCGAGGCGGGCGATGCGCTCGATCGCCGCCGCCATGTCCGCCTCGGTCGTGCGCGGGTTGATGGTGCAGAAGCGGAGCACCGTATGCCCGCCGACCGTCGTCGAGGTGGCGAGCAGAAACCCGTCCTCGATCATGGCGCCGACCAGGTCGCGGTTGATCGCGTCCGCCGCCTTGGGCCCCGCCTTGGGCAGATAGCGGAACGTCACGACGCCGAGCGACGGCTTCGTCATCACCTCGAAGCGCGGATGCGCTTCGAGCAGCCGACCGGCGTGCTCGGCCAGATCGATGCCACGGTCGATCGCGGCGCAGAGCGCGTCCATGCCGAACACCTGGATGGTCAGCCACAGCTTGAGCGCGCGAAACCCGCGCGTGAGCTGGAGCCCGTGGTCGCAGAAGTTGATTTCGCCCTGGCCGGCGCCGGTGTCCTGCATATAGTCCGCGTCCATGGTGAACGCGCGGCGCAGCCACGTCATGTCGCGCACCAGCACGGCGCCGATCTCGTAGGGCTGGAACAGCCACTTGTGCGGATCGACCACGACCGAGTGGGCGCCGCCCAGCCCGTCGAGCACGGCCTTGCCGCGCGCGGTCAGCGCCGCCGCCGCGCCGTAGGCGCCGTCGACGTGCAGCCACAGCCCCTGGTCGTGGGCGAGTCGCGCGAGCTCGGCCAGCGGATCGACGGCGCCGGTGTTGGTGGTGCCGGCGTTGGCGACGATCAGGAACGGATTGAGCCCCGCCGCCCGGTCGGTCGCCACCGCCCGACGTACCGCGTCGGGCGCCAGACGACCGTCGCCGTCGGCGGGCAGACGCCGGAACTGGGTCGGGCGGAAGCCGAGCACGCGCAGCGCCTTGTCGATCGAGCGGTGGGTCAGCTCGGAGCCGTAGGCGACGGCGCCCGCCACCTGGTCGTCGAGGCGCATGTGTCGGGCGCACGCGAGCGCGGTCAGGTTGGCGATCGAGCCGCCGCTGACGAACAGCCCGCCCGCCCCCTCGGGCATGCCGAACGCCTGGCGCAGCCAATCGATCGTCACGAGCTCGACCTCCGCCGCGCCCGAACTTTCGAACCAGGTGCCGGCGAAGACGTTGAACCCCGCCGCGAGCGCGTCGGCCATGGCGCCGACGAAGTTCGACGGCCCCGGCACGAAGGCGAAGAATCGCGGGTGGCTCGGCACCATGCAGTTGCCGAGCACGTCGTCAAGCACCCGGGCGAGCACGGCGGCGGGCTCGCCGGGCCCGGCGGGCGGGTCTTGCCAGAACCGGGCGTCGAGCGCCGGGCGCGAAGCCCGGGTCGTCACCCGCACCTCGGCCTGGCACGCGAGCCGATCGACGATGGCGTCGACCACGGCGTGGCCGAACGCGCGCATCGCCTCCGGCGCCAGCTCGAGTCGATGGTCCATGGCCCTGCTCCCCGATGACCGGGCGGTGTGTGCGCCACGGCGGCGATCTCGTCAAGGCGCCGCGCCGCCTGCTACCCTGGTGAACCGCGACGGAGGCCGCCATGAGGATCGTCACCGACACCCCGCGCCGGGTGCGCCACGAGGAGAACATCTGGATCCCCATGTCCGACGGCGCGCGTTTGGCCGCGCGCATGTGGCTGCCGGAGGACGCTGAGTCCAACCCGGTGCCGGCGATCCTCGAATACATCCCCTACCGTAAGCGCGACTACATGCGCGCCCGCGACCAGGCCATGCACCCGTGGTTCGCCGGCCACGGCTATGCCGCGGTGCGCGTGGACATGCGCGGTTCGGGCGAATCCGACGGCATCATGCTCGACGAGTACACGCACCAGGAGCACGAGGACGCGGTCGAGGTCATCGCCTGGCTGGCGGCGCAGCCGTGGTGCACCGGCAAGGTCGGCATGATGGGCAAGTCGTGGGGCGGGTTCAATTCGCTTCAGGTCGCCGCGCTCCGGCCGCCCGCGCTCGCGGCGATCATCACGGTGATGTCGACCGACGACCGTTACGCCGACGACATCCACTTCATGGGCGGTTGCCTGCTCAACGACAATCTGGGCTGGGGCACGGTGATGCTCGTGTTCAGCGCCCGGCCGCCGGACCCTGAGCTGGTCGGCGACGGCTGGCGCGCCCAGTGGCTCGAACGGCTCGAGGCCGGGCCGTTCCTGCCCGACGAATGGCTGCGCCACCAGACCCGCGACGCCTACTGGAAGCACGGTTCGGTCAACGAGGACTGGGACGCCATCCAATGCCCGGTGTTCGCCGTGGGCGGCTGGGCGGACGGTTACTCCGACCCGGTGCCGCGCCTGATGGCCGGGCTCAAGGTGCCGCGCAAGGGGCTGATCGGACCCTGGGCGCACCTCTATCCGCAGGACGGCGTGCCGGCCCCGGCCATCGGCTTCCTGCAGGAATGCCGGCGGTGGTGGGACCGCTGGCTGAAGGGAGCGCCCGACGCCACGGCGGACGAGCCGATGCTGCGCGTCTGGCAGCAGGCCAGCCACGCGCCGCTGACCGACCGAACCGAAATGCCTGGGCGCTGGATCGCCGAAGCCTCGTGGCCGAGCCCCAACGTCAAGCC
Organism: uncultured Rhodospirillaceae bacterium; assembly: GCA_964530335.1. Classification (GTDB taxonomy): domain Bacteria; phylum Pseudomonadota; class Alphaproteobacteria; order SP197; family SP197; genus VGDP01. The sequence continues at coordinate 20,958 of CAZGYG010000017.1, read as the reverse complement.
CATGACGCTCCACCTCAACGCCGATGGGCTCGGTGCCACGGCGGGACCGGCCCGCGCCCTGGTTCACCGCTCGCCCCAGACCGTCGGGCTTGCCGCGGGCGATTTCGCGAGCTTCGGCATCGCCGGCGACCTGCCGGGCGACCAGCGCGACGACGATGCCGGCAGCCTGTGCTTCGACGGCGAGCCTCTCAAGGTGCCGCTCGCCATCCTGGGGGCGCCGGTCGCGACCCTCGAGCTCGCCGCGGACCGGCCGACCGGGCTCGTCGCCGTCCGCCTCGAGGACGTGGCGCTCGACGGCGCGAGCGCGCGCGTGAGCTACGGCGTGCTCAACCTGACCCACCGCAACGGCCACGAGACCGCTGTGCCGCTGCGCCCGCGCAAGCGCACGCGCGTCACGGTCACGCTGCACGACGCGGCCCACGAATTCGCGTCGGGGCACAGGCTGCGCATCGCCGTCTCGACCGCGTACTGGCCGCTGGTCTGGCCCGCGGCCGAGCCGACCGCGATCACGCTCCACGCCGGTGCCTCGACCGTCCGCCTGCCGGTGCGCCCGACGATGCCCGCCGATGCGCGACTCCGCCCGTTCGATCCGCCCGAGTGCGCGCCGCCGCTGAAGGTCACGGCGCTGCGTCCCGGATTCTACGCGCGAACCGTGACCCGCGACCTGGTGACCGGCGCCGTCACCTACCGCATGACGAGCGACGGCGGGCTGTTCCATGGCGCGGGCGAAACGCGGATCGACGACATCGACCTGGCGCTGGGCCACGCCATCGACCGCAGGTTCGTGATCCGCCCCGACGACCCGCTCTCGGCCCGCCACGAGATCGACCACGTCTACACCATGGCGCGCGGCGACTGGCGCGTGCGCATCGTCGCGCGCGCCCGCATGTGGTCGGACGCGACGATGTTCCACATGACCGCGGAACTCGACGCCTACGAGGGCGAGACCAGGGTGTTCAGCCGCGAATGGACCTGCCGGACCGCCCGCGACGGCGTCTAGAGCAGCACCCGATCGGATTGAATCGCCTGTGGCGATTCACCGATCGGGTAAAGCTGCTCTATACCGTTGGATCTAGAGCAACTTTATGCGATCAATTGGAACCATCGCGGTTCCAATTGATCGGATGTTGCTCTAGTCGCCGGCTTCGAGGACCACGACCCGGATCGGAGTCGGCCGGCCCGCCGTGCACGGGTTGTTGACCTGCGGGCAGTTCGACACCACCGCGAGACAGTCCATCTCGGCCCTGAGGTCGACGCGGTCGCCGGGCCGGCTGGTCGCCGGGCGGAAGGTCAAGTCGTCGAGCCGGGCGTCGGCGTGAACGGGCACGTCGCAGAAGAAGTTGACGTTGGCGACGATGTCCTTGCGCCCGAGCCCGTGGCGCGCGAGCTCGGCCAGGAAGTTTTCGCGGCAGCCCGGGGCGTTCTCGACCCCGTAGAGCAGGCGGTTCGACGGCGCGCTGCAACACCCGGCGATGGTGTCGTGGAGCCCGTAGCTGTCGGCGACGATGGTGAACATCGGCCGCGCCGCGTCCGAGTAGAGCGTGTGCCCGGTGGTGATCCTGAGCGTTCCCGCCTTCTTCAGCGTGTTGGCGGCGTTGTAGCGCTCCTCCGAGTTGGCCGCGGCGTAGCACAGGAAATCGACGCCCTGGCGCCCTTCCAGGTCGACGATGCGGAGCGTCTGGCGTGCGCGCACCACGCCGGACCACGGCCGGCCGGCGGCGATCACCGTGTCGATCACGCTCGTCAGGTTCATGGTTCCTACCCTTGGGCGGTCAGGCGATCCTCGACGAAGCGTTTCGCCCGGGGCACATCGGCCTCTTCGATGTGCTCCAGGATCAGGGCGATGTCGCCGTGCCGACGGCCGAGCAACCGGAGGTAGAGGTCGTAATCCATCTCGCCAAGCCCCGCGGCCGGCCACTCCGCGCCGCCGTCCGGGACCGGCAAGTGATTGTGGCGCTCGCGCCGCTCGCCGTCCGGGCCCACCCGGCGCACATCCTTCGCGTGCGCGACGCGAACGCGGCGCTCGATCGCCGGAGCGAACAAATCTTCGATGAGCTTCGCCTGGTCGTCCAGGTTCGTCGCGTCCAGATAGTTCGTCGGGTCCATCAGAAGACCCAGCGACGGCGAGGGGACGTCGGCGAACAGGCGCTCGATCTTGGCGGGGGTGTCGATGACGTTGCCGACGGCGCCCTCGATCAGGACCACGGCCTCGTGACGGCGGGCGATTTCCGCCATCGCGCCGATCTCGTCGCGGAACTCGTCGTAGACTTCTGGTCTGGCCGTGTCTGGGTGCGCCGCCCAGTCGTCGTCCGGGTGCCTGGTCCCGGTCTCGGTCACGACGAAGGGTGAGCCGAGTTCGCCGGCGATGCCCAGGATGCGGGCGAGCCGGTCACGCGCGGCGCGTTTGCGCTCGACTTGCGGCGCCACCAGGTTGACGTAGCCGGAGATCGCCGCGAACCGGATGCCGCGCTCGGCGAACGCGCGGCGAATGCGCCGACACGCCTCGGCCGTGATCCCGCCGGTCGTGGTCGCGACGTCGGGGAACTTGAAATCGAGTTGCACGGTCGTGAACCCGGCGGCGGCGATGCGCGCCGCGCACGTTTCAAGCGAAGTGTCGAAGTAGCCGGTGAAGATACCAACGTGCATGGAGTGACACCTCTAGAAAAAACGACAGGGGCGGGCTCGATGCCCGCCCCCTACTCTACGCATCAATGGCCGCGATCACGCCAGGCCGAACGCCCGGAAGATGAAGTTCTGCCCGTCGGGCGTCACGCCCGGCACCAGGTCGTCGCGATAGAGGTAGGCGTTGATGCCGTGGGTGATGAACACGTAACTGCCCGATTCCTCCATCAGGTCCTGCATGCGCACGTACATCTGGGCCCGCTTCTCGGGATCGGTCTCCGAGATCGCGTCCTGGTGCAGCTTGTCGAATTCCTCGCTGTTGAACTGCTCCCAGTTCCAAATACCGATCTGGCGCGGCGTGAACCATTCGGTCGCCCAGCTCGGGTCCGGCGCCATGGTGAAGCGGTTGAGGATGAGATCGAGCTGGTCCCAGCCCGGGCTGTTCTTGTCGCCGAGCGTCCAGAACGTGCCCGAATCGTGGGTGTCGATCTCGACCTCGATGCCGACCGCGGCGAGGTTGGCCTGGATGATCTGCGCCGCGCTCTGGAAGTCGGTGTCGTCGAGCACCGCGAGCTTGAGCGAAAGGCCCGCCGCGCCGGCCTCCTCGACCAGCGCCTTGGCCTTGTCCGGGTCGTAGCCGTAGAGGTTCTGCGCCCGATGGCCGATCAGGCTCGGCGCGATGATCCCGGTCGAGGGTTCAGGCACGCCGAAGTACGCGCCTTCGATGATCGCGCCGATGTCGACCGCGTGCTGGATCGCGCGGCGCACGCGCTCGTCGCCGAGCCTCGGGCTCACCTGATTGAGGCCGAGCCAGATGTAGGCGAGCGGCGCGCGCTCCATGAGCTTGGTGTTCGCCGGCAGCGACTCGCGGTACTTGGCGACGCCGCTGATCGAGACGCCGGTGATGTCGATGTCGCCGGCCTCGTAGGCGATCTCGGCCGCCTTGTCGTCCTCGATCGGGTAGACCTCGATGGTGTCGAACGCCGGCTTCTCGCCCGGCCAGTCCGGGTTGGTCGCCAGTACGGTCTTCTGTTTCGGTTGCCACTCCTTGATGAAGTAGGGGCCGTTGTAGGCCGGGACCTCGGTGGTGAAGCTGCCGCCGACCGCCTCGACCGCCTTCTTGCACACGATCGAGCCCGAGCCGTAGGGCAGCGACGACGTCCACAACGGCGCGAACGACGACTTGAGATGGATGACGCCGGAGTAGGCGTCGACGATCTCCACCTCCTTGAGCTGCTCCCAGTCGACGCGGTACGCCGCCTCGAAGTTCGGGTCCGTGATGCCGGCGATGCGCTCGAACGAGAACTTGACGTCCTCGGTCGTCGTCTCGCCGAAGCCGTTCGACCAGGGGATGCCCTTCTTGAGCGTGAACTTCACGGTCAGCGGGTCGACCTGCTCGATCGATTCCGCCATTTCGGTGTGCCAGGTGAACTCGGCGCCGGCGTCGAACTCGATCAGCTTGTTGAGGCAGGCGCCGAAGATGGCGTCCTCGCTGCTCGCCAGGCGGTTGGCCGGATCGAGCACCTGGAAATCGCCGTACGAGCGGACCCTGAGGGTCCCGCCTTGCTGGGCGCGGGCTCGCGGCGCCGCGAGCGCCGCGCCCACCGCGGTCGTGCCCGCCAGCATCGCGCGCCGGGTCATGGGCAGGGCGCGCGCGCGAAACGCTCCGGCGCGCGAGAAGCCGATCCATTCGATGTTGCGCATGGTTGTCCTCCTGGGGGTTCCGGCCGGCGGCGGCTTGCGGCCTGACACGGATCGGGGCCGCCAAATCGCGGCGAATGTTAGGACCGGCCCGGCTGAGCGGCAAGGGGCGCCCTGTATGCAGGGTGCCGCGCGGCCCACGGCGCATTGACGGTCGCGCGCAGCCCGCCCAAGATCGCGGCCTTGCCGTCGAGCCCCACCATGAACGTCATGTTCGCCCTGCATGTCTAACGTCCGCGGCTGGCTGGTCGTCGCGGTCGGGTTCGGCGCGCTCGCCGTGTCGTTCACGACGCGCGCGCTGCTCGGGCTCACCATGACCTCGTGGGAGGACGCGTTCGGCTGGTCGCGTTCGTTCGTCTCGAGCGCCGGATCGATCGCCCTGCTCACCATGGCCGTGGTCGCGCCCATCGCCGGTAACCTGGCCGACCGCTTCGGCGCGCGCGCCGTGATGCTGACCGGGCTCGGCGCGCTCGCGGGCGCGGGCCTGCTCGCCGGCGCGGCGACGTCGCCGTGGCAGTTCCTGATCGCGCTCGGCCTGCTCGGCGGCGTCGGCTACGGCTTCGTCGCCCAGCACGTCGTCGCCGCGATCGTCGCGGCGTGGTTCACCACCCGCCGCGGCCTGGCCACCGGCCTTGCGCTCGCCGGCTCGACCACGGGTCAGCTCGTGCTGATCCCGGTCATGGCCTGGCTGCTCACGACGTTTGCGTGGGACGCGCCGTTCGGCGCGATCGCGTTGCTTGCGCTCGCCTTGATGCCGGCGGTGGCCTTCGCGACCCGGCGCCACGGGGCGCCGGCGCGCCGCGACGGCGGGGCCGAGAACCTGCGCGCCCGGCTCGCCCGGCTCGGCGCGAGCCACACGTTTCGCGCGCTGTTCGCGAGCTTCACGTTGTGCGGTTTCACCACCACCGGCGTGGTCGAGGCGCACCTCTTCCCCTACGCGGCGCTGTGCGGCTTCGTGCCGCAGGAGAGCGCGAGCGCCTACGCGGTGCTCGCCGGTTGCAACCTGATCGGCATGATCGTCGCGGGCTGGCTGGTCGACCGAATGCCCCGGCCGCCGCTGCTGGCCGCGATATTCTTCCTGCGCGCGCTGTCGTTCGTCGTGCTCATGGGCATCGCGGGCGATCTGCCACTGCTTTACGCCTTCGCCGCCATGTTCGGGCTGCTCAACTTCTCGGTCTTCCCGGTCATAGCCGAGATCGTGGCGAGCCAGCTCGGCGTCGCGGTCATGGGGCTCGCGCTCGGGGTCCTGTTCACCGGACACAGCCTGGGCGCCGCCGCCGGCATGCTCGCGGCGGGCGCGATCTTCGACCTGTCGGCGCGCTACGTCGCGGTCTGGATCATCGCGCTCGCCCTGGCGGCGCTGGCCGGCGTCATCGCACTCACGATCCGCGACGAGGGGCCCGCGGGCGCGCCGACGCTCGCCCCGGCATGACGCGCGAGCCCTGGCTCGCCCTCGCGGGCTTGCGCAACCTCGGCCCGGTCACGGCGAAAAGGCTGGTCGCCGCCGGCATTCCCGATGCCACGACTCTTCGCCGGCTCGGCCCCGTCCAGGCGTACGCCCGGCTCAAGCACGCCTACCCTCGCGAGACCAGCCTGAATGCGGCCTGGGCCATCGCCGGCGCGCTGCTCGATCTGCCGTGGAACCGGCTGCCCAGCGATCTGAAGGCCCGGCTGCGCTCCAAGGTGGCGGGGCAGGGCCCCATGGGTTAGCCTCGCTCCATGATCCCGATCCGCGACGAGAACCCGACGACGCGGCCCGCCATCGTCACGTTCCTGCTTATCGCCGGTTCGGTCGGCGCGTTCGCCTGGATGTATCAGTTCGACACCGGGACCCAGGAGTGGCTGACCTACACGCTGGGCATGGTACCGGCGATTATCACCGGCGCGGTGGCGTTCGAACCCTATTTCGCCGGCTTCCCCCCCGAGGCGTCGGCGCTGACCGCGCTGTTCCTGCACGAAGACCTCATCCACCTGGGCGGCAACATGCTGTTCCTCTGGGTGTTCGGCAACAACATCGAGGATCGCCTGGGCCACGGCCGGTTTCTCGTGTTCTACCTCCTGGCCGGCCTCGCCGCCTCCGGGGCGCACCTGGCGACCGAGCCGACATCGCCGCTGCCCATGATCGGCGCCAGTGGCGCGATTTCGGGCGTGCTCGGCGCCTATCTGCTGCTGTTCCCGCTGGCCCGGATCCGGACCCTGATCCCGCCTTTCATTTTCCGCACCTTCCCGCTGCCGGCGTGGATTTTCCTGGGCCTGTGGTTCGCGTACAACTCGGTGTACGCGGCCGGCCAGATGACCACGACCGCCGGCGTGACCGCGGGCGGCGTCGCATGGACCGCCCACGTCGCCGGCTTCGTCGCCGGCATGGTGCTGCTGCTGGTGTTGCGGCCCAAGGGCGTGCGCCTGTTCCAACGGCCCGCGCGCCAGGTGCAAGGCACCACGCACGCCCGCAAGCCCGCCCGCGGCGCGACGCCCATCACGGCGCCGGACAAGCCGTCGGGCACGGCGCCGGCCAAGAGGGCCGCCCCGTTCGCCGCCATCCGTACCCCGACCGCGACCATCGCGGGGGGCCTCCCCCCCACGCGGCGCATCGTCTCGCGCTAAGATACCTCGCGCCAGAACGGGCACGCGACCGTGTGGCCGGGGCCGGCGGGCTCCAGGTCCGGTCGGACGCGGGCGCACGACGGACGGGCGATCGGGCAGCGGGGATGAAAGGCGCAGCCCGTGGGCGGCGCGAGCGGCGAGGGCACCTCGCCGCCCAGCACGACGCGATGCCGCGCCCGCTCGATCGCCGGGTCGGGCACCGGCACCGCGTCGACCAGGGCGCGCGTGTAGGGGTGGCGCGGCGACGCGAACAGCGCGGGCGTCGGCGCCAGTTCGACGACCCTTCCGAGATACATCACGAGCACCCGCTGGCTGATGTGACGCACCACGGCCAGGTTGTGCGAGATGAACAGCAGCGCCACGCCGAAGTCGCGCTGCAACCGCCCGAGCAGGTTGACGACCTGCGCCTGGATCGAGGCGTCGAGCGCGCTGACCGGCTCGTCGCACACGATCAGCCGGGGCCGCAGCACCATGGCGCGCGCGATGCCGATGCGCTGGCATTGTCCGCCCGAGAACTCGTGCGGATAGCGGTTGATCATCTCGGGCGCGAGACCGACCAGGCCGAGCGTTTCCTCGACGCGCGCGCGCTGCGCCGCGCGGGGCAGGCTCGGCTCGAAAGCGCGCAGCGGCTCGGCCACGATCTCGCCCACGGTCATGCGCGGGTCGAGCGCGGCAAGCGGATCCTGGAAGATGATCTGCATGTCGCGGCGGCGCTGGCGCATGGCTTCGGGATCGAGCCGGCCCAGGTCCTCGCCGAGCCAGGCGACGCGCCCGGCGCGCGCCGGAAGCAAGCGCAGGATGGCGCGCCCCAGCGTCGACTTGCCGCAGCCGGATTCGCCGACCACCGCCAGGGTCTCGCCGACCCCTAGCTCGAAACTCACCTCGTCCACGGCCACCAGCGACCGCCGCGGCCGCCAGGGCAGACGCGCGCCCAGGTCGAAGGCGACCGTAAGACCCTCGACGGCCAGAAGCGGGCTCATGGCCCGGCCTTGTGGCAGGCGGCGCGGCCAGCGCCGAGCGCGCGCAAGAGAGGCCGCACCTCGCCGCAACGCGCGTCCGCGAGCGCGCAGCGGGGCGCGAAGGCGCAGCCCACGATGGGACGCTGCAGGTTGGGCGGCTGGCCGGGGATGGCGACGAGCTCGCCCGCGTCGGCGTCGATGCGCGGCAAGGCGCCCAGGAGCGCCCGGGTGTAGGGGTGGAGCGGCGCGTGGAACACGGCGTCGACCGGCCCTTCCTCGATGACGCGGCCGGCGTACATGACCGTCACCCGGTCGCACAGCCCAGCGACGACGCCGAGGTCGTGGGTGATCAGTACCGTGGCCCGCGCGTGCGTGGTCTTGAGCTCGCGCAGGAGCTCGAGGATCTGCGCCTGCACCGTGACGTCGAGCGCCGTGGTCGGTTCGTCCGCGATCAGCACGTCCGGCTCGCCCAGGAGCGCCATGGCGATCATCGCGCGCTGGCGCATGCCGCCGGAGAACTCGTACGGGTACATGCCGAGGCTGCGGGGGGCATCGGGCAGGCGCACGCGCTCGAGCATGGCGACGGTGAGTTCGCGGGCCGCGCGCTCGGTCGTGCCGTGGTGGACGACCAGGACCTCGGTGAGCTGGCGCCCGATGGTCAGGTGCGGGTTGAGCGCGGTCATGGGGTCCTGGAAGATCATGGCCAGGCGGCGCCCGCGCAGGCGCCTGAGCGGCTCGGGCGCCAGCCCGATCAGCTCCTGGCCGCGGAAACGCGCGCTGCCCCGGGCCCGGCCGTTGCGCGCGAGCAGCCCGAGGACCGCGAGGAACGTCTGGCTCTTGCCCGAGCCCGATTCGCCGACAACGCCGACCGTCTCGCCCTCGGCGATGGCGAGGTCGAGCTCGCTGACCGCCGCGACCTCGCCCTCGGGCGTGGCGAAGCGCACGTCGAGGCCGCGGACCTCGAGCAGCGCGGTCATCGGTCCTTCGGGTCCAGCGCGTCGCGCAGCCCGTCGCCGATGAAGTTCAGGCAGAACAGGCTGACGGCCAGGAACGCGGACGGGAACACGAGCTGCCACCACGCGGTCTCGATCTGGCGCGCGCCTTCGGCGATCAGCACGCCCCAGCTCGTCATCGGCTCCTGCACGCCGAGCCCGAGGAAGCTCAGGAACGATTCGAAGAGGATGATCTGCGGCACGGTCAGCGTGGCGAACACGATGACCGGCCCCAGGCAGTTGGGCACGATGTGGCGCACGATGATGGCGCCCGGCCGCGTGCCGCTGGCCCTCGCCGCCTCGATGAACTCGCGCTGCTTAAGGCTGAGCGCCTGGCCGCGCACGATGCGCGCCATGTCGAGCCAGCTCACCGCGCCAATGGCGACGAACATGAGCAGCGGATCGCGGCCGAAGTAGACCATGAGCAGGATCACGAGGAAGAGGAACGGCATGGCGTAGAGGATGTCGACGATGCGCATCATCACCGCGTCCGTCCGGCCGCCCAGGTAGCCGGCCGCCGCGCCCCACGCGACCCCGATGACGACGCTGACCAGGGTGGCGGCGATGCCGATCGCCAGGCTGACGCGCCCCCCCACCATGACCCGGGCGAACAGGTCGCGGCCGTTGGCGTCGGTGCCGAAGTAGTGCCCCGCCGCCGCGTCGGGCGCTATGCCGACGCGGTCCCAGAGGATCGCGTCGTAGGCGTGGGGCGCCAGCCACGGCCCCGCCACCGACGCGGCGGCGATGACGGCGAGCAGCACCGCGCCGACCACCGCCGCGCGATTGCGCCGAAGCCTGACCCACGCGTCCGACCACAGCGAGCGCCCCGCCGGGCGGGGTGCCAGCAGCTCGACCGCGTGCGTGCGCGCCTCGGCCATGGTCAGTCGTACCGGACCTTGGGATCGAGCGCGCCGTAGATCAGGTCGACCGCCAGGTTCACCAGGACGATCAGGACGCCGTAGAACACGACGGTGCCCATGACCATGGTGTAGTCGCGGTTGAGCGCGCTCTGGACGAAGTAGCGCCCGATCCCGGGGATGCCGAAGATCTGTTCGATGACGATCGAGCCGGTCACGATCGCCGCCGTCGCGGGCCCGAGGAACGAGATCACGGGCAGCAGGGCTCCCTTCAGCGCATGACGCGTCACGGTCAGCCATTCGGGCAGGCCCTTCGCCCTGGCCGTGAGGATGTAGTTGCTGCCCAGCACCTCGATCATGCTGCCGCGCGTGAGCCTGGCGACGTAGGCGACCTGCGGCAGCGCCAGCGCGACCACCGGCAGGAAGGCGTGGCGGAACCCGCCATCGCCCCAGCCGCCCACCGGCAGCCAGCGCAGGTACACGCCGAGCACGAGGGTCAGCAGCGGCGCCATGACGAAGTTGGGTACCGCGATGCCGGTCATCGCCGTGCCCATCACCACCGCGTCGAGCCGCGAGTTCTGTTTGAGCGCGGCGAGCGCGCCGAACGCCACGCCGAGCAGCGTGGCCAGCACGATCGCGGTGCCGCCGAGTTGCAGCGACACCGGGAAGCCCTGCCAGATCAACTCGCTGACTGTGAAGTCGTTGTACTTGAACGACGGCCCGAAATCGCCCTGGAGCAGCCCGCCCAGGTAACGGGCGAACTGACGCCACAACGGTTCGTCCAGGTGGTAGGCGCGCTCGAGGTTCGCCTTGATCTCGGGCGAGACGACGCGCTCGCGGTCGAACGGGCCGCCCGGTGCCAGCCGCATCATGAAGAACGACACGGCGATGAGCAGGAACAGCGTCGGCACGGCGCCGACGAGCCGCCGCAAGGCGTACGCGAGCATGGGTTGCGTCCGGGCTACGGCGGCGGGGCCGAGCCCCCGCCGCCGGCCACGGTTAGCGGTTCACCACGATCCAGCGCGACGGGTGGTAGTCGAGAATGTTGTCTTCCCAGCCCACCACATACGGCTTCACCAGGTGCTGCGAGGTGTAGTGGTAGATGGGGATCGCCGCCAGGTCGGCGTTGAACAGGCGTTCCGCTTCCTCGAGCATCGCGCGGCGCTTGGCCATGTCCTTCTCGGTCGCGGCCCCCTTCACCAAGGCGTCGTACGCGGCGCTGGCATATCCCGGAGTGTTGATCGGCCCGACGTCGGAGAGGTTGAGGTCGAGGAATGTGTTGGCGTCGTTGTAGTCGCCGATCCAGCCCGCGCGCACGACCTGGAACTGCTTTTGGTCGCGGCTCTCCAGGTAGACCTTCCACTCCTCGTTGCGCAGGGTGCTTTGTACGCCGAGGACCTGCTGCCACATGCCGGCGACGGCGATGGCGATTTTCTTGTGGTTATCGCTCGTGTTGTAGAGGATCTCGAGCTGCAACGGGTTCTCGGCCGAGTACCCGACCTCGGCGTAGAGCGCCTGGGCCATGGCGTTGCGCTCGTCCTGGCTCAGCTTGCCCCAGTCGGTCTCCTGCGCGGCGTAGTTGCTCACGCCGGGCGGGATCCAATTGTACGCGGGCTGCTCGCCGCCCAGCGTGATCTTGTCGACCAGCGTCTGGCGGTCGATGGCGTAGGCCAACGCCTGGCGCAGCTTCAGGTTGTCCATGAACGGCGCGCTCGTCAGGTTGAACGCATAGTAGTAGACGCCCAGGTACGGCGTGTTGTGGAACTCGGCCGCCAGGTTCTCCTCGATCCAGGGGATCTGGTCCGAAGGCGCGTCGTAGGTCACGTCCAGCTCGCCCGCGCGAAAGCGGTTCAGCTCGGCCGCCAAGTCCTCGGTCGGGTACATGTAGACGGCGTCGAGCGCGACGTTGTCCGCGTCATGGAATTTCGGGTTCTTGACCAGCTTGATGTGGTCCTGGGGCACCCATTCGGCGAGCGTGAACGCGCCGTTGCCGATCAGGTTGCCGGGCCTGGTGAACTCGTCGCCGTGCTGTTCCATGCTCGCCTGGTGCATCGGGTAGGCGGGGGTGAAGATCAGCATCTGGGTGAAATACGGCGTCGGCGCCTTCAGGGTGATGCGCACCGTCAGGTCGTCGATCGCCTCGACGCCGACCTGGGCGGGATCGGTGGCCGTGCCACCGTTGAAGTCCTCCGCGCCCTTGATGGGATAGAGCAGGTAGGCGTAGTCCGACGCCGTTGCGGGATCGAGACAGCGGCGGATGCCGTAGACGAAGTCCTTGGCGGTGACGGGATCGCCGTTCGACCACACGCCGTCGGCCCGCAGCTTGAAGTCGTACACCAGGCCGTCGTCGCTCACGGTCCAGCTCTCGGCGGCGCCGGGGATCACGTCGCCGTTCGCCGCGAACGTCGTCAGGCCCTCGTACAGGTCCTGGGCGATGTTCTGTTCCGTCACGCCGGTCATCTTGTGGTTGTCCAGGGTCTCCGGCTCCGCCCCGTTGCCGCGGTGGAGGACGATTTCGGTCCCGCCCTGCTTGCCGCTGCCGGAGACGTACCAGGCGCCTACGGCCAGCAGCGCGACCGCCGCGGCGAGAAGCACAAGTTTCACGCCCTTGCCGGAACCTCGCGACTCCGTTGCCATCTTACGTCTCCCGTTCCTGGAATGGCCCAGCCTGCCACCTCGAGTCCGAGGGTAGGTCGGATGCGCCGGCTCGGCAATGGCCTCAGCGCCCCGCGGTGGAACCGCCGTCGATGCGCAGGTTCGCGCCGGTGACGAAGCGGCAGGCGTCGGAGGCGAGGAACAGGATCGCCGCCGCCACCTCATCGGGCCGGCCGATCCGCTTCATGGGCGCCCAGGTCTCGAGCGCGGCGGCTTGGGCCACGGCATCCGGCGCGTCGTCGATCTGGGCCTTGAGCATGTCAGTGGCCACGGGCCCGGGCGACACCGCGTTGACCCGCACCTGGGGCGCGAGTTCGACCGCCAGCGCGCGGGTCAAGTTGACCACGGCGCCCTTGGCCGCGCAGTAGACGGTACCCAGCGCGTAGCCCGTGACGCCCGATTCCGAAGCCACGTTGACCACGGCGCCGTGGGCCGCGCGCAACGGCCCCAGCGCCGCGCGGGTGCAGAAGAACATGCCCTTGACGTTGATGTCGACCACCCGGTCCCAGGTCGCCTCGTCGACCGTCTCGAACGGGCCCTCGACGTAGACGCCGGCGTTGTTGACCAGGACGTCTAGCCCGCCGAGTCCCTCGAGCGCCTGGGCGACGATGGCGTCGCAGCCGGCGACGGTGGCGATGTCGCCGGGGGCCGCGACGGCGCCGAGCGCGCCACAAACGGCGGCGACCTTGGCGGGCGTCGTGCCATTGACGGCGACCCGGGCCCCGGCCGCGAGGAAGGCCTCCGCGGTCGCCCGCCCGATGCCCCGCGTCGCGCCGGTCACGAGCACGCGCTTGCCGGCGAAGCTCATGGCGTCGTCCGCCCCGCGGTCGAGCCACCGTCGGCCGCGAACACCGCGCCGGTCACGAAGGCGGCGGCCGGCGAGGCGAGGTAGACGATGGCGGCGGCGATCTCGTCGGGTTGGGCGATGCGCCGCAGCGGCGCGTAGCCGGCGTAGAAGCGGTAGTACGCCTCGGCGTCGCCGCTCGCCTCGGCGCACGCGCGCATCAGTTCCGTGTCGATCGCGCCGGGGCAGACGCAGTTCACGCGCACGGCCGGGGCGAGCTCGACCGCCAGCGCGCGGGTCAGGTTGACCACCCCGCCCTTCGCCGCGCAGTAACCCGCATTGTGGGGTACGCCGTGCAGGCCGAGTTCCGAGGCGACGTTGACGACCGAGCCGCCGGCCGCGCGCAGATGCGCCAGCGCCGCCTGGGTACAGAAGAACGCGCCCTTGAGGATGACGTCCATGTGGCCGTCCCACAGCGCCTCGTCCCAGGCCTCGACCGGGCGTTCCTCGTTGATCGCCGCGTTGTTCACCAGGACATCGAGCCGGCCGAAGCCGGCGATGGCGGCCGCGACGGCGGCCCGGCAACCCGCGACGGTCGCGATGTCGCCCGGGGCGCCGATGGCCGAGGTTCCGCCGAGCGCGGCGACGGCGCGGGCTACCGTTGCCTCGTCGCGATCGTTCACGGCGACCTTGAGGCCGGCGGCAAGGAAGGCGCGCGCCGTGGCAAGGCCGAGGCCGCGCCCGGCCCCCGTCACCAGGGCAACGCGTCGCGCCTCGCCCATTGCTTCCCCCGCCTGGGCGCATAACGGGCCGGGTCACGCGGCCGTGTCAAGCTTTGGCATCGTTAACCGCGACTTAAGCGGCCTTCTGTTAGATGGTCGTGAGGACTCTGACGTGGCGCGACGGCACTTCGGGAACCCATGACGCCCTATCAAATCGAAACGGCGCTCAAGGCCCACCGGGCGTGGCTCGGCGGCGAGCTTGAAGCGCGTCGGCTCGACCTTTCCGGCGTCGACCTCGAAGGCATCGACCTGACGTTGGCCGACCTGCGCAAGGCGAAGTTCACCGGCGCCCGGCTGGCGCTGTCCATCCTGGGCGGCGCCGACCTGCGCGAAACCGACCTGTTCGCCGCCAGCCTGGAAGGCGCCGACCTGACCCGTGCCGATCTGTCGAACGCCAACCTGCGCGGCGCTTGCCTGCGCCAGGCCAAGCTGGTCGACGCCAAGCTGGTCGGCGTCGACCTGCGGGCGGGCGCCCTGATCGCCGCCAACCGCGGCACGGGACTGCAGCACCACCACCCGCGCGTCGCCGGGGAAAAAGCCGACGCCGCGCCCGGCTACACGGCGCGCAACAGCACCGATTGCTCCGACGCTCGCCTCAACGGCGCCGATCTGACCGATGCCAAGATGGTCGGCTGTATCCTGGTCAACGCCGTCCTGGTCAACGCCAACCTCGCCGGCGCCGACCTGCGCGACGCGGACCTCACGGGCGCCGATCTGACCGGGGCGGACCTGCGCCGCGCCAACCTGCTGGGCGCGCGGCTCGACGGCGCCAAGCTCGACGGCGTCGACGCGACCGGGGCGCAGATCTCCCACACCGATCAGAGCCGGTTCGGGATCAAGGTCGAAGAGGAAGAGAACGAAGACGCCAGCCAGAAGGACGAGTTGCTGCGCATCCTGGCGCAGCACCGGCGCTGGGTCGCCTCCAACGGCCGTGACGGCCAGCGGGCCGACCTTTCCGAGCGCGACATCAGCAACTACGACCTGCGCAACGCCACCCTGGCGGGGGCCGAGCTGCGCGGCACGAACCTGTCCAACTCGAACCTCGAGGGCGCCAACCTGGAGATGGCGAACCTGTCCCGCGCCATCTTGGTTGAGATCAACCTCAACAAGGCCAAGCTGAGCGGCGCCAACCTGATGCGCGCCAACCTGACCCGGGCCACCCTGCGCGGCACGGTGCTCGCCACCACGCAGGTCAAGGGGACCAGCGGCGGCGCCGCCACCATGGAATGGCCGGCCAACCTGGCGGCGGCGATCCTGGTGGGGGCCGACCTGAGCGGCGCCGACCTGACCGGCGCCAACCTGATGGGCGCCAACTTCTCGAACGCCAAGCTCAACGGCGCGCGGCTCAACGACGCCAAGGTCGATCGGGCCCAGTTCGAGGGCGCCGACATGACCGATTGCCGCATGCCGGCGATGACGTGATCGATGCTCGCGCGACCGTGATCGCGCCGCCACAATCGCGACAAAACGCGCCATGCGCGTGCCATGATCGAAGCCCAGGTTCGGCATGGTCGGAAGCGTCCCCCCACGCGACCGACCGGGTCGGAACGTGCCACCCCAGCGCGTCCGGCCAAGCCTCGAACCCACGGTTCTGAACCCCTCCTCAGGACCTTCCATGGACGAGGCACGACGCGGAGGGACGAAGAATCCCGCCCGTCCCCGCGACTGGCGCACCCCGGCGACGGGGTGCGCCTTTTCGTTGGCTGTCCCCGGGTCAGATGACGCCCGCGGCGCGCAACCCCGCGATGGCCGTCTCGTCGAGCCCGAGCACGTCTTTCAGCACCTTGTCGGTGTGTTGTCCGAGCGTCGGCGGCGGCATGGTCCGTTCCGGCGGCGTGGCGCTCATGCGGATCGGGCAGCGCACCATGGGAACGTTGCCGGCCTCGGGATGGGGCAGGTCGAAACGGAGCCCCCGGGCCTTGACCTGGGGATCCTCGAACACCTGGTCGATCCGGTTGATCGGGCCCGTCGGCACGCCCAGCTTCTCGAGACCCTCGAGCCAGAAGGCGCGCGGCTTGCGGCGCACCCGCTCGGCGATCAGGGACACCAGCACGTCGCGGTTGCGGATGCGACCCGACATGTTGCAGAACCGTTCGTCCTCGGCCAGCTCGGGCGCCTCCATGAGCCGGCACAGGCGGCGGTACTGCTCGTCGTTGCCGACCGCGACGATGACCGGATCGTCGGCGGTTTCGAACGCCTGATAGGGCACCAGGTTGGCGTGCGCGTTGCCGTAGCGCCCCGGCACCTTGCCCGACGTCAGGTAGTTGAGGTTCTGGTTGGCCAGCAGCGCCACCTGGCAATCGAGCAGCGCCATGTCGATGAATTGGCCCTCGCCGGTACGCTCGCGGTGCACGAGCGCGGCCAGGATGCCGATCGTGGCATAGAGCCCGGTCGACAGATCGGCGACGGCGACGCCGACCTTCTGCGGGCCCCCGCCCAGGTCGTCGCGCTCCCCGGTGATGCTCATCATGCCGCCCATGGCCTGGATCATGAAGTCGTAGCCCGCTCGCTCGCGGTACGGGCCGGTCTGGCCGAACCCGGTGATCGAGCAGTAGATCAGGCGCGGGTTGACCTTGCGCAGATCTTCCCAGCCGAGCCCGTACTTGGCCAGGCCGCCGAATTTGTAGTTCTCGATCAGCACGTCGGAGTGCTTGGCGAGGTCGCGGGCGATCGCCGCTCCGCGCGGCTCGGCGACGTTGAGGGTGATCGACGTCTTGCCTCCGTTGGTCGAAAGAAAATACGCGGATTCATGGGTTTCCCGGCCGTCGGCCGTGGCCAGGAACGGCGGGCCCCATTCGCGCGTGTCGTCGCCCGTGCCCGGCCGTTCGACCTTGATCACCTCGGCGCCGAGGTCGGCCAAGATCTGGGTCGCCCACGGTCCGGCCAGGATGCGGCTGAGGTCGAGGACGCGGATGTGGGACAAGGGCGGCGCCATGGACGGCTCCCGGGTGGCCTGAGAACGGCGGGACATTAGCCGGGCCAGATGCGAAGGGCCACGGAGTTTGCCGGCGTTCGCTAACCGGATGAGGTCGTTGAGAAACCGTCATCTTCCCGCTATAAATTGCGGGCGCGAAGCGTGGCGATGCCCGCGAGGAACGCGATGACCGTGCCGCTCGAAGCCTGCCCGGCCCTGCTGCTCAACGCCGATTTCCGGCCGCTGAGCTATTACCCGTTGTCGGTCTGGCCTTGGCACGAGGCGGTGAAGGCGACCTTTCTCGGGCGGGTCAACATCGTCTCGGAATACGACCGTACCGTGCGCTCGCCGTCCATCGAGTTCCGCTTGCCGAGCGTGGTCGCGCTGAAGCAGTACGTTCCGCTGACCAAGCGTCCCGCGTTCACCCGCTTCAACGTGTTCCTGCGCGATCGCTTCACCTGCCAGTACTGCGGCGAGCGCCGGTCGGCGCACCTCTTGACCTTCGACCACGTGGTGCCGCGCTCGCGCGGCGGACGCACGACCTGGCACAACGTCGTCACCGCGTGCGGCGACTGCAACCTGCAGAAGGGCAGCCGGCTGGGCCACGAAGCGGGGGTCGCGCCGCGCGCCGTTCCGCGCGCGCCGACGACCTACGAATTGCGCGAGGCCGGGCGCGGCTTTCCGCCCAACTTCCTGCACGAGAGCTGGCGCGATTTCCTCTACTGGGACAGCGTGCTCGACCCGGATTGACGTTCAGATTCGGCTCGATAGCCAGATCGCGAGGCGGGTGCCGGCCCTGACGGCGGCACCGAGCGGCGCGTAGGCGGGCGCCTGGGCCGCGCCGTGGGCTCGCGCCGTCGTCATATGGGCGATCTCGTCGGCGCGAAACTCCTCGATCGTCGCGCGAAGCGTCGCTTCGTCGTCGCCCAGTCGTCGCGCCTGTCGTCGGTAGTGATCGTCGATGACGCTTTCGACCGCCTCGGTGCACGCCATGGCGGCGTTGGCCCCGAGCATGGCGCTCGCCGCGCCGAGCGCGAATCCGGCCGCGTGCCACAGCGGCGCGAGCGCGGTCGGGCGCACCCGGCGCTCGACGATCAGCCGGTCGAATTCGGCCAGGTGCCGGCGCTCTTGTTCCGCCATGCGGCGGATCGGTACGGCGGCGGGCGCATCCCCCAGGACCGCGAGTTGCCCGTCGTAGATGCGCCGGGCGCCGTATTCCCCGGCGTGGTCGACGCGGATCATGGCCGCGACCTGCGCCTCGCGGCTGGGGTCGCCGGGCAGCCGGTCCGCGAGCGTTTGCCTACGGCGCGCCATGGCCTCGAATCCGCCAAAGGACGGCCACGCCCGCGGCGAGACCGAGCGATAGCAGCCCGTTCCAGCCGGCCATCGAGACCCCGGCGAGCGACCACGGGATTTCGTCGCAGCGCACCGGCGCGGTGGCCAGGAGTTGCGTCTTCAAGGCATCCAGGTCGAGGCCCGCCGTGTCCTGGCCCAGGCAGGACTCGAGCCCGACCCACCAGTGCTGCTCGACCCCGACGTGGAACCCGGCGATGCCGGCGCCGATAACCAGCGCCCCGAGCGCGGCCCCGAGCAATCCGCGCGCGAACCGGCCGGGGACCGTCGCGCCGAGGGCGAGCGCGATGACCGCGCCGTGGGCATAACGCTGGTCGAGGCAGAGCGGGCACGGCGCCATCCCCTCGACGTACTGGAAGTAGAACGCACCGAGCAGCAGCGCGGCGCTGCCGGCGGCCAACGCGAGGGCCAACCGACGGACGGTCAGGGGGACCGCGCGCAAGGCGGAGAGTGCCACGGACATGGCCTATCTATAGCGCAAGCCGGCGCGGGCCGGAAACTCAGACCAGCCAGCGCAAGGCTATGAAGCCGGCGACGATCAAGCCCAGGAGCCCCCAGCCGATGGGCCCGGCCCAGCGCTCGAGCAACGGAGCGATTCTGGGCCCGAACCACCACAGGATCCCGGCCACGGCGAAGAAGCGCACGCCGCGCGTGACGACCGAGGCGGCGATGAACGTCGCCAGGTCGAAGCGGAACGCGCCCGAGGCGATGGTCACGACCTTGAAGGGGATCGGCGTTAGCCCCTTGATGAGGATGACCCACAGCCCCCAGCGGTCGTAGAGCGCGCGCAGGTCCTCGAACGCGGCGAGCGCGCCGTAGAAATCGAGGATCGGCAGGCCGATCGATTCGAGCAGGAAGACGCCGATGGCGTAGCCCGCGAGGCCGCCAGCGACCGAGGCCACGGTGCACACGAGCGCGATGCGCCAGGCCTGGGCGCGCCGGGCCAGCACCATGGGCACGACCATGACGTCGGGCGGGACGGGAAAGAACGACGATTCGGCGAAGGACACGAGAGCGAGGGCGGCAAGCGCGTGCCGGTGCCCGGCCATGCGCAGCATCCAGGCGTAGAGGCGACGCATTTGGCTAAGTGGGCCGGCGCGTGGGCGGCGCCGCTCGTGGTTCGAGACGCTTGCTGCGCAAGCTCCTCACCACGAACGGCTATTCTAAAGACCGTCCGTCCTGAGGAGCCGCCGCAGGCGGCGTCTCGAAGGACGGCATCGGGGGTACTTCAACACCTTTCTAGGCCGCCTCGAGGCCGCACCAGTCGGCGATGAAGAGCGCGATCGCCTGGGTGTTGCGCCGCATGGACTCGAGCGAGACCCGCTCGTTGAAGCCGTGGATGCTCTCGGCCGCCGGGCCGTAGACCAGGGCGGGAATGCCCAGGTAGAGCCCGAAGAACCGGGCGTCGGTGGTGCCGGTCGAGGCCCGGGTGCCGAGCGCCTCGCCGTGGACCGTTCGGTGGGCGGCTTCGAGGGTTGCCTCGGCCGCCGAGCCGGGCGCGAGCACGTAGCCTTCGGCCTGGAAGCCGTCGAACACGACCTCGGGCGGGTTGTTGGCGAGGAACCGGTTTTCCGCCGCCGCAGCGCGCACCGTGTCCTCGATCTCGCGCCGGGCATCCTTCAGGTCGTGGCCGGGAAAGACGCTGACGCGGGCGTCGAACCGGACCCACGCGGGAACGCTCGAGGCCCAGTCGCCGCCCTGGATTTTCCCGATGTTGAGGTTGATCGGGTGGTCGTGGCCGGCCCATGGCGCGTGGGCGTGCCTGGCCTGGTTCCAGCGTGCCTCCATTGCGTGCAGTGCCCGGATGATGGGCACCGCCGCCTCGATCGCGTTCATGCCGGTGCCGGCGTAGGCGACGTGGACGGGCACGCCGCGTTGTTTCACGTGAAACCACATCACGCCGAGCTGGCCGCGGGTGAGCGTGTCACCCGAGGGCTCGGGGATGAGCGCCGCGTCGGCCTTGTAGCCGCGCGCCAGGCAGGCGAGCGCGCCGTTGCCGGTGCATTCCTCCTCGATGACCGATTGCAGGTGTACGTCGGCGGCGGGGCGGAAGCCGAGCCGGCGCAGCGCCACGAGCGCGTAGAGCGCACCGGCCAACCCGGCCTTCATGTCGCCGCCGCCGCGACCGTAGAGCCAGTCGCCTTCGCGGCGGGGGTGGAAGGGCGGGGTTGCCCACATGTCGAGCGGGCCCTCGGGCACCACGTCGATGTGGCCGTTGAGGATGAGCGAATGCCCCTTGGGGTTGGCCGACCGCAGCGTGCCCACGGTGTTGAGCGCGTCGCGGTAGCCGGCGAGCACCGGCGAGAACCCGGGCAGGTGGCTGATCGCGTCGAGCTCGATTTCCCAGCGGTCCACGGCCAGGCCGCGGTCGTGGAAGGCGCGCGCCATGAAGTCCTGGGCGGTCTGCTCGTGGCCGCGGACCGAGGGGAACTTGACGAGCTCGGCGGTGAACGCGACCTGGTCGTCGAAGCCGTCGTCGACCGCCTTCTGAATGCGCTTAGCCTCGGCCGCCTCGATCATTGGTTTCCCCCAGGGAGATGGATGGGGCGGTATTATACCAGCGGACACTGGGCTGACTCCCGCACATCGAGTAGGTCATGGCGAGGTGGCCGCAAGCCACCGTGGCCATCCAGGGGCGGCATTGACTCGAGCGGTTGCCCCTGGATCGCCACGGCCACTTCGTGGCCTCGCGACGACGGCATTAGAAAAGGGAAGCGTCCCCTTTTCCTTTAGGG
>CAZGYG010000016.1:16831-40810 GCA_964530335.1 uncultured Rhodospirillaceae bacterium | reverse complement strand
AATTGATCACGCCGAGGGTGTCGTAGAAGAAGAACATGCCCACGGCGGTGATCACGATCGGCACGATCAGCGGCGAGATCAGCAGGCTCATCACCAGCCCGCGCGCCGGGAAGTTGGCGCGGCTCAAGCCCAGCGCCGCGAGCGTCCCCAACGTGGTGGCCAGGAGAGTGACGAAGACCGCCACAATGGCGCTGGTCTGGAGCGCGCCGAGCCATCGATCCGAGCCGAAGAACTCCTCGTACCAGCGCAAGGAAAGTCCCGGCATCGGGAACGTGAAGAACCCCTCCGAATTGAACGACAGCGGAATGATGATCAGGATCGGCAGGATCAGGTAGAGCAGGATGAGCCCGCACAGCACCCGGTGCAGCACGTACCAAGCGCGGTCGACGGGAGACGCATAGGCGGGAAGGGCCATGGGCGCTAGTTGAGCCTCATCCGATCGATGCCGATCAGTCGGTTGTAGACGAAAAACAGGACAAGGGTTGCCAGCAACAGAATCGCGCCGAGGGCCGAACCCATGCCCCAGTTCACCGTCGAGTTGATGAACAGGGCGACGTAGGTGCTGATGAGCTGGTCCGTCGGCCCGCCCACGAGCGACGGCGTGATGTAGTAGCCGAGGCAGAGGATGAAGGTGAGCAGGCCACCCGCCGCGATCCCCGGCATGGTCTGCGGGAAGTAGACCCGCCAGAAGGCATAGAACGGCCCGGCGCCGAGGCTGCGCGCCGCCCGCACGTGGCTCGGGCTGATCCCCTTCATAACGCTGTAGATCGGCAACATCGTCAAGGGGAGCTGGATGTGGGTCATCGCCGTGATCGTGCCCAACCGGGTGTAGATGAGCTGGATCCGTTCACTGACGATGCCGGTGTAAAACAGAAGATCGTTGATCGGCCCCTGGGTCTGCAACAGCACGAACCAAGCGGTCGTGCGCACGAGCAGCGCGGTCCAGAACGACATCAGCACGAGGATCAACAACATGTTCGCGGTTCGCGCCGGCAGGGTGGCGATGAGATAGGCCAGCGGAAACCCGATGACGAGGGTCAGCGCCGTGACGGTGACGCTGATGTGCAGCGTCCGCACGAACACCGCCTGGTAAACTGCCTCCCCTTCAGGCACCCGCTCGATGTTGTTTTCGGCGTCGTAACGGAAATCCATCGAGCTCAGGAAGTAGAAAGGCGTATAGGTCCTGGTCGTGCGCTGCAGCATGTTCCATGTGCCGTGCTCGCCCCACATCGGATCGGTGGCGATCATGGCCGCTTTGTAGGGCCCCGCCTCCAGCTTCACCGCCGCCCTGGCGGAGGCGATCAGCTTGCTGCGGGCCCCCGAGACCTCGTAGTTCAACCGCCGGCCGATCATCGCCGCTTGCTTCGTCTTCTGCGCGTCCTTCAGGTCCAGCGCCAACGCCTCGAAGACGGCCTCGTCGGGCAGATCGTTCCCGTCCCATGCGACCAGCGCCGCCGTCGTGCGCGGCATGAGCTTGCCGATGTCTGGGTCGTAGATCGAGTTGAACAGCATCACCACGATGGGGATGCCGAAGGTCACGAGGATGAAGAGGAAGAGGGGTGCCACGAGCCCGATGGCCTTCAGCTTGCGCATCCGCTCCGCCCGCTGAAGCCGGAGCTTCAGGGGCACGCCATCGACCATGATCGGAGCCATGGCGGCGGTGGCGTTGGCCATCAATCCGATCCCTGGTCGGTATCCATGGAAAACCGAACCCGGGTCGGGAGGCGCGTGCCCCCCTGACCCGGATCCGAGGTTACGCTATTGCGCCAGCCAGGCGTTGAAGCGCTCCTGTAGCGCCTCGCTGTTGTCCGCCCAGAACGTGGGATCGACCGTGAAGGCGGTGCCCATGTGGTCGGGCGCCGTCGGCAGGTCCTTCAACACGTCGGCCGGGACAAATGGGATCGCGTCGGCATGGCTCGGGCCGTAGGCGATGAACTGCGATTGCCGGGCCATGTTCACCGGATCGCTCGCGTAGGCGAGGAAGGCATAGGCGGCGTCGAGCTTCGGCGTGCCCTTCATGATCGCCCAGAAGTCGAAGTCCAGGGCTTGGTTGTCCCAGACGATGACGAAATTCCGGCCCTCGTTCTTGACCGCGTTGTACAGGCGTCCGTTCCACGCCTGGGTCATGACGACCTCGCCGTTGCCGAGGATTTCCGGAGCCTGGGCCCCGGCTTCCCACCACACGGCCGAGCCCTTGATCGTGTCGAGCTTTGCGAAGGCGCGGTCGATACCCTCCGGCGTACGCAGCACGTCGTACATATCGGCCTGGGGGACGCCGTCGACGATCAGCGCCCATTCCAAGTTCACGAACGGCTTCTTGTAGATGCCGCGCTTGCCGGGGAACGTCGCCAGGTCGAAGAAGTCGGCGACGGTGGTCGGCACCGCGCCATTCCAATCGGCCGGCAGGTTGCCCGCGTCGTACCCATAGACCGTGGCGTAGACGATCGTCGCCACGCCGCAGTCCATCGCGCCGCCGACGACGAACTTGTCCTTCGGCTGGCCGATCTTGCTGTAGTCGAGCTCCTCGAGAAAGCCCTGATCGCAGCCCGCGAGCGCGGTCGACGCATCGACGTCGACCACCTCCCAGGTGACGTTGCCGGATTCGACCATCGCCCGCATCTTGGCGATGTCGCCGGTGTACTCCTCCTCGACGATCTTGATTCCGGTCGAGGCCATGTACGGCTCGTAGTAGGCGCCACGCTGGCTGGCCGAATAGGCGCCGCCCCAGGAGACGACCGTGATCGAATCCTGGGCCAGGGCCTGGCCCGCCGTCGCCAAGCCCAGGGCGGCGACGCCGGCCAGGACCAGGCTGAACCTCTTATCGTGCTTGCTCATGTGTTGCTTCTCTCCCTGGTAGGCCGGCCCCGACACGGCCGGCGGTTGCTTCGACCCGATATCCTCGGGCCCGTACTCAGGACGCGTCGAGCGCCCTGCAATCTTCCATCTTCCAGCCGACCGAAATCGCCTGGCCGGTCCGGAGCTCCACTGAACCCTCGGAATTGGGCAATTTAACGACGAAATCGTCGTGTCCGCAAACGGAGACCCGGGTGCGAATGTGATCGCCCAGGTAGATCAGCTCCTCGACCTTGGCCGGGAACAGGTTCGGCACCGAGCCCGACGCCGGGTTGATCCGCACCCGCTCGGGGCGGAGCGACAGGACCGTCAGGCTGCCGACGCCCGCGACCTTGACCGCCAGGGCGCGGACCGTCCCGCCGCCCTCGACGTCGACCTCGCAGGACGTGCCGTTCAGCGCCTTGACGCGGCCCCGAAGCTGGTTGTTCTCGCCGATGAACTGGGCGACGAAGGCGTTGGCCGGGCGCTCGTACAGCTCGTCCGGGGTCGAAAGCTGCTGGATCTCGCCGTCGTTGAAGACCGCGATCCGGTTCGACATGGTGAGCGCCTCGGCTTGGTCGTGAGTGACGTAGACCACCGTGATGCCGAGCCGGTCGTGCAGGTGCCGGATCTCGAGCTGCATCTGCTCGCGAAGCTGCTTGTCGAGCGCCCCCAGCGGCTCGTCCATCAGCACGAGCTTGGGATCGAAGACCAGCGCGCGCCCGACCGCCACCCGCTGCTGCTGGCCGCCGGAAAGCTGCGCCGGCCGCCGCTTGGCGAAGGCGCCGAGCTGCACCATGTCGAGGACGCGCTTGATCCGGGTGGCGATCTCGGCCTTGGGCATCCGCCGCACCTGGAGCGGAAACGCCAGGTTCTCCTCGACCGTCATGTGCGGGAACAGCGCGTAGTTCTGGAACACCATGCCGATGTCGCGTTTGTGCGGCGGCAGGTGCTTCAGCGACTGGCCGGCCAGCACGATGTCGCCGTGGGTGGCCACCTCGAAGCCCGCGAGCATGAGGAGGGTCGTTGTCTTGCCCGACCCCGACGGCCCGAGGAGGGTGACGAACTCGCCCTTGCCGACATCGAGGTTGAGGTTCTTCACGACCAGGACCTCGCCGTCATAGGTCTTCTGGACGTCGACGAAGCGCACGAACGCGTGGGCGTCGCCCGACGTCCCGTTCCCTGTCCGCTGCGTGGGCTCCGCCATGCGCTCTCGACCCGCCTCCACAACGACCGCGTCGCGGAACATTACGTTACCGTGGCGACGGGGTCCATGACCCTGCCGCGACGCACGTGTTCGACTTCGGTCGCCTAGCGCGCTGGTTATTCGGCCTTTGTTGGCGCGGACGACCTCCCTGACGGTGCATTTTCACAACATGCGGTCACGTCGAGTCAACCCTCTTGCCGGGCCTCATGGCGGGTCCAGGCGCGAAAAGGAGGCGCTCAGGCGTTGACGTCGACCACCGTCCGGCCCCTGATCTCGCCCTTGAGGATGCGCGGCGCCAGGTCCGGCAGCGCCCCGAGCGGCGCCACGGTGGTCATGGCGTCGAGCTTGTCGAGCGGCAGGTCCGTGGCCAGCCGGTGCCAGACGCGGGCGCGCAAGGGCGTGGGACACTGGACGGATTCGATGCCGAGCAGGTTCACGCCGCGCAGGATGAACGGCAGCACCGTCGTGGGAAGCGCGTTGCCGCCGGCCAGGCCGCACGCGGCGACCGCCGTGCCGTAGCTCATCTGGCGCAGGACCGTCGCCAGGGTCTCGCCGCCGACCGCATCGATGGCCCCCGCCCAGCGTTCCTTATCGAGCGGCCGGCCGGAAGGGGTCGCGAGCTCCCTGCGCTCGACGATCGTGGCCGCGCCCAGCCCGGTCAGGTAGGCGTGGGCCTCGGCGCGCCCCGTGGACGCCGCGACCCGGTAGCCCAGCCGGGCCAGGATCGCGACCGCTACGCTGCCCAGCCCGCCGGCCGCCCCGGTCACCAGGACCTCGCCCTTCGCCGGCGTGAGCCCGTGGGCTTCCAGGGCCACGATGGACTGCATGGCCGTGAACCCGGCGGTGCCGATCGCCATGGCCCGCTGGGCCGTGAGCCCCGCGGGCATCGGCACCAGCCAGTCCGCCTTCAGCCGCGCCTTGGCGGCATACCCGCCCCAGTGGCGCTCGCCGACGAACCAGCCGGTGGCGAGCACCGCGTCGCCAAGCTTGAACGCCGGCGACCGCGATTCCTCGACCACGCCGGCCAGATCGATGCCGCCGACGTGGGGGTAGCTCTTGACCAGGCCGCCCAGGCCCCCGAGCACCAGCCCGTCCTTGTAGTTGAGGCTCGAGTGCGTGACCCGGATCGTCACCTCGCCCGCGGGCAGATCGGCCACCGCCAAGTCCTCGAGCGCCGCCGTGACCCGACCGTCGCTCTGGCGCAGCAGCAGGGCGCGAAACGTCGGCATTCATTACCTCCGCGTGTGGCCGTCTCTGTCGGGCAAGAGCGGAGGCGCTGTCAACCGCAAAGGCCGCCCCGGATCACGACACCCCGCGCGAGGCGCCGGCGCACCGTCATTCCGGCATGCCCGCCTTGCGCAGCCCATCGAGCCAATGCTCCATGTCCGATGGCTGTCCAGGCTCTTCGGAAGCAAAGACCCTCTGCGTATAGCCGGGGTTGAGCCGAAGCGCCTCCGCAATGTGACGCCGGGCTTCGTCGAGCCGGCCCAACTGCGCCAGCGCCGCCGCGAAGCGACTGTACTGATACCCGAATCGAGGTCTCATGCGCGTGAACGCCTGCACGGATTCGCCGTATCGACCGAGCGCGTAATAGGCCCAGCCAAGCGCCTCGTGAATCCACGGCGGGTCCATGGGGTCGAGCCGAAGGGCGCGGTCCAGCCACGTCAGGGCACCCTCGGCGTCGCCCCGGTACATCAGGTCGTACGCCTTGTAGAACACCGTCATCGGGTTGTTGGGGTTGAGCGCGACGGCACGATCGAGATGCGATTTCGCCTGGTCGGGCCGGAGCAGCAGGTTGTAGAGATGTCCGACCTCGGCGTGCGCCGACTCGTCCGCGTCTTCCATCTCGAGCGATTTGAGCCCTGCGGCGAGACCGGCCTGATAAGCTTGAAGGGACCCAGGCATAATTTCGGCGTTTGCCCACATGATCTGCGCCCGGGCCAAGGCCGAATAAGCGCGACCGAAATTTGGGTCCAATGCGATGGCGTGCTCGAGCAGGGCGACCGCCTTCGCGCTGTCCTCGGGGGTCAAGCGGTTGAGGTGCGCCAGGCCCGTCAGGTAGAGATCGTAGACGTCCGCGCTCGTGGTGCCGCGCCGGCCGGCCGATCCTATTTCCGCCTGGCTCACCTTGCCGGCGACGCGCCAGGTGACCTGCTCGACGACCTCGTCCTGGACCGCGAAGATGTCGTCCAGATCGCGGTCGTACTTCTCGGCCCATAGGTGAGCGCCGGTCGCGGCCTCGACGAGCTGGGCGGTCACGCGCACGCGCTTGCCCGCCTTGCGCACGCTGCCCTCCACGACGTAGCCGACGCCGAGCTTGCGGCCGATTTCCTTCACGTCGGCGACCTTGCCCTTGAACACGAACGACGAGTTGCGCGCGATCACCATGAGGCTGCGGTAGCGGGCCAGCGCCGTGATCAGGTCTTCAGTGATGCCGTCGGCGAAGTACTCCTGCTCGGGATCGCCCGAGATGTTGGCGAAGGGCAGCACCGCGACCGCGGGGTGCTCCTTGACCCTGGCGGAAGCGACGCTCGACACCGCGTCAACCCTGTAAACGCGGGCCGGCTCGGCGATGTTGTGGAGCCGCTGCTCGCCCAGGTCCTCGAAGCGGTACGGGACCTTGCCCTTGACCTGCTCGTGCACCGAGCGGGAGATGACCACGCCACCGGGCTCGGCGAGCTTCTCCAGCCGCGCGGCGATGTTCACTCCATCCCCATGGATGGTGGCGCCGTCTACCATCACCTCGCCGAGATTGATGCCGATGCGGAACCGCATGCGCCGGTCCTCGGGCAAACCGGCTTCCAATTCAGCGAGCCTGCCCTGGACCTCGACCGCGCAAGCCACCGCTTGGGTCGCGGTGCCGAACTCGACCAGCAGGCTGTCGCCCGCCTCGCCGACCACGCGGCCGCCGTGCGCCCGGATCGCCGGCTCCAGATGGTCCGACCTCAACAGCTTGAACCGCCCGAGCGTGCCGGTCTCATCGGCCGCCATCAGGCGGCTGTATCCCACCACATCCGCCGCCAGGATCGCCGCGAGGCGACGGGTTGCGGTCATTCGAGCAGCCCCGCCAGTCGGAGGCCCTCGGCGATATGGTCTCGGTCCTCCGGCCGCTGCCAGGGCGTCAGCGACATGAACCACTCGGCGCATTGCCGCGGCGTGTAGTCGGCGGCGCCGGGAACGGTCGTGCGCAGGCGGGTCACGAACTCCGTCGCGTGCCGCTTCGCCACCTCGGCATGACCGGCAAGGGCATGGGCCGCCGCACGCCAGGCGCCCAGTTCGGGCAGGGTGTCGGTGGATCGCTCCAGGTTCAAGACCGCCGCGGGGTAGTCGCGCCGGATCAAGTGGATCATGCCCATGAGCAGGAAATACCATTCCGGATGGCGCGGATTGAGCCGCATGCAGGTGTGGAGCTTGTCGGCCGCTCCCTCGGCATCGCCAGCGTACAACCGGTATTCGGCGTAGGCGGCGAGAGAGGCAGCGTCGTTCGGATTGAGGGCATGGGAGCGTTCGAAATGCTTGCCTGCCTGCTCGAACTCGTCGCGGTACATATAGGCCTGGGCCAGTTCCGCATGCGTGTAGGAATCGGCATCGTCGGCGACGACGGCGGCGCGGCCGCAGGCCAGAGCAAGATCGAGGTGCATCCGTCGTTCGGAGCCCACCCGGAAGAACGTCGTGACCCGATGGATATTGGCGAGACCGGCATGGGCGCGCGCGAAGCGCGGATCGCGCGCCACCACCGCTTCCAGGGAACGCCGTGCCTCGTCCAGGTTCCGGGGGTCCAGCACCGTCGAGGCTGTTCGATGCGCCCGCAACCACAGATCGTAAGCATCGAAGCTACTGGGCGACTTGCGGCGGCCGGTATCCAGGCTGGCGTCATCGAGCTGCACCCCGAGCGTGAGGACGATGCTGCCGGTCACCTCGTCCTGCAAGGCGAATATGTCCTCGAGTCCGCCGTCGTAGCGTTGGGCCCAGAGGTGCGCGCCACTGTCCGCATCGACGAGCTGCGCGGTGATCCGCACCTGGCCGGCCGCCTTGCGCACGCTGCCTTCGAGGACGTAGCGGACGCCCAGCTCGCGCCCGACCCGGCGCATGTCCACGGCGGGGCCGCGATAGGCGAACGACGAGTTGCGCGCGATGACGAACAGGTTCCGGAACCGCGACAGCCCGGTGATGATGTCCTCGGTCAGGCCGTCGCTGAAGTACGCCTGCTCCGGATCGCCGGACATGTTGGTGAAGGGCAGCACGGCAATCGAGGGCTTGTCGGGCAGCGCAAGTCCCTCGCCGGGCGCGACTCCCGCGACGGCCACGCCGACCCGAAACGCCCTGACCGGCTCGGCAATGTTGTGCAGGGTCTTCTCGCCCAGGTCCTCGAACGGGTAGGGGACCTTGCCCTTGACCTGCTGGTGGACCGCCTGCGCCACCACGATCCCGCCGGGCTCGGCGAGCTTCTCCAGGCGCGCCGCCACGTTCACCCCATCGCCGTGGATCGTGGAGCCATCGACGATCACCTCGCCCAGGTTCACGCCCATGCGGAAGCGCATGCGGCGGTCCTCGGGCAACTCGGCGTTCAGCTCCGCGAGCTTCGCCTGCACCTCGACCGCGCAGGCGACCGCCTGGGTCGCGGTGCCGAACTCGACCAGCAGGCTGTCGCCCGCCTCGCCGACCACCCGCCCGCCGTGCCGAAGCAGCGCCGGCTCCACATGATCCGCGCGCAGCAGCTTGAACCGCGCCAGCGTCCCCGATTCGTCGGCCGCCATCAGCCGCGAGTACCCCACCACGTCCGCCGCGAGGATCGCGGCAAGCCGGCGGGTGATGGTCATTCCGGCAATCCGGCGAGTCGCAGTCCATTTGCCCATTTGGCGAGGCCGTCCGGCCGATCCGGGAACTGATCCGCAAGATTGGAGATACGCAATCCGGGATTTAGCTCCCTTAAGCGTTCCATGGCCTTGCGTGCCTCCGTAAGCCGTCCCGAAAGAGCTCCGCTCGCCGCAGCCAACACCATCGGATAGAATACATCCGTTTGCTCCCGCGCGGCCGTTTCGGCCCAGGAGAACGCCTCGTCATGGCGGCCGGCGACGAAATGAGCATTGGCGATGGCCGTCAGCATGCTGATCGTTTGAGGATCCTGCGGGCTAAGGCGCAGGGCACGGGCAACGCGTTCGATCGCGGAGTCTGGATCGCCGAGCCAGACCTTGACCCACCCGCTGAAGAGCCATGCCAGCGCCGAGTTCGGATCGATCGCGAGAGCGCGATCGATCAGAGCGGCGCCGTCTTCGAGATTGCCCGCGACATCGGCGAGGGCCATTCCAGCGGTGCTCAGCGCGACCGCGTCGTTCCTGCCCAGGTCCGCCGCCCGGCGCGCCAGCCGCGACGCCTCGGCGACTTCATGGGCGCGATCGGTCACCCAGCCGCCCGCCTTGCGCTGGACATAGCATCGAGCCGCCATGCCATAGGCGGCTGCGAAGTTGGGATCGATCTCGATCGCCCGGTAAAAGTATGACAACGCCTCTTCGTTGGCCTCCCTGGTCCACCGATGGACACCGGCCATTCCGCGTAGGAAACAGTCGTAGGCGTCGAGACTATCCGTCGGCTTGCGTTGGGCCCGCTCGATCTCTGCCTGTTCCAGCTTTGGCGCGATAGCGCCCACCACGCTCGCGGTCACCCGATCCTGCAGATCGAAGATGTCCTCTAATTCGCCCTCGAAACGATCTGCCCAAAGATGCGCGCCCGTTGCGGTATCGATGAGCTGGCCTGTGATGCGCACCCTGTTACCCGCCTTGCGCACGCCGCCTTCGAGCACGTAGCGCACCCCCAGCTCGCGTCCGACCTGCTTCACGTCCACGGCGCGGCCCTTGTAGGTGAAGGACGAATTGCGCGCGATCACGAAGAGCCAGCGCATGCGCGACAGCGCCGTGATGATCTCCTCGACCATGCCATCGGCGAAGTATTCCTGATCGGGGTCGCCCGACATGTTGGTGAACGGCAGCACGGCGATCGAGGGCTTGTCGGGCAGCGACAAACTTTCGCCGGACGCGACCACCGAGTCGGGCACGGTGACCCGATACACCCTTATCGGTTCCTCAATGTTGTGAAGCACCTTCTCGCCAAGATCCTCGAGGCGGTAGGGGGCCTTGCCTTTGATCTGATCGTGCACACCGCGGGCGATGATAATACCGCCAGGCTCAGCGAGCTTCTCCAGGCGTGCGGCGATGTTCACCCCGTCGCCGTGGATCGTCGCGCCGTCGACGATGACCTCGCCCAGGTTCACGCCCATGCGGAAGCGCATGCGGCGGTCCTCGGGCAACTCGGCGTTCAGCTCCGCGAGCTTCGCCTGCACCTCGACCGCGCAGGCGACCGCCTGGGTCGCAGTGCCGAACTCGACCAGCAGGCTGTCGCCCGCCTCGCCGACCACCCGGCCGCCGTGCGCCCGGATCGCCGGCTCCAGATGGTCCGACCTCAACAGCTTGAACCGCGCGAGCGAGCCGCCCTCGTCGGCCGCCATCAGGCGGCTGTAGCCAACCACATCGGCGGCCAGGATCGCCGCGAGCCTGCGTTCCACGCCTGATCCTCCCTCTCGGCCGCGGCATTGTATCCGACAACCGGGAGTGACGCTTCGCCGTGGTTGACGCGGCTTCGAGCGAGCCGCCATCCTTGCCGGCCACCAGGGACGGGGACATCGATGAAGGCGTCCGATCTGTTCGTGCGCTGCCTCGAGGCCGAAGGCGTCAGCCACATCTTCGGCCTGCCCGGCGAGGAGAACGCCGACCTGATGATCTCGCTCATGGACAGCACGATCCGTTTCGTGCTGTGCCGTCACGAGCAGGCGGCGGCGTTCATGGCGGACGCCTACGGACGTTTGACCGGAAAGGCCGGCGTCTGCCTTGCCACGCTCGGCCCGGGGGCGACGAACCTGGTGACCGGCGTGGCCGACGCCAACATGGACCGGGCGCCGCTGGTGGCGCTGATCGGGCAGGCCGGCACCTACCGCCTGCACAAGGAAAGCCACCAGAACATGGACGCCATCGCCATGTACCGGCCTATCACCAAGTGGGCGCAGTCGGTGACCAACGCCGGCGGCATCCCCGAGATCGTGCGCAAGGCGTTCAAGCTGGCCGAGGCCGAGAAGCCGGGCGCTACCGTGATCGAGCTGCCCGAGGACGTGGCCAAGCACGACGTCAAGCTTGCGCCCCTCACGCCCGTGCGCACCCGCCGGGCCGCGGCCGATCACAAGGTCATCGCCCGGGCCGCGGAGCTGATCGGCCGCGCCGAGCGGCCGATGGTGCTGGCGGGCAACGGCGCGATCCGCAAGCGCGCGTCCAACCAGCTTCGCCGCTTCGCCCTCAAGACGGGCATCCCGGTGGTCACGACGTTCATGGGCAAGGGCGCGGTCGGCCGTGACGATCCGCACTCGCTGTTCACCATGGGCCTGCAGGGCAAGGACCACGTCAACCTGGCGATCGACCGGGCCGACCTGGTGATCGCGGTCGGCTACGACCTGGTCGAATACAGCCCTTCGTTCTGGAACAAGACGCCGGCCGACAAGAAGATCATCCACCTCGATTTCTCGCCGGCCGAGGTCGATGCCGCGTACCACACCGACGTCGAGATCGTGTCGGACTTGGCGGACGCGCTGTGGCAGCTCAACGAGGAGATCAACGTCCGCTTTGGAACCCGGCTGCCGTTCCAGCCGATCGAACGCTGGACGAAGCTGCGCCAGACCATCCTCGACGACTTCGCCATGGAGAAGGACGACGGCTCGTTCCCGGTCAAGCCGCAGAAGATCCTGTGGGACGTGCGCCAGGCGCTCGGACCATCGGACATCCTGCTGTCCGACGTGGGCGCGCACAAGATGTGGATCTCGCGTTACTACCAGTGCGACGAGCCGAACACCTGCCTGATCTCGAACGGCTTCTGCAGCATGGGGTTCGCGCTCCCGGGGTCGATCGGCGCCAAGTTCGCCGCGCCCGACCGGCGCGTGCTGTCGATCAGCGGCGACGCCGGGTTCCTGATGAACGTGCAGGACCTGGAGACGGCCGCGCGGCTCGGCCTCAACGTCGTCGCCATGATCTGGCTCGACGGCGAGTACGGCCTGATCAAGTGGAAGCAGCAGAACCAGTTCGGCGGGCGCCACACCGAGCTCGCCTTCCGCAACCCGGATTTCGAGGTGCTGGCCAAGGCGTTCGGCGTCTGGGGCCGCACCATCACCGGGCCCGGGCAGGTCGGGCCCGCGCTCGCCGAGGCGTTCGCCCAGAAGGGCCCGGCGCTGATCGCCGTGCCGGTCGACTACGCCGAGAACCGCAAGCTGACCAAGCGGCTAGGCGAGCTCGCCTTCACGATCTGAACGAGCGACACGTGGTTGTCCGGGGTCGTGAAATCGCGCATCATGCGCGGGCTTGCGAAGGGAGTCCGTTCATGGTTGTGGACCACCGCCTAATCCGCGCCGCCGCGGCTGCGCTCACGGTCGCGCTTTGGGCCGCGGTACCCGCCGGGGCGGCGCCGTTCATGCAGGGCCCCGAGAAGTGCAAGGAGTGCCACGAGGCCGAGTTCAGGGTGTGGGAAGGCACCAAGCACTTCAGCTCGTTCCGCGAGGTCCACAAGAGCGCCAAGGCCAAGGACATCACCGCCGCCGTCGGCGGCGAGGCGAACATGAAGAAGAACGAGGTCTGCACCCAGTGCCACTACAGCCTGGTGCAGAAGGATGCCGGCGCGACGGCCAAGGCCGACGCCGGGCCGAGCTGCGAGAGCTGCCACGGCGCCTCGTCCGACTGGTTCCCGATCCACAACGATTACGGCGGCAAGGACGTCAAGCGCGACGCCGAGACCCCCGAGCACAAGGCGCAGCGCTACGCCGACGCCCACGCCGCGGGGCTGCTGTGGCCCGACATGCGCTACGACGTGGCGCTCAACTGCATGAGCTGTCACGGCCTCGACCGGGCGAGCGTCGATGGCGCGACGCTCGCGAAGATGCTCGCGGCCGGCCACCCGCTGAAGCCGGAGTTCGAGCTCGTGCAGTACAGCCAGGGCTCGGTGCGCCACCGCTTCTATCCGCCCGACATGAGCCCGAACCAGCAGCTCGACGCGGCCGGGCTGGCCGGGCTCCTGGTCGAGGGCGCCGCCGCAAAGCTGGTGACCGCGTCCGCCGCGCTCGCCAAGTCGGACGACGCGGCCTATCAGGCGGCCCAGCAGAAGCGCATCGACCTGGCGCGCGCCACGATCGAGGCGTTGGGCGCGATGCCCGAGGCCCAGGCACTGCTCGCCGATCCATCCGACGCCAACGCTCGCGCCCTGGTCGCCGCGATCGCGGGCCAGGATTTGTCGGCTCAGGTCGGGTCGCTGCTGCCCGATCCGGCGAGCTACAAGTAGTTCGACCACGGTGGCGGCGGCGCGAGGGCCGCCGCACCGCCGCGGAAAGCGGAACGAGGGAGGAACGACGTCGTGGCCACCGTTGCGATGATGGCGCGCCCGCACCGTTGGGATTCTCCCTTCGGGCCCGACATGACCGACAACGACGTGGCCGCGTTGCTGGGCCAGGCTCCGTTCACGAGCGTGGACGCCGGCCGGTTCCCGGAACACACGCCGCTCGCCGGCATCCTGCGCAACGACACCCGGGTCGTGCATCATCGCGCGGGCGACATCGTCGTCAGGTCCGGCGATTACGGCAATTCGGCGTTCCTGGTGCTGGAGGGCACGCTCCGCGTCGTGGTCGCGCCCGAGCTGCCGCGTGCCCTGCTCGGCCGGCAGAGCATCGACAAGAAGAGCTTTCTCGCGGCGCTCGCCCAACTCTGGACCAATCGCCGCGTGCCCGAGGTGCGCGACGTCCGGCGTTACGACCGGTCTGTCGTGCGCGGCGACGCGGCCCACTCGGTCGTCTTCCTCCAGGACATCCCCGCCGTGCTGGATCGGCACCAGACCGCGACGCTCGGCCCCGGCGCCTTGTTCGGCGAGCTCGCGGCGCTCGGGCGCGTGCCGCGCACCGCGACCGTGTTCGCCGAGTCCGACGCCCGGCTCCTGGAGATCCGCTGGCAGGGCCTGCGCGAGATCCGCCGATTCGACGACGGCTTTCGCCGGGCGATCGACGAACGCTACCGCGAGAACGCGCTGCGCGTCGCCCTGCGCGAGACGCCCGAATTCCTCCGACTCGACGAGGCGGCGCTCGAGGAGGTGGCGCGGAGCGTCTTGTTCGAGACCCACGGCAGCTTCGACTGGTACGTCGGGTACCAGAAGCTGCGTGGCGCGGGGAAGACGGGGGCCGCGCACGAACCGGTCATCGCGCGCGAGGGCGACTACCCCGACGGCGTGCTCATGGTGCGCGCGGGCTTCGCGCGCGTCTCGGTCAAGCTCGGCAACGGCGAGCGCACGATCGACTACCTCGGCGCCGGCGATCACTTCGCCATGGCGGAACTCTACGAATCGTGGGCCGCGGGCGCGGCCCGGCCACTCCGCGCCTCGCTCACCGCGCTCGGTTACGTCGATCTCCTGCGGGTTCCCGCGCCGATCCTCGAGAAATACGTGTTTCCCACGCTGACGCACGGTCCGGCGTCGCCGGTGGAAGCGTCCGCCTCGCGCACCTTGGCGGACGATGCGTTGCTCGAATGGGCGGTCGAGGAACGGTTCATCAACGGCACGCAGGCGATGCTCATCGATCTCGACCGCTGCGTGCGCTGCGACGATTGCGTGCGGGCGTGCGCCTCGACCCACGGCGGAAACCCGCGCTTCGTGCGCCATGGCCGCACCTTCGACCACTGGATGGTCGCCAACGCGTGCATGCATTGCGCCGATCCGGTGTGCATGATCGGCTGCCCGACCGGCGCCATCCACCGCGCGGCGCAAGGCGGCACGGTCGTCATCAACGACGACACCTGCATCGGCTGCGGCACGTGCGCCAACGCGTGCCCCTACCACAACATCCGCCTGGTGCCGATCCGCGACGCGGCGGGCCACGTGCTGCTCGACACCGCCAGCCAAGCCCCGATTGTCAAGGCGACCAAGTGCGACATGTGCGCCACGAACCCGGGCGGGCCCGCGTGCGTGCGCGCCTGTCCGCACGACGCCCTGCGCCGGGTCGCGTTCCACGACGAGGTGTTCGCGGAGGGCGCGCCGTGACCACGCTGCGCGCCGGCCACGCCATCGCGTGGGTTATCCTGATCGCCGTGTTCGCGGCACTCGTGTGGCAGCGGCGCCAGGCGGAGGTCACGCTCGGCGAGCCCGCGCTGCTGACCGGCTACGTGCTCTATGCCTTGATCCTCGGCCTGGGCGCCTTCAACGCGCGCAAGCGCCTGGCCATGGTTCCGCTTGGTCGCGCGAGCTCGTGGGCCGCGGCGCACGTGCTCGTCGGCGTGTTCGCCATGGCGCTTTACTGGCTGCACACGGCGAGCCTGTGGCCCGAAGGCCTCTACGAGCAGGCGCTTGCGCTCGCCGTCTACGCGGTGACCGTCACCGGCCTGATCGGTTACGGCATCCAGAAGCTGTACCCGGTGTGGCTGACCCAGACCGGCCTCGAAATCATCTATGAACGCATCCCGACGGAGCTCGCCCGCCTGCGCGCCGAGGCCGAGTCCCTCGTGGTCGCCTGCACCCGCGAGGTCGAGAGCGGCACGCTCGCGCGCCACTATCTCGAAACGTTCGCCTGGTATTTCCGCCGGCCGCGGTTCGCGCTGAGCCATCTGTTCGGCGGTCGGCGCGGCGTGCACTGGGTGTTCCGCCAGCGGGCGACGCTCACGCGCTATCTCGACGACCGGGAACGCGGTTACCTGGACCGCCTGATGGAACTAGGTTTCGCCAAGGCCAGGGTCGACGTCCATTACGCCTTGCAGTCGGCCTTGAAGGTGTGGCTGCTGGTCCACCTGCCGTTGTCGGTGGCGGTCATCGCCCTGGCCACGTGGCATCTCGTGCTCGTGCACGTCTATGCGCTATGACGACGGAGCGTCCCCCCAACGAGCGCGCGCTCGAACCCGAATCGTTCCGCCACGACCGCAGCGCCTACGAACGGCCGACCGCGCGGCGGCGCTGCGGCCGCGGCGTCCTGTGGGGTACGCCGTGCCCCGGGGGCCCCAATCCGGACGGCAGTTGCGGCGGCACGGCGGATTGCGCGCCGGTGCGCGCCCGGGGCGATCGCTACGAGTGTCGGCGCCCCGTCGCCCTGGGCGGCGCCTGCGCCGAAGGCCCTCTGCCCGATGGTCGCTGCGCGCATAGGCGCCCGCCGTGCTCGCCCAGGCCGACGTTCCGGGTCTGGCGGGGACGGTTCGCGCTGGTCGCCCTCGGCGCCGTCGTCGCGCTGTTGGTCGCGTTCGCGGAGCACGGCCGCTTGACTCCGGCAGGGATCAATTCGGTCACGCCAGGGCCGTTGTTCGGGCCGCACGCCGGGTTCGCGCCCCAGGGCGCGTGTTCGACGTGTCATCAGGCCCACGGCGCCGGCCTGGGGGCCATGGCCGTGGCCCTGTTCGAGCCCGCCGACATGGCCGCCAAGTGTACCGCGTGCCATGTGTTCGAGGGCAACGCCCGGACCGCACACAACACCACGTTTCCCGACCGCCCGGACCTCGACGAGGTCATGTGCGAGCGTTGCCACCGCGACCACAGGGGGGCGGACGTGGACCTCGACGATATCGACGACCGGGCCTGCGCCGGCTGCCACGCCAAGCGGTTCGACGACTTCGCGACCGGCCACCCGCCATTCCCGGCCAGCTATCCGCACGACCGCGAATCGGCGATCAAGTTCGATCACGCGAGCCACATCGGCAAGCACTTCAGCGACCCGAAGGTGGCCGACAAGGCGCCGACGAGCTGCGCCGCGTGCCACGACGTGGCGGCCTCCGGCGCCGCCGTGCTGCCCAAGGGCTACGGCGAGACGTGCGCGGCGTGCCACGACGGCCAGATCGCCGATCGCACGCTCGTCATCCTCGGGCTGCCGGAATTCGCCGCCAACGCGCTCGACGCCGAGGCCGTGACCGAGGCGTGCGGACCGACCCTCGACGCCTTCGAACGGCTCGTCGAGCGCGCGGACGCGCTCGCGGCCGGAGAAGACGTGGCGGAGGATGACGAGGTGGAGGAATATGAGGCCGTTTCGCTCGACGAGATGGCGGCGCCCGCCGCCTTCCTCCTCGACGTGCCCGTCGATGACATGGAGGCCTACGAGACGCCGATGCAAGATCTGGTCATGGCCATGGCCGCGGACGGCACCGCCCCCCTGGCCGAGCTGGTCGGGGATCGGTTGGGCGCGCCGCCGTCGGCCCTGCTCGCGGGCCTTGGGCCCGAGCTGGCCAAGCGGGTGGCGTGCGCCTGGGCCGCCAACGTCGAATACGAGGCCCCGGCGGACGCCGAGCTGGGCGGCTGGTACGGCGACTACCTGGAGTTGGGCTACCGGCCGGTCGGCCATGGCGATCCGGTCGTGCGCGCCTGGATCGAGGCGGCGCTCGCCGCCGGTCCGGCGGCCGAGGCGATGCGGGATGGGCTGATCGATCCGAAGGAGGGCGTCGGCGCGTGCGCCAAGTGCCACGCCGTCCAGGCCGCGGGCGATGACTCATTGGAGGTCGCGTGGCGGTTCCGGCCGGGTAACGTGCGCCCCTACGATCACTATTCGCACCGCGCCCACCTCGGGCTGGTGCAGGCGGGCGCGGCGCGGCTCGTCGCCCAGGGCGCCGGCTGCCAGGTGTGTCATTGGCTCGATCGGGACGCCGACTTCGCCGCGTCGTTCGACGATTTCGATCCCTCGACTTTCGCGAGCAACTTCCGGCCGATCGACGTCGCGACGTGCGCCCGGTGCCACGCCGAACGCGCGGTACGCGCCGACTGCCAGCTCTGCCACCGCTACCATCTCGAAGCTTCGTTCGCGCCCGAGTCGATGGGCGCCGCCCTATCGCGAGAGTGACGACGATGAACCGTACCGCCAGCCTGCTTGCCGCGCTCGGCCTGGCCGTGGTTGCGACCTGGGCCCCGGGTGCGCGCGCCGACGCCGAGGAGGCCGATCCGCACGCCGAGCTGTTGACCGAGGAGGCGTACCCGACGGCCGCGCAGTGCCAAACCTGCCACGCTCAGATCTATGACGAATGGCGCACGTCGAACCACGCCTACGCCGCGATC
The DNA here is from genome assembly GCA_964530335.1 of uncultured Rhodospirillaceae bacterium. Lineage (GTDB taxonomy): Bacteria > Pseudomonadota > Alphaproteobacteria > SP197 > SP197 > VGDP01. The sequence continues at coordinate 22,692 of CAZGYG010000016.1, read as the reverse complement.
TCGCCGGTGTTCCACAAGTTCGAGCAGAAGATCAACGACCTGACCAGCGGCACCATCGGCACGTTCTGCGTGCGCTGCCACCAGAGCGGCGGCACCGCGCTCGGCGAGGCGCGCTGGGCGGCGCTGTGGGAGCGCAGCCAGATCAGCCGGGAAGGCGTGACCTGCATCTCGTGTCACCGGGTCGCCGAGCAGTACGCGCGCGGCACCAACGGCGAGCGGCGCATCATACCGGGCGACATCCACCAGCCGGTCTACGGCAACATCGGCGGCGCGGGCGTCGCCCTGGTCATCGAGGACAAGGACTATTGGAAGGTCGCGACCAGCCCGGACGAGCGCGGCACCAAGATCCACACCGAGGGCATCCTGCTCGAGCAGCTCTCGAAGTCCGAGTTCTGCGCCTCGTGCCACCAGGTCGCGGTCAACCTCGGCATCAAGCTCGAGGTCGTGTGGGACCAGTACCGCGCCTCGCCGGCGGCGGCCGAGGGCGTCACCTGCCAGGATTGCCACATGAGCAGCGACCCCGGGCGGGCCTCGGGCTTCGCCACCGGGCCGGTCGCCGTGGTCAACGGCGAGCCGGTCGACGAGACGCGCGTCCACCACGACCATTCCTTCGCCGGTCCCGGCTATTCGATCGCGCACCCGGGCATCTTCCCGCACAACGCCGACGCCGATCCGTGGACGATCGAGGAATGGCTCCAGTTCGACTTCCGCGCCGGCTGGGGCAACTCGGATTTCGAGGACGCCGTCGAGGCCGGGGATATCGAGGTCGCGTTCCCCGAGGTCTGGTCGGACCGCTTCGACCGCGAGGACGCGCGCCTGGTCATCGACGACAACGTCGAGGCCAACCTGGCCCGCCAGGAGCTGCGCCAGCGCGTCATGGCCAACGGCTCGCGCATCGACGGGCCGTTCTTCGAGGGCACGCCCACGGTCGGCCGGTCGCTCGACTTCGTCTACCGCATCACCAACACCAATCCCGGCCACAACCTGCCGTCGGGCTCGCTCGGCGCCCAGCCGGAGATCTGGCTCAACGTCGCGCTGGTCGACCCTGACGGCCAGACGATCTGGGAAACCGGCTACGTCGATTCGATCGGCGACATGGCCGATTTGCGCTCGGTCGACGTGCTCGAGGGCCGGCTTCCGGCCGACAGCCAGCTCGTCAACCTGCAGTCCAAGTTCCTGACCACCAACGTCAAGGGCACCGAGCGCGAGATGTCGCTGCCCATCAACCTCGACGTCGACCAGCTGCCGTTCCTGCGCCCGGCCGGCGTGCCGACGACCGTGCTCAACCATCCGCCGTTCGTGCGCATGGAGGCGCGCTCGATCCCGCCGCTCGGCGTGCGCGAGGCGGACTACTCGGTACCGGGCGAGCTCATCGTCGAGCCCGGCACATACCGGTTGGCTGTTCGCCTGCGTAGCCGCGCGGAGCCGATCTATTTCATGCGCTTCGTCGAGGCGACGAGCGAGATGGAGCAGGCCATGAACGAGTGGATGCTCGACATCCACCCCTATACCGTCGAATTCGAGGTGAGGTAGGAGCGCGGCCATGGGGGGGACCAGGAGGCACGCCGCGCCGCGGCTCCGCGAGGGTGTTCGGGCCGCGCTCGGGGCGGCCGTGCTCGGCTTCGTCGTCGGCCTGGGGCCGGCGCTGGCCGACGAGGACGTGGCGCCCGAAATGTCGCCCGAGGCGAGCCCGGTCGAACACGATCCCGAGGTTTTCAGCCCCGATCCGACCTACCAGGACAAGCCCTACGACATCGAGGCCCAGATCGGCATCTACGGCGGCAAGCGCGAGGTCGTGGCGCCGCGCCCGTTGCTCGAACTCGGGCGCGAAATCTACACCGCCGGTCCGTTCCGGCCGGCCTACACCTTCCTCGGTGACAAGAACCCGGTCATCCCCAGGCTCTACGTCTACGGCGACGTGCAGACGGTGCTCGGCTACGCCGACAACGGCGCGACCGAGCTCGGCCAGCTCGCCGTGCGGCTCAACCTCGACGTCGACTTCCAGATCACCTCGACCGAACGGGTCCACATGTTCTTCCGCCCGCTCGACCACGACGGCGCGTTCACGCGCTGCGAGATGTTCGGCGACGACGACGACGACAACTGCAACGAGGCCCTGACCCACGAGATCCAGACCCTGTTCTTCGAAGGCGACGTGGGCCCGATCGCCATGGGCCTGACCGGCGAGGAGAACACCATCGACCTGCCGTTCGCCGTGGGCTTGATGCCCATGCTGCTGCAGAACGGCATCTGGCTCGAGGACGCGGCGATCGGCGGCGCGCTGACCGTGCCGTCCCGCAACAGCCCTGCGCTCGACATCTCCAACATGGACTTGACCGCGTTCGCGTTCTTCGACGAGGTCGATTCGCGCGCGTTCCGCGACGGCGCCGGAGCCAACGCCCAGCACGGCGTCAACGTGTACGGCGCCACCGCGTTCATCGAGGCGACCGAAGGCTACTGGGAGCTCGGCTACGGCTACTCCGACGGCGAAGGCCGGCTCGACCAGTTCAGCTACCACAACCTGACGGCGGCGTTCACCAAGCGATACTTCAACCGGATCAACAACAGCCTGCGCGTCATCTGGAACGTCGGCCAGGACACCGACCCGGGCGTGCCGCAGACCGCCGACGGCGTCGCGCTGTTCGCCGAGAACTCGCTGATCGTCAACGAGCCCGCGACCATCGTGCCCTACCTCAACCTGTTCGCCGGGTTCGACCGGCCCCAGGGTCTGGGCCAGCAGGCGCGCGGCATCCTGAAGAACACGGGCCTCAGCTTCGAGACCGACGCGATCACCCAGTTCCCCAAGCTCGACGATTCGGGCAACGATACCTGGGGCGGCGCCATCGGCCTCGAGTACCTGTTCGCCTTCGACCAGCAGATCGTCGTCGAGTTCGCGACCAACCAGGTCATGGGCGGTCGTGGCGAGCCCGGCCGCCCGGCGTTCGACGACGAATACGCCGTGGGCCTGCGCTACCAGATTCCCATCACCAAGGCGTGGATCGTGCGCGCCGACGCCATCTATGGCTGGCGCGAGGGCGTTGCCGACGTCCGCGGCGCCCGCCTCGAGGTCCGGCGCAAGTTCTGAGGGCGCGATGCTCGACCATCTCATCCCCGCCGTCGCGATCCTGTTCCTGCTGGTCACCACGGCTTACGTCGCGGTGCTGCTCGTCGGCCACGCCCGTGACTCCTCCGCGATCGAGCGCACCGCCACGGCGGAGGCGGCGTTGCTGCGGGCCAACTTGGACGTGGTCATGGACCGCCGCCGGCTCGCGGCACGGCGCACGGAAGGTTCGTGGAACGGCTTCCGCAAGTTCGAGATCGTGCGCAAGCGGCAGGAAGGCGGCGGCATCTGCTCGTTCTACCTGCAGCCGCACGACCGCAAGCCGCTGCCGCCGTTCGAGCCCGGCCAGTACCTGACGTTCCAGCTCCACGTCCCGGGCCAGGCCAAGCCGGTGGTCCGCTGCTACTCGTTGTCGGACAGCCCCAGGCACCCGGACTACTACCGGGTTTCGATCAAGAAGCTGCCGCCGCCGCGCGACAAGCCCGACATGGCCCCGGGGCTGTCGTCGTCGTTCTTCCACGACCACCTCGACGAAGGGGACATCGTCGACGCCAAGGCGCCGGGCGGCCATTTCTTCCTCGACACGACCAAGTCGCATCCGGTGGTGCTCATCGGCGGCGGCGTCGGGCTCACCCCGGTGCTCAGCATGCTCAACGACATCTGCGAATCCGGCTCCCAGCGCGAGACCTGGTTCTTCTACGGTTGCCGCAATGGCGCCGAGCACATCATGCGCGATCACTTCGCGCGCATCCGCAAGGAGCACGACAACGTCCGTCTGCACGTCTGCTATTCGGACCCGCGTCCGGACCACGACGTGGCGGGGCGCGACTACGACCACGCCGGTCGCGTCTCGATCGATCTGTTCAAGTCGCTGCTGCCGTCCAGCAACTACGAGTACTACTTGTGCGGTCCGCCGCCGTTCATGGAATCCCTGGTCGGCGGGCTCGAGGCTTGGGGCGTGCCCGAGGCCGCCATCCACTTCGAGGCCTTCGGCCCGGCCACGGTCAAGCGCACGCCCACGGTCCAGCACGCCACGGCCGAGGCGGCCGCCGCGGGCGGGCTCGAGGTCAGGTTCGCGAAGTCCGGCAAGGCGTTCGCCTGGTCGACCGCTTCGGCCTCGCTGCTCGACTTCGCCGAGGAGCACGGCGTCGTCATCGATTTCGGCTGCCGGGCGGGGAATTGCGGCACCTGCCTCACCGCGATCAAGGCGGGCGAGATCGCCTACGTCAACCCGCCCGGGGCGACGCCCGAGGCCGGTTCGTGCCTGACCTGCATCGCGGTGCCCAAGACGAACCTGACACTCGACGCCTGACCCCGGCTGGGATTGCTTTACGAGCCGTGGCGATGTGTTAGACTCGCCCGGTTCGCGGCCCCGCACGGCCGCGCGGGGGCTGGTCGTGGGGGGTGCCATGTCGCATGGCGGATTGCGGTTTGGCGTGGTGGCCGCGGTGGCGGTGCTCGCGCTGACGGGCTCTGAGGCATCGGCCCTGCCGCTCGAGGATGAGGTCGCGTATCTCCTGCGCAACCACCCCCAACTCAAGGGCCTGCGCAACCAGGTTTCGGCGTCCGAGGAGGGCATCAACCGGGCGTTCTCCGGCTACCTCCCGAAGGTCGAGGTCAACGGCGACTACGGCTACGAATCGACCGACAGCCCGGCCCGGCGCGCGTCCGCTCCGAACGCCGAGCACCTCGGCACCGCGCGCACCCGGGGCACGCTCACCATCACCGAGAACCTGTTCGACGGCTTTCGGACCAGCGCCGATTACAACACCGCCAAGCTGAACAAGACGGGCTCGGAAATCCGGCTCGACAACGCCACGCAGAACGTGATCTTCGAAGGCGTCACGGCGTACATCGACATGCTGCGCAACCGCCGCCTGGTCGATCTCGCCAGCCAGAACGAAGAGGTCATCAAGACCCAGCTCAACCTGGAAAACGAGCGCGTCCTGCGCGGCTCGGGCATCGCGCTCGACGTGCTGAAATCCAAGGCCCGGCTGTCGATCGCGCGCGAGCGCCGGGTCGCTTTCGAAGGCGAGCTCGCCAATTCGGTCACCCGCTACATCCAGGTCTTCGGCCACGCGCCGGAGACCGACGCGATGACCGTGCCGGAGATCGCCGCGGGCCTGCTGCCGGAGAGCGTCGATGACGCGGTCGCGGCGGCGCTGGCCGAGAACCCCGAGTTGCTCAACAGCGAGAACCTGATCAGCATCGCCCAGCAGCGCCGGCGCACCGCGCGGTCCGAGTACTTCCCGCGCATCGACCTGGTCGGCAAACTCAACTACGAGGACAACGTCGACGGCGTCGAAAGCGTGCGCCGCGACCATTCGGTGCTGGTGCGCGGAACCTGGGAGCTGTTCTCGGGCTTCTCGACGCGCGCCACCGTGGCCGAGGCCGCGTACCAGTTCGCCGCCACCATGGACAACCGCAACTTCGTCGACCAGAAGGTCGTCGAGGACGTTCACCTGGCGTGGGAGAACCTGGAGACGGCCCGGCGCCGGCTCGATCTCCTGAGCAACGCGGTCAACATCGCGATCGAGGTGCACCAGGCGCAGGTGACGCTGCGCGAGACCGGGAAGGAAACGGTCCTCAACGTCCTCGACGCGCAGAACGAGGTGTTCGACGCCCAGATCAACGAGGCGGACGCGGATTTCGATATGCGCCTCGCGGGGTACCGCGTGCTCCTGGCCATGGGGCGGCTCGATGCGGAGGGCTTGATGCTGGCGCTGTCCGGCGTCGGCGCTCCGGTCGAGCAGGCCGTGGCCGAGCAGGCCGTGACCGAGCAGGTAGTGGCCGAGCAGGC
>CAZGYG010000016.1:0-16731 GCA_964530335.1 uncultured Rhodospirillaceae bacterium | reverse complement strand
GTGGCCGAGCAGGCCGTGACCGAACAGACGGTGGCCGAACAGACGGTGGCTGAACAGGTAGTGGCCGAGCAGGCGGTGGCTGAACAGGTAGTGGCCGAGCAGGCGGTGGCCGAACAGGCCATGACCGAGGAGGCCGCGCCGGACGAACCGGTCGTCGAGACCACGATCGACGAGCCCGCACTTGGTGTCGAGCCGACCAGCGTGGAGCCGGCAACCGCGCCGGCGTCCGGCACCGACGCGAGCTTCGAGTTCTCGTCCCTCGACGCCGAACCCGAAACGACCGAACCCCAGGCGACGACGGCGACCTACGTCGCATCGCCCGACTCGTTCGAGGCGAACCTGTCGCGGAGCTGGTCGTTCGACTGAGCTTCGGCGCCAAGGCTAGGCGGAGGGCGCGGCGCTCACTTCGAAGTCGCCACGAAGACGCCGTCCCAATCCGCGCCGGGCGGGTTCTGTTCGTAATACGCGATGCGCTCGTCGTAGAGGTCATAGAGAAACTTCAGCCCGCCGTTGAGCGCGCGGCAGTCGGCGACGATGGCGCGGGCCGCCGCCCAGTCCTGGCGGCGGTAGACATCCAGCATCTCCCCGTGCCGGCGCGTGAGCTCCTGGAACTCGGCCGACGACCCGAAGCCTTCGTCGCCGAGCAGGGTGAACACCCGCACGGCTTCCTTCTTGCCCTTGACCTGTATGAGGTCGAGCTCGAGCAGGGCGTAACCGTCGGCGCGCTGACGGGCGTTCTCGCCGACCACGATGCCGACGCCATAGGTCTTGGTCTGTCCCTCCAGACGCGAGGCCAGGTTCACGTCGTCGCCGATCACCGAGTAGTCGAAGCGCTGGTCCGACCCCATGTTGCCGACGAACACCTCGCCCGAATTGACCCCGACCCCGATCTTGATCGGCACGTAGGCGCGCCCCTCCGCTTCCGCCTCGGCCTTCAGGACCTGGTTGAGTTCGAGCGTCTTGGCCTGCATGGCCAGGGCCGCGTCGCAGGCGTGGCGGACGTGATCGGGATCGTCGATGGGGGCGTTCCAGAACGCCATGATCGCATCGCCCATGTACTTGTCGATGGTGCCGTCCTTGGACGTGATCAGGTCGGTCATCGGCGTGAGATAGCGGTTGATCAGGCGCACCAGGCCCTGCGGGTCGGTCTTGAACCCCTCGGATATGGACGTGAAGCCCCTGATGTCGCTGAACATGATGGTCATGTCCTTGCGCTCGCCGCCGAGCCGCAGCTGCTCCGGGTGGGCGGCGAGCCGCTCGACCAGCGCGGGCGACAGGTACTGGCCGAAGGCGTGGCGCACCTGGCGCTTCTGCGACTGCTCGCGCACGTAGTTGATGTACGTCAGCACGGTGTAGAGCACGAACGACGTGATCGCCGGATAGACCATGTCGTAGAGCAGGCCGTGCTGGCTGAAGAAGTACCAGGCGCCGCCGAGCTCGGCGCCGATCGCGCCGGCCACCACCAGCAGGCTCCACGCCGCGCCGATCAGCGGCACGGCGATCATGAGCACCACGCCGACCACGACCAGAGTGACGAGCTCGGCGCCTATGGTGTCGTTGGGCCGGCGCAGGAACGGCGATTGGAACTCGTAAGGCTGGTCCTGGGTCTCGGCCTGGCCGGCTTGGTAGAGCTGCTGGGTGTAGAGCAGCACGCTTTCGAGCAACTGCGCGTGTATGTCCACGCCGGGCACGAAGGGGTCGAGCGGCGTCGACTTGATGTCGAGCAGGCCGACCGCCGAGGTGCCCAGCAGCACGAAACGCCCCTTGAGCCGCTCGGGGCCAACGGTGCCGTCGAGCACGTCCTTGGCCGGTATGTAGACCGCCTTCTTGCGCTCCGCCGTCCACGGCGTGAAATAGAGCCAGACACGGCCCTTCTCGTCGGTCGGAATTTCCAGGCCCTTGAACAGCACGCTGACGATGCCGATTCCCGGGTCCCACTTGACGCCGACGGTTTTCTGGCCCGTGGCCACCCGCAGCATCTCGACCGCGAGGGTGGGATAGAGCACGTCCTTCTCGCCGCGGAAGATCAGCGGCACGTTGCGCACGATGCTGTCGACTTCGGCGTCGACGTTGAACACCGCGATGCCGGCGGCCGCTTCCTCGAGCACGGGCAGGTTGCGCGTGGTGCCCGGGTTGGGCAGCAGAAACCGCAGCCCGTCGACCGGGCCGTCGCCGATCGGCCGCACGCTCTTCCAGGCGTAGGTCGCCTTGGTGGCGGGCGGCCGGCCTTCGTTGTGCGGGCTCGCGTAGGGCGTCGTCGACTGTCCCAGCACCACCGGCAGGGCGCGGAACGACGCCGCGAACGCCACGTCGTTCGAGGGCAATGCCAGCAGCGCGTCGCGCGCCACGGGATCGAGGCCTTTGTACAGCTCGACGATGAGGTCCGGCGACGTGCGATCGGGTTCCGGGAACACGACGTCGAGGCCGACGACGGCGGCGCCGCTGGCCGCGAGCTTCGACACCAGTTCGCCGATCAGGGTCCGCGGCCACGGCCATTGTCCATAGGCGGCGAGCGACGGGTCGTCGAGGTCGACCACGACCACGGGCATGTCGGCCGTCGCCCGGGGCTGCATGCGCTGGAAGATGTCGAAGGTCTTGAGGCGCATGATCTTGAGCGGCACCGGATCCCAGACGCGCACGGTGCCGAACAGGGCGACCAGCACCAACCCGACCAGGACCGAGATCTGCCAGGACTTCATGCGCACCCCTTGGGGGCGGGCGCCGGGCGCCCTCGCGGTCTGCACATTAACACGGCCCGGCCGGCGGCCGATATCGGCGTCAACTTTCCCGAATTGGCCAAAACTGGCATGATCCGGCCATGAGCTCCCCCCCCTCGCCGGCGACCGATGCCAAGTCGTGGCTGGCAACCCTGGTGGCGCCGTTGCGTCCGGCATTCCGCGAGGTCCTCGCGGTTTCCCTGTTCGTCAACGTGCTCGCGCTCGGTCTGCCTGTGTACGTGTTGCAGGTCTATGACCGGGTCGTCTACTACCACGGCTATTCCACCCTTTACGGACTGAGCGCGGGGATCTTCATCATCCTCGGGTTCGACTTCGTGCTCAGGCAGGCGCGCAGCCGGCTGTTGCAGCGCGCGGCCATGGTCATCGACGTCCGCCTGGGCGAACGGCTGTACGACAAGGTGGCGGCTTTGCCGCTCCCGACCCTCGAATCGCGTCCGACCAGCTTCTGGCTCTCGCTCCAGCGCGACATCGAGATCGTGCGCAACACGTTTTCCGGGCCCGCCGCGGTGCTGGCGACGGAACTGCCGTTCGTCGGGCTGTTCATCGTCCTCATCTTCGTGATCGCCGCGCCGGTTGCCTGGGTGCTGATGGTCGTGGCGCCGACCTTCATGCTGCTGGCCTGGCTGTCGGGACGGGTCATGGAGCGCGCCACGGGCCGCGAGCGCGAGAAGAGCCAGAACCGGGAAGCGCTGATGGCGGAACTCCTGGCCGGGCGCACCACGGTCAAGGCGCTCGCCCTGGCCCCGATCCTGCGTCCGCGCTGGGAATCGCGCCACGCCGAGGCGATCCAGGGCGCGCTCGAGCGCGGCCGCTCCGGCGACGGCTTCGCCAATCTCGGCACCTCGGCGGCGTTCGTCACCACCGTGGCCATGACGACCGTGGGCGCCATCGCGATCATCGAACAAGAGCTGTCCGTCGGCGCGCTGATCGCGGCGAACATGCTGAGCAACCGGGTGCTCCAGCCGCTCAACCAGCTCGTCGGCACCTGGCGCAGCGTCGCCCAGTACCGCCAGGCGCGCGACAGGCTGGGTACCGTGCTCGCGCTCGCCGAGGACCATGCGGACGCGCCGCTGGAACTCCGCCGGCCGAACGGCGAGCTCGCGCTCGAGGACGTGACCTTCGCCTACCGCCCCGGCGCGCGCCCGGTCGTGGATTCGCTGCGCATGACGATCCGGCCGGGTGGCATGGTCGGCATCGTCGGGCCCAACGGCTGCGGCAAGACCACGCTGCTCAAGCTCATCTACGGGCTTTACCCGCCGGGCTCGGGCCGGGTCCTGCTCGATGGCGCCGACATCGCCCAGTTCAGCCACGCCCAGTTGTCCCGTTGGGTCGGCTACGTGGCCCAGGAAACCATGCTGTTCACCGGCACGATCCGCGACAACATCGCGATTGCGGCGCCCGAGGCCGACGACGAGACCGTCGTCCGCGCGGCCGAGCTCGCCGGTGTCCACGGCTTCGTCGTCGATCTGCCGGACGGCTACGGCACCGACATCGGCGAGGCCGGCATGCGCATGTCGGGCGGCGAACGCCAGCGCATCGCCATCGCCCGCGCGCTGCTCAACGACCCGCCGGTGCTGCTGCTCGACGAGGCGGCGTCGAACCTGGACCGCCAGGCCGAGTTCGCGCTGCGCGATGCCCTGGTGAAGCTCGCGCCCAAGCGCACCATCGTCATCGTCTGCCATACGCCCACGTTGCTCGCGGCGTGCCGCCACATCGTCGTCATGGACAAGGGGCGGATCGCGCTGGCCGGACCCACGCGCGACATCATGCCCCGGCTGTTCGCGCCGGCGCGGCCCGAAGCCGTCGCCGAGGCCGCCCCCGCCGCCGAGGCCACCGTCGGGGAGGGCGGGGCATGAGCGCGCTCGAAGACCTCGTCGAACACAATCCACCGGGCGGTGTCCGTATCGCCGCGCGCGCCGTCATGGTGCTCGTGCTCATCTTCGTGGCGTGGGCGGCCGTGGCGGAGTTCGAGGAGGTCGCCATCGCGACCGGCGAGGTCGTGCCCTACGGCCAGGTCAAGGTCGTCCAGCACCTCGAAGGCGGCATCGTCGAGGCCATCTTCGTCGAGGAAGGTGCGCGCGTGAAGGCGGGCGATCCGCTGCTGCAGCTCGACATCATCGCCTCCGAGGACCGCGAGCAGGAGCTGCGCGTCACGCTCGACGGCCTGATGCTGCGCCGCGCCCGGCTCGGCGCGGAGGCCAACGGCACCGCGCTCGAGTTCCCGTCCGACGTGGCCGAACGGCGGCCCGACGCGGCGCACAGCGAGCGGCAGGCGTTCGACACCCGGCGGCTCGAGCTCGAAAGCACGCTTCTGGGCCTTGACGAGAACATGCACCAGCGCACGCTCGACATCCAGCAGCTCAAGACCGAGCGCGCCAACCGGGCGAGCGACCTCGCGCTCGCGCGCGAGGAGCTCGACATCTCCGAGTCCCTGCTGGTCGACGGCCTGACCTCGAGGGTCGACCACCTAGCGATCCAGCGCGAGGTCGAGCAGCTCAGCGGTGACATCGCCACCGCCAGCGCCGCCATCGCGCGCGCCGATGCGGCGCTGTCCGAGGCCGAGCAGAAGCGCCGCCAGGCGGAGCTCAACTTCCAGCGCACCGCGCTCGACGAGCTCGGCAAGGTCGATCTCGCGTTCGACCAGACCGAGCAGGAACTGACCAAGGCCACGGCCATGGCCCAGCGTACCGCGATCGCGAGCCCGATCGACGGCGTGGTGAAGAGCCTCAAGGTCCATACCATCGGCGCGGTCGTGCTGCCCGGCGAGCCGATCATGGAAATCGTCCCGTCCGGCGGGAACCTGGTCGTCGAGGCCCGGCTGCTGCCCCAGGACATCGGCTTCGTCAAGGTCGGGCAGGCGGCGACGGTCAAGATCACGACCTACGACTTCGTGCGCTACGGCGGCCTGCCCGCCACCGTGGTCCTGGTCTCGGCGGACAGCCACACCGACGAGCAGGGCAAGACCTACTTCCGCCTTGTCGCCGAGACCGAACGCGACTACCTGGGCGCGGGGCCGGGCGATCTGCCGATCACGCCGGGCATGGAGGCGATGGTCGACATCCACACCGGGACCAAGCCGGTTCTCTTTTACCTGCTCAAGCCGGTCCTCAAGCTGAGGGACGAGGCGTTCCGGGAACGCTAGGGCGGGATGTGATGAGATTGAATCGGCGTGAGGGACGCCGCTATGCGCGGTTCGAGACGGGCCTTCGGCCCTCCTCACCGCGAACGGCTTAGTTGAGTGCCGTTTGTCCTGAGGCGTGGGGGCGGTTGCCCCCGCCCCCACGCCGCAGGCGGCGTCTCGAAGGACGAGCGGCGGCCGGTTCAACCTAAACGCATCCCGCTTTAGGCGATGGCCGCGCCGGAGCGCCAGCGGTTGCCCGCGCTCGTCGTGTTCGGCTCGGCGGCGTTCTGGGGGCTTTACTGGCTGCCCCAGCGTGAATTGGTCGCGGCCGGGCTCGCGGGCGGCTGGGCCACCTTCGCCCAGTTCGCCCTGGCGGCGGTGCTGCTCGCCCCGGTCATTCTCTGGCGCATCGCGCGCGGGCGGCCTTCGGGCTACGGCCCGCCGCTCGCCTGCCTGTGCATCGGCGGCGGGCTCGCGCTCTACGCCAACAGCCTGCTGTTCACCAGCGTCGCCCACGCGCTGCTGCTGTTCTACCTGGCGCCGGTGTGGGGCACGCTGCTCGATGTCGTCGTCGCCCGCCGTCGCTTGTCGTCGGCGCGCGTCGCGGCCGTCGTCATGAGCCTCGGCGGCCTATGGGTCGTCGTCGGGCGCGACGTCGGCGTACCCTGGCCCACGGCGCTCGGCGACTGGCTTGGCCTCGCGGCCGGCATGGTCATGACGTTCGGCCAGTTCCGCCTGCGCGCCCGGCCCGGCGGGGACGACCTCGGGAGCCTGTTCGCCATGCTCGTCGGCGGGGCCGTGGTCGGCGCGCTCATCCTCGCCCTCGGCGGCGAGGCGCTGGGGCCGCGCATCGGACCGGCTGAATTCGCGTCGGCCTTGCCCTGGCTCGTCGCGCTGACCGTCACGTTCCAGCTCGCGGGCAACGTCGGGCTGATGTGGGGCGCCTCGCGCCTGGACGCCGGCCCCTTCGCCGTCCTGATCCTGCCCGACGTGGTGGTCGGCGTCGCGACCGCGGCGCTGTGGGCCGGCGAGCCGTTCGGCTGGCGCGAATCCGTCGGCTGGGTGCTGATTGTCGGCGCCGGCCTGGTCGAGGTGGTCGTGTCGCGCCGTCGCGTCGCCTAGGACTGTTGGCTGGCGAGCAGCCGCTCGGCGATCGCCGGCATCCACGACGCCTCCAGGTTGGCGAAGGCGAAGCGCAGGTACCCGTCCTGCCCCGGGCCGAAGAAGCTGCCCGGCAGGGTGAGCAGGTTGTGCTCGACCGCGAGTCTCCGGGCCACCGCGGCCGAAGGTTCGTTGAAGGGGTGGCGCACGTAGGCGAAGTAGGCGCCGCAGCTCAGCAGCCGGTAGTCGAGTCCGGGCGTCGCGAACGCGGTCCGCAGCGCGGCGGCGCGCTCGGCCATCAGCGCGCACTTGGCCGTACGGAAGGCATCCAGGTGCCCAAGCCCGTAAAGCGCCGCGTCCTGGCCGATGCGCGGCGCCGAGATCTGCACGCAGTCGAGCACCTTGGTTACGGCGCGCCCCAGCGCCGCGCCGCACGCGATGGCGCCGACCCGGTAGCCGGTCAGCGCGTAGACCTTGGAGAAGCTGTAGAGGTGGACGAACGTGCCCGCCCAGTCCGGGTTCTCGAACAGGTCGTGGGGGCGCGCGCCGCCGACCAGGAAGTCGCGGTAGGTCTCGTCGATCATCAACGCGATGCCGCGCGCCCGACACAGCTCGTAGAAGGCGCGGATCGTGGCAGCCGGGTAGACCGCGCCGGTCGGGTTGTTGGGCGTGACCAGCACGATCGCGCGCGTCGCCGGCGTGATCAGGCGCGCCGCGTCGGCCGCGTCGGGCACGCCGCCCGCGTCCGCGTCGCAGGCCAGGGGCACGGCGCGGATCCCAAGCCCGGTCAGCGTCATCTCGTGGTTGAAGTAGTAGGGCAGCGGCAGGATCACCTCGTCGCCGGTGCGCGCCAGCGCGATGATCGCGGTGAAGAACGCCTGGTTGCAGCCGGCGGTGATCAGGACGTCCTCGGCCCGGCAGGCGCCGCCGTAGCGCACGCCGATGTCGGCGGCCAGCGCCTCGCGCAGCGGCATGATGCCGGGGATGTCGGTATAGCGGGCGGTCTCGGGCAGCAGCGCGCGCTCGGCCACGTGGCGGGCAAGCGCGGCGTCGGGCGGGTAGCCGGGCACCGCCTGGCAGACGTCGATCAGCGGCCGGTTGGTCGGAAACGTTCGGCTCTCGACCCAGCTCCACGCCTCGGCGATCGGCGGGGTGAGCACGCTCTCGACCAGCGCGTTGATCGGGTAGGCCATGGCGGTCCGGGACCAGGTTGGCGGGGCCGCGGATCATCGCCGCGCCCTTCGCCGCCCGTCAAGCCGCGGCGGCACGACAAGGCGCACATTCGCCTTCCCCGATGGCGCATATCAACTACACTTCGGCGGTTCAGGGGGCGGGATCGCGGGAAGGATCGTTTTGGCGCGGGAGCAGCGCAGGCTTGCGGCAATTCTCGCGGCGGACGTCGCGGGCTACTCGCGGCTGATGGCGGCCGACGAGGCGGGCACGCTCGCGCGTTTCAACGCGCTCAAGGCCGAGGTCATCGGGCCCAAGATCGCCGAGTTCAAGGGCACCGTCGTCGGCTCGGCCGGCGACAGTTTGCTGATCGAGTTTCCAAGCGTCGTCGATGCGGTCCAGTGCGCGGTCGAAACCCAGGAGCGCATAGCCGAGCGAAACGCGGGCGAGCCCGAGGACCGGCGGATCGTGTTCCGCATGGGGATCAACCTGGGCGATGTGATCGCCGAAGGGACGACGATCCACGGCGACGGCGTCAACGTCGCGTCACGGCTGGAGAAGCTGGCGGAACCGGGCGGGATCTGCATCGCGCGCACCGTGCATGACCACGTCGAGGGCAAGCTGCCGTTCGCCTTCGAGTACCTGGGCGAGCAGCAGGTCAAGAACATCGCCAAGCCCGTGGGCGCGTACAAGGTCGCCACCGAGAGACGGGCCGCCAGGGACGCACCCGGCAGCGTGGCCACGGGCGAGGCCGCGCGCCGGCGCCAGTCTATCGCCGTGCTCCCGTTCGCCAACCTGTCGGGCGACCCGGAACAGGAATACTTCTCCGATGGCGTCACCGAGGACCTGATCACCGCGCTGGCCCGCCACCACGGCCTGTTCGTCATCGCGCGCCACTCGTCCTTCGTGTTCAAGGGCAAGTCCGTGCCGATCCCCGAGGTCGGGCGGCAACTCGGCGTTCGCTACGTGGTCGAGGGCAGCGTGAGGAAGTCGGGCAAGCGCATCCGCGTCACCGCTCAGTTGATCGACGCCGAGGCCGGCGCGCACGTGTGGGCCGAGAAATACGACCGCGACCTCGAAGACGTCTTCGCCGTCCAGGACGAGATCGTCGAGACTGTCGTCTGGCGCGTCGCCGGGCACATTGCCAAGGCCGAGATCGAGCGCGCGAAGGGGCGGCGCCGAGAGAACGTGGACGCGTACGACCTGCTGCTGCAAGGCATGAGCGTCTTCGAGCCTGCGACCCGGGATAACGCCGAGGCAGCGATCAAGATCTGGACTCGCGCGTCCGACCTCGATCCGACCTGGGGCAGACCCCTGAGCCACATCGCCACCGCGTACATGGTTCTCGGATTCCAGGACGTGGACAGCAAGCAGTTCGATCGCGGGATCGAGGCTGCGCGACGCGCGCTTTCCCTCACCTACGCCGAGGACTGGACGGAGGCCCTCATCGGCTACATCCATGCAAAGCGCGGAGACTTCAAGACGGCCGACATGCACATGGACCGCGCCTTCGCGAAGAACCCTCAGAGCCCCATGACGCTCCAGTGGCATGCGTACTCGTTGCTCTGGCGTGGCGACGCGGCGGGCGCGATCGCAATTGGACTCTCGTTGCGTCGCCTGGATCCTCTCGATCGAGTGTGGGTGAACGATCTCCTGGGTTATGCCTACTACTTAGCGGCTGACTACGAGTCCTCGTTGGAGTCGCTTCGCCGCTGCATGCCGTTCGTCTGGTGGGGCGACTACGGATACCTCGCCGCGTGCCTCGGACAACTCGGGCACGTCGACGAAGCCAGGGCGGCATGGCGCAAGCTGCTCGAAATGAAGCCGGACTTCACCGTCGAGAAGGTCATCGCTACCATCTCCGTGAACAGGCCGGAGGACAAGGAGCACGTCCGCGCTGGCTTGCTCAAGGCCGGACTGGCATGACCACCCGCCGTTTGGCGGCAATTCTCGCGGCGGACGTCGCGGGCTACTCGCGGCTGATGGCGGCCGACGAGGCGGGCACGCTCGCGCGTTTCAACGCGCTCAAGGCCGAGGTCATCGGGCCCAAGATCGCCGAGTTCAAGGGCACCGTCGTCGGCTCGGCCGGCGACAGTTTGCTGATCGAGTTTCCAAGCGTCGTCGATGCGGTCCAGTGCGCGGTCGAAACCCAGGAGCGCATAGCCGAGCGAAACGCGGGCGAGCCCGAGGACCGGCGGATCGTGTTCCGCATGGGGATCAACCTGGGCGATGTGATCGCCGAAGGGACGACGATCCACGGCGACGGCGTCAACGTCGCATCGAGGCTGGAAAGGCTGGCGGAGCCCGGCTCGGTCGTGATCGCCCTGGCCGTGCACCAGCAGGTCAAGGGCAAGCTTCAATACAACTTCGCGGACCTCGGCGAACACCGGGTCAAGAACATCGCCGAGCCGGTGCGCGCCTATCGTGTTGGGGCAGCGGCGCTCGAATCATCGCCACGCGGCGCGGTCGGAACCCCGGCGGCGTCCTCCAAGCCTTCGATCGCCGTGCTGCCGTTCACCAACATGAGCGGCGATCCGGAACAGGAGTATTTCTCCGACGGCATCGCCGAGGACATCATCACGGCGCTTTCGCGATTCCACTCGTTCTTCGTCATCTCGCGCAATTCGACGTTCACGTACAAGGGCAAGTCGGTCGACGTAAGGCAGGTCGCGCGAGAGCTCGGGGTGCGTTACGTCCTGGAAGGCAGCGTGCGCAAGGCCGGCAATCGCGCGCGCGTCACGGCGCAGTTGATCGACGCTTCGAGCGATCACCACGTCTGGGGCGAACGCTACGATCGCGTGCTCGAGGACATCTTCGAGATCCAGGACGAGATCACCCAGAGCATCGTCGCGGCGGTGGCGCCCGAGTTTATGGCCGCCGAGATTGGGCGCGCGCGGCGGAAAGAGGTCCCCAACCTGGACGCCTGGGAACTGGTGGCGCGCGCCCGTTGGCACATCAACCAGTTCACAAAGGAAGATATCCTGGAGGCGCGAAACCTGTTGTCGAAGGCACTGGAGCGCGACCCGGGGAACTCGCTCGCTCTTACAGGCTTGGCGGTCACGCATCTGTGGGATTGGACGCATGGCTGGAGCGATGAACCCGCTCGGTCGCTGTCCGATGCCGAAAAGGCCGCCAAGAGCGCGTGCGCCTTCGACAGAGGGGACGCCTATGCCCACGCGATTCTGGGAGCGGTCGAGCTTTACTCCGACCGACCCGAGGATGCGCTTCGACATGCCGAACAAGCGATCGCCCTCAATTCGAACGACCCGAGCGCGCATTCGATTCTCGGTCGGACCCTGGTCTATGCCGGCGAAGTCGGCAAGGGCTTGGAGCATGTCGAGCGGGCGATCAAGCTGAGCCCGCGCGATAGCTTCGTCACCCTTTGGTACTCCGCTCTCTCGATCGGGGCCTTCATCGAGGAGCGATATGGGGATGCGATGAAGTGGGCGAAGGAGGCCATCACCGCCCAGCCCAATCGAAGTCCCGCCTACCTCGACCTCGCGGCGAGCTGCGCCGAACTTGGCCTGGCCGACGCCGCCGCGGAAGCGTTGGCGAGGTACTTCCAGTTGGCCAAGGTCGATTCGGTCGCCGCGACGGCGATCGTGCACAGGTTCAGGCGTCCAGCCGACCGGGCCCGCTACCTCGGCGCCTTGGACAAGGCCGGCCGGCCCCGATGACCGTTCGCCGCCTGGCCGCTCAGTAATTCACCGGCAGCGGGTCGAGGCTGCGCCACAGGTACCAGGTGGCGACCGAGCGCCACGGGCGCCACGGCTCGGCGATCGCCCCGACCTCCGCCTTGGCGATCGGGTAATCGCGGCCGTAAGCCAGCGCCACCGCGCGGCGGAGCCCGAGGTCGTCGAGCGGCAGCACATCGGGGCGCAGCAGGCTGAAGATCAGCACCATCTCGGCGGTCCAGCGCCCGACGCCCGGCGCCTGGGTCAGGTCGGCGATGACGTCCTCGTCCGGCTTTCGCCGCCAGCGCCGTGGGTCGAGCGCGCCGTCGCCGAAGCGCCGGCCGAGCTCGGCGAGATACGTCGCCTTCTGGCGCGACATGCCGGCGGCTCGCAGCGTCGCGGCCGAGGCGCTCGCCAGCGCTAACGCCGAGATCGGGCCGATGCCCGCCTCGAGCCGGCGCCACAGGGCATCCGCCGCCTTGACCGAGATCTGCTGGCCGACGATCGAGCGCGCGAGCGTGCCGAAGGGGTCGCCCCGGCTGCGCAACCGCTCCTTCGGGTAGGCCGCGATGATGTCGGCCAGCACCGCGTCGCGCCGGGCGAGCTCGGCGACCGCCCGGTTCCAGTAGCGCGGTGTCATGGCCGTTATCGTCGACGGCGCGCCGGGCCGGGTCAACCATGTTGCGCCGCGAAGGTGCGCCGCAGCAAAATGGCCCTGGACAGTCACCTCGCTCGGCGTCGAAGATGCTGCGCTGCAACACAAAGCGTCGATGGAGCCCGATATGGCACGCGCGCTTCGCCTGCTCGTCGCGGTTCTGGTCACCGCGTTCCTGGTCCCCGCGGCCGGGGCCTATGACCGCTCGCGCCTGGTCATCGCCATGGCGCTGGAGCCGCCGCATCTGGACCCGACCGCCGGCGCCGCCGCGGCGATCGACGAGGTGGTCTACGTCAACGTGTTCCAGGGGCTGGTGCGCATCGACCGCGACGGCCGAATCCAGCCCGCGCTCGCCGCGTCGTGGGACATTGCGGATGACGGGCTCACGTACACGTTCCATCTGAGGGATGGCGTCGCCTTCCACGACGGCACGGCGTTCGATTCTGCCGACGTCAAGTTCTCGCTCGACCGGGCCCGGGCCGACGACAGCACCAACGCCCAGAAAGGCTTCTTCGCGCCGATCGCCGCGGTCGCGACCCCGGATGCGCTGACCGTGCGCCTGACGCTGGCACAACCGACCTCGCGCTTCCTGTTCGACATGGCCTCGGGCGACGCGGTGATCGTGGCGCCCGAATCGGCGGCGTCCAACGCGACCGACCCGGTGGGCACCGGCCCGTTCCGCTTCGTGCGCTGGACCAAGGGCGACAGCGTGACGATCGAGCGCGTTGTCCCCGACCCGGCGCGCATCGGCACGGTCGTCTTCAAGGTCATTCCCGACCCGGCGGCCCAGGTGGCCGCGCTGCTGGCCGGCGACGTCGACGCGATCCCCAACTTCTCGGCGCCCGAAATCCTGGACGTGTTCCGCGACGACCCACGCTTCGCCGTCGTCGTCGGCACCACCGAGGGCGAGACGATCCTGGCCATCAACAACGCCCGCCCGCCGTTCGACGACGTGCGCGTGCGCCGCGCCATCGCCCACGCCATCGACCGCGAGGCCATCGTCCAAGGCGCGATGTCGGGCAGCGCGGTACCGATCGGCAGCCACTTCGCGCCCCATCACCCGGCGTATGTCGATCTCACGGGGCTTTATCCGCACGATCCGGCGAAGGCCAAGGCGCTGCTCGCCGAGGCGGGGCTCGCGGAAGGATTCGCGGCCACGCTCCGCCTGCCGCCGCCGGCCTACGCGCGCCGCTCGGGCGAATTGATCGCGGCCCAGCTCGGGGAGCTCGGCATCCGGGTTACGATCGAGCCGGTCGAGTGGGCCCAGTGGCTCGACCAGGTGTTCACGCGGCGCGATTACGACCTGACGATCGTCGCCCACACCGAGCCGCTGGACATTGGCATCTACGCCCGGGACGACTACTACTTCGGTTATCACGATGACGCCTTCGACGACCTCATGGACCGGATCGCGGCGACGCTCGACGAGGCCGAGCGCGACCGGCTTTACGGCGAGGCCCAGCGCCGCATCGCCGAGGCCGCGGTCAACGGCTTCCTGTTCCAGTTGCCCAAGATCGGCGTCTGGCGCGCCGAGCTCGACGGGCTGTGGGCCAACAGCCCGGTCCAGGCCAACGACGTCACCGAAGTGGTCTGGCGCTAACAGGATAGCCAAGACGCCATCAATGCCGTCATCGCGAGCCGCCGCAGGCGGCGTGGCGATCCAGGGGCAACCGCACGAGCCCTGCAACTCCTGGATTGCCGCGTCGCGCTCCGCGCTCCTCGCAATGACAACGTCGAGGGTTTTTCGTCCGCCTGTCTGGGCGCTGCTCGCCGTCGGGTTGGTGCTGGGCCAGGCCCGCGCCGAGGACGCGGCCACCGGGACGACGAACTGGGCGGCGGGCTGGGCGGCGCTCGAGGCGGGCAACGGGACGGGCGCGGCCTTGGCGTGGCGCGCGCGCGCCGAGGCCGGGGACGTCGATCTCCAGTTCAACATGGCCGTACTGTACGAAGCGGGCGCGCTCGGGGCGCCCGACCCGGACGCCGCGGCCCGCTGGTACCGGCGCGCCGCCCTGCGCGGGCTCGGCGCCGCCGCGGTCCGGCTGGCCGGGCTGACGGCCGAGGGCGCGGAGCGCGACGCCGCCATCGCCAGTTTGCGCCAGGCCGCCGACGCCGGCTCGGGCGAGGCGCGGGCGGTGCTGGGCGCCATCTACGAGAACGGCGCGGGCGTGCCACCGGACGCGGCGCGGGCGCTCGCGCTCTACCGCCAGGCGGCGGAGCAGGGCGACGCGCGCGGCGCCTACGCGCTGGGCCGGGCCTACGCCAAGGGGCTCGGGCTCGCGCGCAACCCGGCCGAGGCCGTGCGCTGGTACCGCATCGCCGCCGACGCCGGTGTCCCCGAGGCGCAGAACAACCTGGGCCGGCACTACGAGCTGGGCGACGGCGTAACCCGCGATCTGGCCGCGGCCGTCGGCTGGTATCGGCGCGCGGCGGAATCCGGGCTGGCGGTCGCCCGCGTCAACCTGGGCATCGCGCACGCGCTCGGGATCGGCGTCGAGCGCGACGAGGACGAGGCCGCGCGCTGGTTTCGGCTGGCGGCGTGGCAGGGCGACGGGGCGGCGCGGGTTCGGCTCGGGCTCGCCTACGCCAACGGCCAAGGCGTGGCCCGCGACGAGACCCTCGCCTACGCCTGGTTCGACATGGCGATCCGCACGGCGGATGTCGAGGCCGCGACCGAAGCGGCCCGCTACATGAACCTGCTAGCCCGCGAGTTCGCGCCCGCCGAGCTCGATCTGGCCCAGGCGCGCGCCGGCGATCTGTGGCTCGTCGTGCGGGGCATCGCCCAGCCGGCGAACCCGGCTCTGCTGCGCGGGCCCGAGGGGTTCGGCCCGCTGATCGCGGCGCAGCGCGGGTTGGCGCTGCTCGGCTATTACCAGGGCGCGGTCGACGGCATCGCCGGCCCCGCCACGACCGAGGCGGTGCGCGCCTTCCAGCACGACGCGGAGCTGGGCGTCGACGGCCAGATCACGGCGGCGCTGATCGGGGCGCTGCGCGACGCGGCGCGAACACGGGGGATGCCATGGCCGGAATCGCGATCGCCTATCTGAGCGGCCCCGACATCGCCGCGCTCGCGATGACCGACGCCGAGATCCTGGGCTCGGTCGAGTCCGCGCTGGTGGCCCAGGGGCGCAAGGAGACGGTCATCGAGCCGCGCCTGCACCTGGTGCCCGACCCGGGCATCGACGGCCACTTCAACGTGTTGCGCGGCGCGATCCGGCCCAAGCGGCTCGCCGGGGTCAAGATCGTCGGCGACTTCCACGGCAATTATCGCGACAACCTGCCCTCCGAGATGGGGCTGATCTGCCTGTTCGATTCGACCAACGGCACGCCGCGCGCCGTCGTCGATGCGACCGCGATCACCGCGATGCGCACCGGCGCGATCACCGCGCTGGGGGCGAAGTACCTGGCGCGCAAGGACTCGGCCGTGCTCGGGCATATCGGCGCGCGCGGCAGCGCCTACTGGAACGTGCGGCTGCTCGCTCATGTGTTCGAGCTTATGGAAATCCGCGTCCATTCGCGCCGGCCCGAGAGCCAGCGGGCGTTCGTGCAAGCGCTCGAACGCGACCTCGGGCGGACGATCGTCGGCTGCGACGACTGGCGAAGCTGCCTGGAAGGGGCCGACATCATGGTCGAGGCGGCGCGGCTAATCAGGCCCGAAGCCCTGTTCAAGACCGCGTGGGTGAAGAAGGGCGCTCTGGTCATCCCCTACGGCACCAAGAGCGCGCTCGAGCTCTCGCTCACCGACATCATGGACAAGATCGTGGTCGACGATTGGGGCCAGGCGCGTTCGGGCCCGTTCGGCGCGTTGCGCGCCCACGTCGACAGCGGCCGGATCTCCGAGGCGAACCTCTACGCCGAACTGGCCGAGATCGCGGCCGGGCGCAAGCCCGGGCGCGAGAACGACGACGAGACGATCCTCTTCTGGCACCGGGGCCTGTCGCTCTCGGACATCGCGCTCGCCGACGCCATGCTGGAGAAGGCCCGGCACCTCGGCGTCGGGCACACGCTGCCTTACGCGTGAGGGCGCGCAGACGTTCCTTCCCGATGCCAGGATCGCGGCCAGCCGGCGAACGGTCATACCTCGATCCCCGCCTTGCGGTAGCCTTCGAGCCAGCGCTCGCGGTCCTCGGGGCGGGCGCACATGCGGACGTGGTTCGCGACGAATTTGCCGGGCGTCCAGCCCTTGGGCGCGCTGGCGAGGCACGCGGCGAGCGCGGCGCGAGACTCCTCCATGCGACCGGCCTGGGCGAACGCCGCGGCGGCTTCGGCGTGCAT
>CAZGYG010000015.1:0-43547 GCA_964530335.1 uncultured Rhodospirillaceae bacterium | reverse complement strand
CTAGGTCGCCTTCTTGAGGATCTCGAGCTCCGCCGGTTCGAGCTCGGGCACGAAGTGCTGGGTGCTGCGCCACACGAAGCCGTCCGAACGATCGGCCCAATAGACGTTGTCGAACGTCCAGTCCAAGAGCGGCGCGTGGCAGCGCTCGCGCACGCGCACGGTGTCGTAGGTCAGGTCGAGGATCTCGATCGTCTCCTCGGCTTCGGGTTCCAGCGTCAGCTCGATCGGAATGCCGTAGCGCGCGCCGGGCTCGATGTCGACGAGTCGCGTCGTGCGCAGCGGCACCGTCAATTTGTGCAGGCCCGAGCCGACCGGATCGCCGCCGATCACGTCGCTCGCGCGCAGGTTGAACGGTAGACCGGCGGTCTTGACCAGCCGGCCGGCCCGCGTCGTGAAGGCGATCCGATCCGCCGACATCCAATGCAGGTCCCGTCCGTCATAGCGATAGAGCACGAGCACGGAACGCTGGCCGTTACCCACCTTTGCCCTGAGGGTGGCGTATGGTATCTGTCGTATCTGGTCGCGCGTCACCGGGACGTCGGGCGCGCCCATGACGAGCGTCTGAAAGATACTGCCCGCATCCTCATAAATCGTCGGACCACACGCCGACAGGGACCATGCGGCGCCGGCGAACAGGGCGCCGCGACGCGCCCAATCGCCGCCGGCTGGCGGCGCCGGCGACACGGGCCTTGGGGGGGGACGATGCGACACGGGCGAGGGCGACATGCGGGGTTCGCGCGGACGCCATTGTGCGCTGGCGCGGCCGGGCTGTCGACATCGCGGGCCGCCCTGGGGTCGAGACGGGCGTGACGGCGGCGGGACTGAGGCACGGCGTCGGCCGGGGTGCCCTGCTCCGATGTCTGCTCGCGGCGGCCCTGGCCCTGGCTATTGCCCCGGTCGGCACGGCCCAGGGCCGCCACCAAATCTATACGCCCTCGATCAGCGACTATGGCGGGGTGGGCCTGCTGCAGACGCGCAACGCGCGCTTCGGCGATGAAGGGCTGTTCACGGTCGGCGTTTCCGTGGTCAATCCGTACCACCGTTATTTCTTCAGCGTGCACGGCCTGAAGGGGGTCGAAGCGGGGTTTCGCTACACGACGATCCAGAACCGCGACATCCTGCGCTTCGACGAGAACATCCGGAACACCGCGTTTCAGGACAAGGGCGCCGACCTCAAGCTTCTGCTGCTCGACGAAACGCGCTGGCGCCCCGCGGTGGCGATCGGCCTGCAAGACGTGATCGGCACGGCGCAGTTCGCCGGCGAATACATCGTCGCGAGCAAGCGCTATTACGATTTCGACTTCAGCGTCGGGATGGGCTGGGGCCGGCTGGGCGACCGTGGCCACTTCAAGAACCCGTTGTCGCTGTTGTCCAGCTCGTTCAAGTCGCGCCTTCGTCGGCGCGGCGGCGAAGGCGGCACCGTCGACCTCGGCCAGTTCTTCGCCGGTGAACGGGTGGCTTTGTTCGGCGGCATCGAGTGGCTGACGCCGCTCGAAGGCCTGCGACTCAAGATCGAGTACGATCCGAACTCATACCAGAACGAGCCGCTCGACAACCGCTTCAGGGTCGACGCGCCGATCAACGTCGGCCTCGCCTATCAGCCGTTCTCGTGGCTCGACGTGGGCATAGGCTTCGAGCGCGGCAATACGCTGCAACTGCGCGTCGCCATGACGCCCAATCTCATCGACCCGAAGCCGGTGCTGCGCATCGATACGCCGCCGCCCCCGGTCGCGCCGCGCGAACTGCCGCGCCCGCCGGCCCGCACCCCGTCCGCCGGGGCGCCCGCGACGACCGCCAGGCAGGCGGCGGATCGCCTGTTCGACGGGCTCGCCGAAATCGGCGTGACGTTCGAATCGCTCGACATCGATGGGCCCGAGGTCACACTCCGGGTCAGCGGCGAGGCCGCGATCGACCGTGCCGCGGCGGCCCGGATCGCCATGCGCGCGCTGCCGCCACCGGTCGACGCGGTGACCGTGGCCGTGACGCTGCCCGACGGCACCGGCGATGCCACCCGTTACCCCAACGGCACGTTCGAACTGGCCCAGGCGCTCGGCGTGGCGCCCGACGCGCTGATCGCCGCGGAAGGCGCGCCGTGGACCGAGGCCCAGCGGCGGACGGCGGCGGCGGCGATCACGGCCCGTATCGAGCAGGACGGTTTCGCCGTCGAAGCCGTCGATGTGGAGGAAACCGCGGCCGTCGTATTCGTGACGCAGGACAAGTATCGCGCCCTGCCTCAGGCCATCGGGCGCGTGGCCCGGGCCGTGGCGTCGGTGGCGCCGCCGTCGGTCGAGGAGATCACGGTCGTCAACCTCGTGTCCGGCCTGGAAACGGCGCGCGTGACCCTGTTGCGCACCGACATCGAGCGGGCGCTGGCGCTGCACGGCAGCCCGGAGGAAACCCTGGCGCACACGATCCTGGCCGCGGGCGACGGCGAGGTGCCTCCGGACGCCTACATCAACCCCGACCGCTATCCGGATTTCTCGTGGAGCCTGACGCCCCAGTTGCGCCAGCACGTCGGCGGCACCGATGCCTTCTACTTGTTCCAGATCTGGGCCCGGCTCGGCGCCTCGGTCCAGCTCACGCGGCACTTCGGCATCCACGGCGCGATCGGCAAGAACCTCTACAACAACTTCGACCGCATCAGGAACTTCGGCCGCAGCCGGCTCGAACGGGTGCGCAGCCTGGTCGAACACTACCTCCAGGAAGGCGACGACAACCTGGTCAATCTCTATGCGAACTACAGCACCAACCTGGGCCGGGACTGGTACGGCCGACTGACCGCCGGCATCCTGGAGGAGATGTACGGCGGCGTCCAAGGCGAGCTGCTGTACCGGCCATTCGACTCGCGTCTCGCCGTCGGGCTCGACGTGAGCCACGTCTTCCAGCGTGACTTCGAACAGCGGATCGATTTCCGCAAGTTCGATACGACCACGGGGCATATCAGCTTCTACTACGACACGCCGTACCGGGGGCTGTTCGCGACTCTTCGCATCGGCCGCTACCTCGCCCGCGACATCGGCGCCACGCTCGAGCTCGCGCGCGAGTTCCCCGGCGGCATCGTGCTCGGCGCCTTCGCCACGCTGACCAACGTCTCGGCCGAGGATTTCGGCGAGGGCAGCTTCGACAAGGGATTCTTCCTGTCGATTCCGCTCGACCTGTTCTTCCTGAAACCGACCACCCAGCGGGCGAACTTCCTGTTCCGACCCCTGACGCGCGACGGCGGCCAACGCGTCTCCCAGCCCCAGTCGCTTTACGGGGCCACGTCCGGGGCGCGGCTGGGGCCGATCGTCGAGACCTGGTCCGTGCTCTACCACTGAGCCCGGCCTGCTTGTCGGCGGCCCGGCTATCGGCCATGCTCCGGCCGTTTCGGGCCGTGGCTTGGATGCGACGATGGGCGATCTGATTCCTCTCCTGCTCGCCGGCGGCGTGGGGTCGCGGCTGTGGCCGCTGAGCCGGGAGAGCTATCCCAAGCAGCTCCTGGCCCTGCGCGGCGAGGCGACGCTGCTCCAGCAGGCGGCGAAACGGGCCATGGCGCGGGCGCCGGCCGGGAGCATCGTCACTGTGACGACGGCGGCCCAGCTCGTGCAGGTGCGGGACCAGCTCGGCGATCTGGATGCCGGGCTGCTCGACCACATCGTCGCGGAGCCCGCGGGGCGCAATACGGCGGCGGCGGTGCTGCTCGGCGCCCTCCATGTCAAGGCCGCGTTCGGCCCCGAGGCCGTAGTTTGGGCCGCGCCCGCGGACCACGTGATCAGCGACGAATCGGCGCTGGGGGTCGCGCTCGAACCGGCCGTCCAGGCGGCGCGGCAGGGCCGCCTCGTCACGTTCGGCATCACCCCCAGCGGGCCGGATCCGACGCTCGGCTACATCCGGCGCGGCGCCCCGCTCGAAGGCGTCACCGGTGCCTTCGCCATCGATCGTTTCGTCGAGAAGCCGTCGGTCGGGGAAGCGGAAGTGCTCCTGGCCCAGGGCGATGCCCTGTGGAACAGCGGCATGTTCGTGTTCGCCGTCGCGGCCGTTCTCGACGAGGCGGCGCGCGTCGCGCCCGAGTTGGCCGCGGCGGTCGATCGGGCCTTCGCCGCGGCCGCGCCGTCGGCCCCGTTCGCGCCTCCGCCCGAACTCTACGCCCGCGTGCCGGCCTTCGCCTTCGACCGGGCGATCATGGAGCGTTCGACGCTCGGCGCCGTCGTGCCCTGCGACCTGGGCTGGTCCGATGTCGGCGACTGGGACCGGCTCGGGCAGGCGAGCGACCGGGACGCGGCCGGCAACGCGCTCACGGGCGATGTCGTCGTCCACAACAGCCGCGACAACGTCGTGCGGACCAACGGCCGCCTGGTCGCGCTCGCCGGCGTCGCGAACATGGTCGTGGTCGAAACGCGGGACGCCGTGCTCGTCGCCGACCGGCGCGACAGCGCCGGGGTCAAGGCGCTGGTCGAAAGGCTCAAGGCGGAGGGGCGCCCCGAGGTGAGCCAGCAACCGATCGAGCGGCGGCCGTGGGGCTCGTTCGCCGTGCTGCTGGAAGGGGAGCGCTTCAAGATCAAGGAGATCGTGGTCAAGCCCGGCGGGCGCCTGTCGCTCCAGATGCACCACCACCGGAGCGAGCACTGGGTCGTGATCGCGGGCACCGCCAAGGTCACCCGCGGCGACGAGGTCTTGACGCTGGCGGAGAACCAATCGACCTTCATCCCCCAGGGCTTCCGCCATCGGCTGGAGAACCCGGGGGCCGCGCCGTTGCGTATCGTCGAAGTCTCGTGCGGCGGTTACGTCGGCGAGGACGACATCGTCCGCCTCGAGGATGCCTACGGCCGAGTGCCGTGAGGGGGCGGCCAGAGGCGGCGGATGGGGCGTGGCCAAGCGGTAAGGCAACGGGCTTTGGTCCCGTGATCCCTGGTTCGAATCCAGGCGCCCCAGCCAGCTCTCGTGCCCGGGAGCCGGCATGAAGGTCCTCGTCGTCGTCGACCATCCCCGGCGGGACTCGTTCACCCAGAGCGTCGCCACGGCCTTCGCGGGCGCGCTCGAAGCGGCCGGCCACGCGGTCGAGCGGGCCGACCTGGCGCGCGAGGGGTACGACCCGCGCATGACGCCCGCCGACGAACCCGACTGGAACGACCCCGACAAGCGCTACAGCGCGGGTGTGCTCGCCGAGCAGGCGCGCATACTGCGCAGCGACGCGATCGTCATGGTGTTCCCGGTCTGGTGGTGGTCGTTGCCGGCCACGCTCAAGGGCTGGATCGACCGGGTGTGGAACAACGGCTGGGCCTACGGCGCGCGCAACCTGGCGGGCACCAAGGCCATGATGATCGGCATCGCCGCCACCGGCGCCGAGGCCTACGTTCGGCGCGGCTATGACAAGGCGATCGCGACCCAGCTCGACGTGGGGATTCTGCAATTCTGCGGGTTGACCAGCGGCGGGATCCAGTTGCTTTACGGCTCGCTCGTGGGCGACGCCGAGCGGGCAGCGATCCTGGACGGCGCGGCCGAGCTCGGCCGCACCTTCACGGCGCGGTTCGCCTAGCGACCCTCGGCGCGCCAGGCGAGCGCGAGACCGCCGAGCGCGAGCGCGAGCGCGAGCCAGGCCGGCATCAACGTCACCTGGTCGATGCCGGTCACCACGTAGCGCCGCGTGCGCACCAAGCCAATCCAACCGGGGCCGCTCAGATCGTGGCCGGCCTCGACGCGCCGAATCCGGGGCAGGTCCTCGACGGCGAGCCAGGCCACGGCGCCGCCGGTCGCCTCCGCCACCGGGCGCAGCACCGCGTCGGTCGCGCGCAGGTCCAGCCATTCGCGGGGGTTGAGCTCGCCCACCGCGGCCAGCGCCAGCAGCTCGCCGGACGTCACCTTGTAAAGGCCCGGCTCCTCGGCCGCGACCTCGGCCTGCTTGCGGCCGCGGCCGCGGTCCTCGAGCGCGACCTCGGTGACCGTTCCGGACGGACCGGTGACCGTGGCGGTCGCCGCTCCGGCGTCGAGCGACTGGCGGGTTATGGTCAGCGTCGTGCCCCGCGCCTCGGCGCGCAGCGCGTTCTCGTCGAGCTCGGGCTCCTTCATCAGCCAATGGGCGACCCGGCGCAACAATTCCGCCTGCGGTCCGCCACCCTCGAAACCGCGCGCCCACAGCCACGCCTGGTCGCTCAGGAGCTGAGCCACGCGGCCGTCGCGCACGTGGCCGAGCACCAGCAACGGGCGGTCGTCGGCGCCGGTCATCAGCACGTCGCCGGACGTGGCGACCGTGTCGATGAGGCGGAACCAGCGGCCCCAGTTCGGGTCATCCGGCGCGGCGCCCGCCAGGTCCGCGGTCACGGGGTGGCGCTTGCCCATGTCGGTCAGCATCGGTTTGAAGCCGGCGAGCACGACATCGCCGCTCGGGCGCGCCGGCAAGAGCGGGCCGAGCGGCGTGCGGTAGAGGCTGAGCGGCGAGGCGAAGTCCGGTCCCGCGGCGACGAACAAGGCGCCGCCGCGCTCGACGAAACCGACGATGTTCTGCATGTAGCCCTGGGGAATGATGCCGCGCCGGCGGTAGCGGTCGAAGATGATCAGGTCGAACTCGTCGAGCTTGACCTCGAACAGCTCGCGCACCGGGAACGAGATCAGGGCCAGTTCGCGGATCGGGGTGCCGTCCTGCTTCTCCGGCGGGCGCAGGATCGTGAAGTGCACCAAGTCGACCGCCGGATCGGCCTTGAGCAGGCTGCGCCACACCCGTTCGCCGGTATGCGCCTCGCCCGAGATCAGCAGCACGCGCAGGCGTTCGCGCACGCCGTTGATGGCGACCACGGCACGGTTGTTCAGGTCCGACAGCTCGTCCGGCCGCGGCTGGGCCGCCAGCTCGACCACCGTGGGCCCCGCGTGGCTCAGGGTCACGGCAACCGCGGTCCGTTCCCCGGGAACGATCAGCTTGGTGCGCGGCTCGCCGCCGTCGAGCGTGACGGTGACCGGCACCGGGGTGGAATCGGCGGGGGCGCCGGCGTCCTCGATGGTGACGGCGATCTCGAGCTCGTCGTCGACCAGACCGTAGGTCGGCGCCTGGTCGACGATCAGCCGGCGATCGATTTCGCCCGGGCGTCCGGCGATCAGCGCGTGCACCGGCCAGGGCGCCAGGGCGCTCGCGGCCGGCGGCGCGTCGTGCACCTGGCCGTCGCTGACCACGATGACCCCGGCGACCGATTCGGCCGGAACGTCGGCCAGCGCCCGGCCGAGCGCCGCGAACGCGAACGTGCCCGAACGCGGCACCCCGCCCGGCGCCGCCGCGCCCGCGCCGCCGACGGCGACGCGCCGGACCTCGACATCGGCGAACGCGCCGAGTTCCGTCTCGAGCACGGCGAGCGCGGCGTCGGCCGCGGCGCGACGTTGCGGCATCGCCATGCTCGGGCTCTGGTCGTCGAGCAGCACGACCAGGTCGGGCAGGGCGCGCCGCTCCTCGCGGTCGAGCGAGGGGTTGGCCAGCAGCGCCAGCAGCGCCGCCATCACCAGCGCGCGCCAGCCGAGCCCGCGCGCCCGGCGCATCAGCCCGAAGCCCAGCGCCGCGACGGCAAGCACGGCCAGGGCGGCGAGAAGGCCGCCGGCGACGAGTGGCGCGAGGCCGATGCTCGCCGCGGTCACTGGCCGAGCCGCTCCAGGATCGTCGGCACGTGCACCGCGTCGGCCTTGTAGTTGCCGGTGGTCGCGTACATGACCAAGTTGATGCCGAAGCGGTAGGCGATCTCGCGCTGACGTTCGCCGCCCGGGACCACGGGCAGCAGGGGTTGCAGGCGGCTGTCCATGGCCCACGCCGCCACCCAGTCGTGGCTGCCGACGATCAGCGACGACACGCCATCGTTGACGCCGGAGTCGCTCTGCTCGATCCACACCTGGCCGCCCGTCCAGCGGCCGGGAAATTCATCGAGCAGGTAGAACGAGCGGGTCAGCACGTGGTCGACCGGCACGGGAACCAGCGGCGGCACGCTGAGCCCCGCCAGCAGGCGACGCAGCGCGGCGGCGGTGCCGCCGCCGCCAGCCAAGGCCGAATCCGGATCGCGGGTATCGAGCACAAGGATTCCGCCGGTGCGCAGGTAGCGGTCGATCTTGGCGCGGCCCAGATCGCTCGGGCGCGGCTGGTCGGGCGTGATCGGCCAGTACACGAGCGGGAAGAAGATCAGTTCGTCCTGCTCGAGGTCGATCGCCATGGGGTCGCCGGGCTCGACCGATGTGCGCGAGCGCAGGATGGTGCCCAGCCCCCACAATCCCGCGCGGCTGATGTCGTCGATCTCGCGGTCGCCGGTGACGATGTAGCCCAACCGGAACTCCGACGCGGCATCGATGACATACCCGTCGTCGAGCGCCTTGGCCGGCGGCGGCCCGGCCAAGACAATCAGCAACGCCGCCGCGCCGGCACGGACCAGGACCACGGCGCGTCCGCGCACGGCGAGGCTGGCGGCGAGCTCGGCGGCCGCCAGCAGCACGGCCAGGACGAACAGCCAGGGCCGCGCGTCCCACTCGCGCGCGACGGTGAACGGGCGCACCGTCGTTCCCGGCGGCCACGGCGGCAGCGCCGCCGCGCCGGCCACGAAGGCTCCCAGGTTGAAGGCCCGTGGCGCGGCCGCGGGGCCGTAGAGCCCGGGAGGGTGCTCCGGGCCCGGCGGCACGTCGTCGGGCGCGTCGGGCGTGAGCGCGCGGGCCAGCGCCGGCGGCGGCCCGAGCACGCCGAATCCGTCGAGGCTCGCCAGCGGCGCGAGCGGCGCCGAAACGTCGTCGCCGGGCGTGCCCGCGCTGAGCTCGACCAGGCGTTCGAGCATCTCGACGAACAGGCCCGAGATGGCCAGGTTCGACCACGCCGTGTTCGCCGTGGTGTGAACCAGCACCAGCCAGCCGTCGCCGCGCGGCTCGGCGGTGACCAGCGGCGTGCCGTCGGTCAGCCGCGCCCAGGTCTTGCCCGGCAGGTCGAGCTTCGGTTCGGCCAGCACCTGGCGGGCGACCAGCACGTCGTTCGGGATCGTCAGCCCGACGAACGGGCTCGGCGCCTCGAACGGGCTCAGCCGCGCCGGATCGGCCCACGACATGGCGCCACCGATCGAACGACCGCCGCGCAGGCTCACCGGCACCAGCTCGTCGGGGCCCTCGGCGAAGCGGGGCCCGGCGAAGCGCACCAGGACGCCGCCCGCCGCCATCCAGTCCTCGAGCGCCGGCACCAGGGCGCCGGGAATCTTGGCCACGTCGGCCAGCACGAGCACGGCCGGCGGCGCGGCCATCAGGGTTTCCAGGTCGCCATGGCGCAACTCGGTGAACGGCTCGAGCGCGCGCGCCACGTAGTAGGTGTCCGCGAGCAGCGGCTGGTCGCGTTCGAGCGAGCCGCCCGAGACCAGCCCCACCGGCCGGCGCCGCCAGCGGTCATCGAGCAGGACCGTCGCCGCGGCGGTGCGCTCGCCCTCGATGTCCAGCCGAACCGCCAGGTTGCGCGCCTCGGACGGCACGTCGAGCGCGAGCGAAGCCCGATCATCGCCGGCGCCGAACACGACCTCGCCGCGCCCCAGGAGCCGGCCGTCCTCGGCGCTGAGTCGAACCCAGGCGCGCCTGGGCCCCGTCGCGCCGACCCGCGCTAACTCGAGCTCGAAGCGGTGCGTGCGCGTCGCCGGGGGCACCAGGACCAGCGGCCCCTCGGTCCCGGCGGACGACAGCACCTCAAGGGGCCCAAGCGCGGCAAGCGCGTTCGCGAGGGCGGCGGCGGCGCCGTCGTCGACCCCGTCGGCGATCCACGCCGCGGTGGCCGGATGGGGCGCCTCGGCGATTCCGGCCGTGGCGGCGGCCCGGTCGGTCGGCCATGGCTTCGGCCGGAGCGCGCGCACCAGCGCGCGCGCCTCGGCCGCGGGCATCAGCCGCGCTTGTGGCACCCGGCCGTCACGCTCGGACGGCGCGGTGGCGACGACCAGCGCCGGCCGGCCGGCGCGTTCGGCGTCGGCGAGCAGGCGGTCGGCCACGGCGATGCGCGCCTCCCAATCGCGCGCCGCCGCCCAGCCGTCGTCGATGACCAGGATCAGCGGCCCGTCGCCGCCCAGGGGCTGCTCGGGCCGCCACACCGGATGGGCGAGCCCGACGACCACGGCCGCCGCCAGCGCCAGCCTGAGGGCGATCAGCCACCACGGCGTCTTGACCGCGGCCTCGTCGCGCGCCACCAGGCCGAACAGCAGGCGGATCGCCGG
This sequence comes from uncultured Rhodospirillaceae bacterium, assembly GCA_964530335.1. Classification (GTDB taxonomy): domain Bacteria; phylum Pseudomonadota; class Alphaproteobacteria; order SP197; family SP197; genus VGDP01. The sequence goes on along the minus strand of CAZGYG010000015.1, from coordinate 33,381 downwards.
AAAGCGCACGCGCAACGGCGCCGGCGGCACGATGCGCAGCAGCCAGAACAGCAGCGGCAGCGCGGCCAGGCCCAGCAGCAGCCACGGCGCGAGGATGGCGAGGGAACCAAGGGCCAGCATGGCCGACCTCAGCCGTGCCCGGCGAGCGCGACATAGAGCGCCATCAGCGCCTCTTGCGCCGAGTGGTCCGTGTGGTGGCTGCCCAGCCGCCAGCGCGCCGCGCGCGCGAACTCGGCGATCGCCGCCCGGTGCGCGGCGAGCCGGGCCACGTAGGCGCGCCTGAGCTCCTCGGCGCGTCGGGTCAGCATGGACCCTTCCTCCTCGAGGCCCTCGAATAGGGTGTGTCCCGTGAACGGCAGGGTCTCCTCGGCGGGATCGAGCACCTGGAGCACGTGGCCGCGCACGCCGCGATTGGTGAAGTGGCGCACCATCGCCTCGATCTCGTCGAGCGGGGCGAGCAGGTCGCCGATCACCACGATCTGGGCGTAGCGCGGCAGGTCGACCGCCGGCGGCAAGCTGGCCGTGGCGCCGTCCCGGCCGAGTTCGTGGGCGAGGCGGGTCAGCGTCGCCCGCCCGGTGGACGGGCGCCGGTCGGCGCCCAACAGCCCGACGTGCTCGCCGCCGCGCACGAGCAGCACGGCGAGCGCGAGCGCCAGCAGCCGCGCGCGCTCGGCCTTGGAGACGTGGGCCAGGTGCGAGGCGAAGTGCATCGAGGGCGAACCGTCGCACCACAGCCAGACGCTCTCGGCCGCTTCCCACTCGGTCTCGCGCACGAAAACGCGCATGGACTTGGCGCTCTGGCGCCAGTCGATACGCCCGACCTCGTCGCCGGGGTGGTAGTGACGGAATTGCCAGAAGGTCTCGCCGGTGCCGACGCGGCGGCGCCCGTGGACGCCCTGGGCGACCACGGCGGCCACCCGCTCCGCGGCCACCAGCAGGGGCGGGAAGTGCGCCGCGAGCTGCTCGGCGCGCTGGCGGATCGAAGGGGCGGCCTGGACCACGGCGTCAGGCCAGGGGCGCCGCCAGGCGTTCAAGGATCTGGTCGATGGTCACGCCCTCGGCGCGCGCCGCGAAGTTGAGCGCCATGCGGTGGCGCAGTACCGGGCCGCTCAACGCGACAACGTCGTCGATCGAGGGCGCGAACCGGCCTTCGATCAGCGCGCGGCCGCGCGCGGCGAGCATGAGCGCCTGGCTGGCGCGCGGGCCGGGACCCCAGGCGACGTGCCGGCGCACCTCCTCGATCGTGCTCTCCTCGGGCCGGCCGGAGCGCACCAGGTTGAGGATCGCCTCGACCACGCTGTCGCCGACCGGCAGTCGGCGCACCAGGTTCTGCGCCGCGCGCAGTTCGTCCGCCGTGATGACACGGGCGGGCGGCTGCTCGGCGATGCCGGTCGTGGCGATCAGCATCTCGCGCTCCGCCGCGCGCGCCGGGTAGCCGACGTCGATCTCCATGAGGAAACGGTCGAGCTGCGCCTCGGGCAGCGGATAGGTGCCCTCCTGCTCGAGCGGGTTCTGGGTCGCGAGCACATGGAACGGCGCAGGCAGCGGATAGCGCGTCCCGGCGACCGTAATCGTGCGCTCCTGCATCGCTTGCAGCAGCGCCGACTGGGTGCGCGGGCTCGCCCGGTTGATCTCGTCCGCCATCAGAAGCTGGCAGAACACCGGCCCCTTGATGAAGCGGAAGCTGCGCCGACCGGACTCGCTTTCCTCGAGCACCTCGGAGCCCAGGATGTCGGCGGGCATCAGGTCCGGGGTGAACTGGACGCGCTTCTCCTCGAGCCCCAGCACCTGGCCCAGGGTCTCGACCAACCGGGTCTTGCCCAGACCGGGCACGCCGATGAGCAGCGCGTGACCCCCCGCGAGCAACGTGATAAGGGACTGGTCGACGACCTCGTGCAGACCGAAAATGACGCGCCCGATCCCGGCGCGAACGGCCGCCAGCTTGCGGCCCAGCGCTTCGATCTCGCCGACCAGTTCGGCCGGATCGGTCATCCTGATGGTCGCTTCCGCCATGACGGGGTCTCCTTTGCTGCGTACGAGTATAAGGACGCGCACGGCATGACGGAACCGCGCCGTGGACCCGAGTCCCGGCCATCACGGGAGCGTGAAGCGGTTCCGCGCACCGTCGAGGTCGATCTGCGCATCGCGCGCGACGGCACCTGGTTCCACGAGGACGTGGCGATCACGCGCCCGGCGCTGGTCAAGCTGTTCGCCAAGGTGCTTCAGCGCGACGCCGATGGCCGCTTTTGGCTCGTGACCCCGGCCGAACGGGCCGAGGTGCGCGTCCAGGACGCCCCGTTCGTCGCCGTCGACGTCGAGGCCCAGGACGACGGCGGCGAGCGGCGGCTCGAGTTCCGCACCAACGTCGACGACCGCGTCGTGGCCGACGCCGAGCACCCGATCCGCGTCGCCTTCGTTGGTCCCCGGGCCGAGCCCGCGCCCTACGTCCTGGTGCGCGACGGGCTCGAGGCGCTGATCGCGCGGCCGGTCTACTACCGCCTGGTCGGTCTGGGCGTCGAGGCCGTGCGCGACGGGCGGGCGGTACTCGGCGTCTGGAGCGCGGGCGTGTTCTTTCCCTTGGGCGAGCTCGCCGAAGATGCGTGAGGCGATCCGGCGCCGCCTCGCCCTGCTCCCGCCGCCGGCCGAAGCGGAGGGCGCGGCGCGGCTGACCGCCGCTGCCGTGCTGATCCTTCTGGTCGAGCGGGCGGACGGCATGACCGTGCTGCTCACCCGCCGCGCCGACGGCTTGCCCAGCCATCCCGGCCAGATCGCCTTTCCCGGCGGCCGGGTCGAGCCCGGCGACACGGACCCGGCGGCGACCGCGCTGCGCGAGACGGCGGAGGAAATCGGGCTCGGCCCCGATCGGGTCGAACTCGCGGGGGTGCTGGCGCCCTACCGCACCGGCACCGGCTACCACATCACCCCGGTGGTCGGGTTCGTCGCGCCGCCGTTCGAGCTGGCGCCGGATCCGACCGAGGTCGCCGAGGTGTTCGAGGTGCCGCTCGCGTTCGTGCTCGACCGCGCCAACCACCGCCGGGACTCGATGGTCTGGCGCGGCGCGCTGCACTGGTACGACGCGCTGCCCTACGGCGATCGCTACATCTGGGGCGCCACCGCGGGCATGCTGGTCCGCTTCGCGCGCCTGATGGCCGAGCCATGAGCCGCATGCTGCTGAGCTATCTGCTGCCGTTCGTGCCCGTGCTGGCGTACGGCGTCTGGTTCTATCTGGCGCGGCGGAAGGCGGTCGCCGCCGGCGGTCAGCCGTCGTGGCGCCAAGGGCCGTGGTCGTGGCTCGTCGCCATCGCGCTGCTGGTGGGCGCGCTCGGCGTGCTCGCGCTCGCCGTCGTCGGTGACGGCGCCGACCCGACCGCCAAGTACGTGCCGCCGTCCTACCAGGGCGGCGAGGTCGTGCCGGGACGCACCGAATGACCGCGCGCGTGCCGTTGCCGGCCGCGATGACCGCGGCGCCGGTGGGCAAGGTGCTGGTCGCGCTGACGGCCGACGGCACCGAGGTGCGGTTCGTCGGCGGCTGCGTGCGCGATGCGCTGGCCCCCCGCCCGATCGGGGACATCGATCTGGCGACCGCCGATCCGCCCGATCGGGTCGTCGCGCTGCTCCGGCGGGCAGGGCTCAAGGCGGTGCCGACCGGCATCGGGCACGGCACGGTGACGGCGGTGGCGGACGGGCGCGGTTTCGAGGTGACGACGCTGCGCGTCGATGTCCGCACCTTCGGCCGCCACGCCGAGGTCGCCTTCACCGACGACTGGAAGGCCGACGCGGCGCGCCGCGATTTCACCTTCAACGCCATGAGCCTGGCGCCCGACGGCACGCTCTACGACTACTTCGGCGGCCGGCGCGATCTGGCGGCGGGCCGCGTGCGTTTCGTCGGCGAGCCGGCCAGGCGCATCGCCGAGGACTATCTGCGCGTGCTGCGCTTCTTCCGGTTTCTCGCCCACTTCGGCCGCCGGGCGCCCGCGGCCCGGGCGCTCGCCGCGTGCCGGGACGCGGCGTCCGAGCTCAAGCGACTCTCGGCCGAACGGGTGCGCAACGAGCTCATCAAGCTGCTCGCCGCCCCGGACCCGGTGCCGGCGCTCCGGCTCATGGCCGCGACCGGCGCGCTCGCGGTCGTGCTGCCCGAAGCCGCTGCGTTCGACCGGCTGGCCGGGCTGGTCGCGCTCGATGGCGCCGATCGCGACGCCATCCGTCGGCTCGCCGCGCTGGTCACGGGCGACGCGGCGCCGATCGCCCAGCGGCTCAAGCTCTCGAACGCGGATCGCGATCGGCTCGGCTTCCTGATGCCCGGCACGCCGGGGCTGCTGTCGGACGCGACCGAGCCGGCGTTGCGCCGGCTGCTCTATCGCCACGGCCAGAACCGGGTGATCGATGCGCTCTACCTCGCCTGGGCCGACGGGGGCGGGGATCCCGACTTCGCCCGCCGGCTCGAACTCGCCCGGGCCTGGGTCAAGCCGGTCTTTCCGCTCAAGGGGCGCGACCTGATCGCGGTCGGCGTGCCCCGGGGTCCGGCCGTCAGCGCCATGCTGAAGGAGCTGGAGGACTGGTGGCAGGCGGGCGACTTCCGGGCCGACCGGCAGGCCTGCCTGGCCGAGCTCGAGGGCCGCGCGGGCGCCGGATAAGCTGCGGGGCTACGGCCAAGTCGCGACCGGCGGCAGGGACATCAGCACGGCCTCGGGGTTGCCGCCGGTCATCAGGCCGAACTTGGTGCCCCGGTCGTAGACCAGGTTGAACTCGGCGTAGCGGCCGCGGTGTTCGAGCTGGCGGGCGCGATCGGCCTCGGTCCAGGCCAGGCCCATGCGCCGGCGCACCAGGCGCGGGAACACCTCGAGAAAGGCTTTCCCGACCGCCTGGACGAAGGCGAAGTCGTGCTCCCAGTCGCCCGAATCGAGGTCGTCGAAGAAGATGCCGCCGACGCCGCGCGCCTGGCCCCGGTGCGGGATGAAGAAATAGTCGTCGGCCCAGCGCTTGTATTCGGCGTGGCAGCGTGGGTTGTAGCCGTCGCACGCGGTCTTCATCGCGGCGTGGAACTCCGTCGTGTCGTCGTCGAAGGGGTGGCTCGGGTTGAGATCGGCCCCGCCGCCGAACCACGCCTTGGTCGTGCGGATGTGGCGCGTGTTCAGATGCGCCGCGGGCACCAGGGGCGAGCGCATGTGCGCGACCAGGCTGATGCCGCTGGCCCAGAAGCGCGGGTCGTCGGCCGTCCCGGGTATCTGGGCGCGGAACGCCTCGGAGAACTCGCCCCACACGGTCGAGACGTTGACGCCGACCTTCTCGAACACACGCCCGCGCATGACGGCCATGTCGCCGCCGCCGCCGCCCTCGCGCGACCACGGGGTGTGTGCGAACCGGCCGGGAAGGGCGGAATCGGGGCCGCGGTGATCGTCCTCGATGGCCTCGAAGGCGGCGCACAACCGGTCGCGCAGCGCGGCGAACCACAGGGCGGCGCGCGCCTTGCGGTCCTTGGTCTCGGCATCATCCATGAGGCAAGCCCCTATGTCCTGTGTGCCCTTGTCAGCATCGGGCCTACGGTATAATCAGGGCCCGGCCCGCGCGGCGCCAGGGAGCGGGATGTCTGGACACGATGTCGGGTTAAGTGCCACAACGGCGCCCGTTGCCGTTAGGGCGCCAGGGGGAAAAGGCCGATGACGGAGCACGGGGCCGCGCACGGCGACGACACGCGGCGCGATTTCCTGTACCTGGCCAGCAACGCGGCGCTCGTGGTCGGGGCGGCGGCGGCGGCGTGGCCGTTCGTCGATACCATGAACCCGAGCGCCGACGTGCTCGCCTCGGCGACCACCGAGGTCGACCTCGCCCCGGTCGAAGTTGGCCAGGCGATCATCGTGGTCTGGCAGGGCAAGCCGGTGTTCATCCGCCACCGCACCCCCGACGAGATCGCCAAGGCCCAGCAGGACGACGCGGCCGATCTGCGCGATCCCGAGACCGACGCGGCCCGCGCGCCCAACCCGGAATGGCTGATCGTCGTCGGCATCTGCACCCATCTGGGCTGCATCCCGATCGGCTACAAGGGCGAATATAACGGCTGGTTCTGTCCCTGCCATGGCTCCCACTACGATACCTCCGGGCGCATCCGGAAGGGTCCGGCACCGGAAAATCTTATGGTGCCGCCCTACCGCTTCACCGACGCCACCCAGATCCTGATCGGCTAGGCCAGGGACCGACGAACGATGAGCAGCGTTTATCGCGACTGGGCGCCGGTTCGTTGGTTCAACGACCGGCTCCCCGTCTTCACCTTCGTCGACCACCATCTGCGCGATTACCCCGCGCCGCGCAACCTGAACTACTGGTGGAATTTCGGCTCGCTCGCCGGGATCGCGCTCGTGGTGCAGATCGTGACCGGCATCGTGCTGGCCATGCACTACACGCCGGATTCCAGGCTGGCGTTCGATTCGGTCGAACACATCATGCGCAATGTCAACTACGGCTGGCTGATGCGCTACCTGCACGCCAACGGCGGGTCGATGTTCTTTCTGGTCGTCTACATCCACATCTTCCGCGGCCTCTACTACGGCTCGTACAAGTCGCCGCGCGAGGTCCTGTGGTGGATCGGCGTGCTCATCCTGCTCGCCATGATGGCGAGCGCGTTCACGGGTTACGTGCTGCCGTGGGGCCAGATGAGCTTCTGGGCTGCCACCGTCATCACCAACCTGTTCTCGGCGGTCCCGGTGCTCGGCGACGAGATCGTGGCCTGGCTGTGGGGCGGCTTCGCGGTCGGCGACCCGACGCTCAAGCGGTTCTATTCGCTGCACTACTTGCTGCCGTTCGTCATCTTCGGCCTGGTGTTCGTGCACTTGTGGGCGTTGCACACGGTCAAATCGAACAACCCGCTCGGCATCGACGTGCGCGGGCCGCAGGATACGTTGCCGTTCCATCCCTACTACACGGTCAAGGACACCTTCGGCATGGCGGTGTTCTTCATCGTGTTCGCGCTGTTCGTGTTCTACGCGCCCAATTACCTCGGCCACCCGGACAACTACATCCCGGCCAACCCGCTCCTGACGCCGCCGCACATCGTTCCGGAATGGTACTTCCTGCCGTTCTACGCGATCCTGCGCGCGATTCCCGACAAGCTGGGCGGCGTGATCGCCATGTTCGCCTCGGTCCTGGTGCTGTTCGCGCTGCCCTGGCTCGACACGTCGCGCGTGCGCTCGGCGAAGTTCCGGCCGATCTACAAGGTCGTGTTCTGGCTCCTGGTGTTCGACGTGCTGTTGCTCGGATGGGTCGGTTCCGCGCCGCCGGAGGGCTCGTGGATCGTCATCGGCCGGCTCGCCACCGCGTACTACTTCGTCCACCTCGTCATCTTGCTGCCGGCCATCGGCCTGATCGAGCGCCCGCGCCCGCTGCCCCAAAGCATCGCCGCGGCCGTGCTCAAGGAGAAGGCGTGATGAAGCGCCCGATCCTCGTCGCCTTCGCCGCGCTGGCGACGCTCGCCTTGGCCCCCCTCGCCGCCGAGGCCGAGGAGGGCACCGCCTTGCCCGAGCGGCGATGGGATTTCGACGGCCCGTTCGGCCAGTTCGATCGCGCCGCCCTGCAGCGGGGGCTGTACGTCTACGAGCAGGTCTGCGCGTCGTGCCACGGCCTGAAGTACGTGGCCTTCCGCAACCTGACGGACCTCGGCTTCACCGAGGACGAGGCCAAGGCGATCGCCGCGGCCTACGAGGCCGAGGACGGCCCCAACGACGACGGCGACATGTTCATGCGCCCGGCGCGTCTGTCCGACCGGTTCCCCTCGCCCTTCGCCAACGAGAAGGCGGCGCGCGCGGCCAACAATGGCGCGGATCCGCCGGACCTGTCGCTGATCGTCAAGGCGCGGGTGGGCGGCGCGGATTATGTCTACGGCATCCTCGCCGGCTATCTCGAGCCGCCGGCCGGATTCGAGGTGGGCGAGGGGCTCACCTACAACTCCGTCATGCCCGGCAACCAGATCGCCATGCCGCCGCCGCTCACCGAGGATCAGGTCGAGTACGCCGATGGCACGACGGCGAGCGTCGAGCAGATGTCGCGCGACGTCGTCCAGTTCCTTGCCTGGGCGGCGGAGCCCAAGCTCGAGGCGCGCAAGAGCGCGGGCCTCAAGACCATGTTGTTCCTCATCTTCCTCACCGTCGTCACCTACGCGGCGAAGCGCCGGATCTGGTCCGGCGCCCACTAGAAGCATGACGGTGGGCGCGACGCCGGTTCTGGGCGTCGTCGGCGGCAGCGGCATCTACGAGCTCGACGGCCTCGCCGATGTTCGGCGCGTCGCCGTCGCCACGCCGTGGGGCGAACCCTCCGACGAGATCGTCACCGGCACGCTCGGGGCCGTGCGCGTGGCGTTCCTGCCGCGCCACGGTCGCGGGCATCGGCTCGGCCCCGGCGAGGTCAACTACCGCGCCAACATCGACGCGCTCAAGCGGCTGGGCGTCACCGACCTGATCTCGCTCAGCGCCTGCGGTTCGCTCCGCGAAGGGCTGGCGCCCGGCACCTTCGTCGTCGTCGACCAGTTCATCGACCGCACGTTCGCCCGCGCCAAGTCGTTCTTCGGCCAGGGCATCGTCGCCCACGTCTCCATGGCACACCCCGTTTGCGCCCGCCTTGGCGCGGTCGTCGCGGCCGCGGCGGCCGGTGCCGCTATCCCGTGCATCCGCGGCGGCACGTACCTGGCCATAGAAGGGCCGCAGTTCTCGACGCTCGGCGAATCGCGGCTCTACCGGGCCTGGGGCTGCGACGTGATCGGCATGACCAACATGCCCGAGGCCAAACTCGCCCGCGAGGCGGAAATCTGCTACGCGACGGTCGCCATGGTCACCGACTTCGACGTCTGGCACCCGGACCACGACCACGTCCAAGTGGCCGACGTGCTGCGCGTGCTCGCGGCCAACGCCGACCACGCCCGCGCCCTGATCGGCCGGGCCGCGCCCGGGCTCGGCGATCGCCCCGTGCCGTGTCCGCACGGCTGCGACCGGTCGCTCGACGCGGCGGTCGTGACGCCCAGGGCCGCGTGGCCGGCCCCGGCGGCCGAGCGGCTCTCGGCCATCCTTGCCCGCCTCGCCGGCCAGGAGGGCGCGCCGTGACGGACGGCCTCAGGGACATGATCCGTTCGGTCCCCAACCACCCCAAGCCGGGGATCGTGTTCCGCGACATCACGACGCTGCTGGTCAACCCGCGCGGCTTCCGCCGGGTGGTCGACGAGCTGGTGCAGCCCTACGCCGGCGTGCGCATCGACAAGGTGGCCGGGATCGAGGCGCGCGGCTTCATCCTGGGCGGCGCGGTCGCCCACCAGCTCGCGTGCGGCTTCGTGGCCGTGCGCAAGAAGGGCAAGCTGCCGTGGGAGACGATCGGCCAGGACTACGAACTGGAATACGGCAGCGACCGGGTCGAGATCCACACCGACGCGGTGCGCGCCGGCGAAACCGTGCTGCTGGTCGATGACCTGATCGCCACCGGGGGCACCGCGCTGGCGACGATCCGCTTGATCGAGCTCACCGGCGGGCGCGTCGCCGGCTGCTCGTTCGTCATCGATTTGCCCGATCTCGGCGGCAGCGCGCGGCTGCGCGAACGCGGCCACGCGGTGCTGGCCCTGGTCGACTTTCCCGGCCACTGACCGTGCGCCATGCCCGCCTGCGCCGCGCCATCGTCGCGGCCGCGCGGACGCTCGAGACGGCCGGGCTCAACCGGGGCACCTCGGGCAACATCGGGGCGCGCGTCGCGGGCGGGATTCTGGTCACGCCGACCGGTGTCGCGCCGATGTCGTTGCACGTGTCGTCGATCGTGCGTCTGAACGACGCCGGCCAAGTCGTCGAGGGCACGTTGGCGCCGACCAGCGAATGGCGGATTCACCACGACATCATGGCCCGGCGCGCCGACGCCGGCGTCGTCGTCCACGCCCACCCGACCTTCGCCACGGCGCTCGCCTGCCAGGGGCTGGCGATTCCGGCGTTCCACTACATGGTCGCGGTCGCCGGCGGGGCGTCGATCCGCTGCGCGCCTTACGCCACCTTCGGCACGGCGCGGCTCTCGGCCAACGTCGTCAAGGCGCTCGAGGGCCGGCGGGCGTGCCTGATGGCGCACCACGGCATCGTTGCCCTGGGCCGCGACGTGGGCTCGGCGGTGCGGCTCGCCATCGAGGTCGAGGCGCTGGCCGAGCAGTATTGGCACGTGCTCCAGCTCGGCCGGCCGAAGCTGCTCGGGGCGGCGGAAATGCGCCGCGTGCTGGCCAGGTTTGCGCACTACGGCCAGCCGGTACGGCGCTGAAGCCGTGCTGGCGGGCATCACCGGGCTCGACCACGTGCTGGTCGGCGCGCGCGACCTGGAAGCCGCGCGAGCGTGCTACACGCGGCTCGGCTTCACGCTGACCCCGCGCGGCCGGCACGTCGGCTGGAGCACGGGCAATACCTGCGTCATGTTCCCCGGCGATTACGTCGAGCTGATCGGCGTGGTCGACCCGGCCAGCCCGCGCCGCTCGATCGAGCAGCGCATCGCCGAGGCGGGCGATGTCGGGGTCGGCTTCGCGCTGGCCTCGGACGACGAGGGCTTGGCGTTCCGTTCGCTCGCGGCGGCGGGGCTGACGCCCGAGGCGCGCACGCTCGCCCGCCGGCTCGAGGCGCCCGAGGGCCCGCTCGAGCCGCGCTTCGCCCTGGTCCACGTGCCGCCGGAGGCGACGCCCGACATCCCCATCTTCGTCTGCCGGCACCTGACCCCCGATCTGGTGCGGCGCCCGGCCTGGCTCGCCCATGCCAACACGGCGTTCGGCATCCTCTCCCTGCTCGCGGTGGTCGCCGATCCGGCCCGGCTGCGCGCGCCATACGAACGGCTGTTCGGCGCCGCGGCGCTGGGGGCGACCGACAACGTGCTGACCGTCCGGCTCGGCCGGACGATGCTGCTGTTTGCCGGAGTGGACGACGCGGCCGCGCTCTACCCGACGCTGGAGCTGGGGCGCATCGCCGTGCCGTCGATCGCCGCCTTGACCTTCGCCGTCGCCGACGGCGCGGCCGCGGCCCGCGCGCTCGCGGCGGGCGGCGTCCGCTACGACCGGGAAGGCGGCCGGCTGGTTGTCGCGCCCGCGGACGCCACGGGGCTGGCGCTCGAGTTCGTCGCCGGCGCCTAACCCATGTGCCGAGCGAGAAAATCCAGCGTCCGCGTTTCGGCGAGCCTGGCGGAATCGGCGTCGTAACCGGGGCGTTGATCGCAGTTGAAGCCGTGGCCGGCCGGGTAGAGGTGGACCGGCACGGCGGGGTGCGCGGCGCGGACGCGCGCGACGTCGCTCAAGGGGATGCCGGTGTCGCGCTCGCCGAAGTGGAGCATGACCGGCGCCTTGGGCCGCTCGTCGAGGAACTGGACGATCATGCCGCCGTAGTAGCCGACCGCCACGGCGACCGGCAGGCGCAGCGCCGCGAGCCAGGCGAGCGAGCCGCCCCAGCAATAGCCGACCGCGCCGACCGGTGGCGCCAGCGCGGCCACGACCGCGGCCATGTCCGCCACGACGCTCTCGATCGGGATGGCGGCCCGCAACGCCCGGCCACGCTCGATGTCGGCGGCGCCGTAGCCGAGCTCGACGGCGCGTTCGGCCCGGTCGAACAGGGCCGGCGCCAGCGCCTCATAGCCCTTGGCGGCGAAGCGGTCCGCCACGGCGCGCATGTGGCCGTTGACGCCGAAGATCTCCTGCAGCACGACCAGCCCGCCCCGCCGCCGGCCCTTGGGTTCGGCGTGCCAGGCGGCCAGCCGGTGACCGTCCGCAGCGGTGATCTCGACCCACCCACCCATGCGCGCTCTTACCTCGGTGCCGTCGTTCGATGCGGCCTCGATCATGTCTAGGATCGATGCCTCGTCACGCCGCATACACCACGCGCGCACTTTCCAGGATCGCCTGCCGGCGAATCCAGTTCCGGCTCTGCTCCAATCCCTCCTTGCTCACTACGTCAGCGGGCCGGCCCAGGAGTGCCGTCAATTCATCCTCCATACCTATATGATCTAGGAGGCTCCACTCCGCATCCGGCGCGAACGTGGCGAGAAAGTCGACATCGCGCACGTCACGGAATGCTTTGCGCAGTGCCGATCCGAACAGCGCGAGCTCGATGATCTTCCAGCGCTGGCAGAACTCGGCGAGTGGAAGCTCAGGAAGCTTGATGCGGCGCCCGGCCGATCCTCGAGCCGTCCGCGTTGCGCTCTTCGCGGGACCCCGGGCCCGACTGCTCGCGGGCTTTTCCCGTCGCCGATCGGTGGTCATGCGCGATCCTGCTCCGTCGGGTACGCGGGCCAATTCGTCCCGCGGCTACACGTTGAAGCGGAACAGTATCACATCGCCGTCCTGGACCACATAGCCGCGGCCTTCCTGGCGCATCTTGCCGGCGGCCTTGGCGCCCTGCTCGCCACCCGAGGCCACGTAGTCGTCGTAGGCGATGACCTCGGCGGCGATGAAGCCCCGCTGGAAATCGGTGTGGATCGCGCCGGCGGCCTCGGCCGCGGTGGCGCCGCGCGGGATGGTCCAGGCGCGCGCCTCTTTCGGCGCGGCGGTCAGGAACACGATCAATCCCAGGAGCTCGTGTCCCGCGCGGATGACACGGTCGAGTCCAGATTCGGCGAGCCCGATGTCGGCCAGGAACGCCTTGCGATCGTGGGGGCTTAGATGGGCGAGCTCGGCCTCGATCGCCGCCGAGATGACGACCGAGCCGGCGCCTTCGGCCTTGGCGCGCGCCGCGACGGCCCGGCTGTGGGCGTTGCCGGCGGCCGCCTCGGCCTCGACCACGTTGCAGACGTAAAGCACCGGCTTGGCGGTCAGCAGGTTCAGCCGGCGCACGGACTCCGCGTCGGCGCCTTCGTCGAGGAGCGCGCGCGCCGGGCGGCCCTCGCGCACCAGTGCGAGCGCCCGGTCGGTGAGCTCGAGCTCCGCCTTGGCCTCGGCTTCGTTGCCGCGCACGCGCTTGATCAATCCTTCGCGCCGGCGCTCCAGGCTTTCGAGGTCGGCGAGCATGAGCTCGGTTTCGACGATGTCGGCGTCGCGCAGCGGATCGATGGTGCCCTCGACGTGGCTCACGTCGCCGCCCTCGAAGCAGCGCAACAGGTGCAGCACGGCATCGACCTCGCGGATGTGGGCGAGGAACTGGTTGCCCAGCCCTTCGCCCCGGCTCGCGCCGCGCACCAGGCCGGCGATGTCGACGAACTCGGTCTGGGTCGGCACGACGCGGGCGGATTTGGCCAACCGTGCGACCGTGTCGAGCCGGGAATCGGGCACGGGAACTCGGCCGACGTTCGGCTCGATCGTGCAGAACGGGTAATTGGCCGTCGCCGCGGCGGCCGAGGCGGTCAGCGCGTTGAACAGGGTCGACTTGCCGACGTTGGGCAGCCCGACGATGCCGCACCTAAAGCCCATCCGAGTCCTCGACCGGCTTGGGCGGCGGCGCCAGCCGCGCCACCTTGGTCATGAAGCCCGGCTCATCCCCGGCGGCGAGTCGGGGGGCCGACTCGGCCACGGCGGCGAGCAACGCCGCGAGCCATACACCTTCGGCCTTCGCGAAATCGCTCAGCACATGGTGGGCGACCAGGTCCGGATGGCCCGGATGACCGATGCCGATGCGCACGCGCCAGTAGTCGCGCCCGACGTGGGCGTCCAGGCTGCGCAGGCCGTTATGCCCGGCCGCGCCGCCGCCGCGCTTGACCCGCACCTTGCCCGGGGCGAGGTCGACCTCGTCGTGGAACGCCGTGATCCGCTCGGGTTCGAGCCGGTAAAACCGCGCCGCCGCCGCCGCCGCGCGGCCCGAGTCGTTCATGTAGGTCTCGGGCTCGAGCAGCAGCACCCGCTCGCCGTCGAGATGGCCCTCGGTGGTGCGGCCATGAAAGTCGCGCCGGCGGCGCCACGGCGCGAAGCCGTGCGCCCGGGCGATCGCCTCGACGGCCATGAAACCGACGTTGTGGCGATGTCCGGCGTGGCTCGGCCCCGGGTTGCCAAGGCCGATCCAGAGCAGCATGGCCGATGACTATCTCTTCTTGGACTCGGCGGCCGACTTCTTCCCCTCGGCGGCCGGCTTCTTGCCCTCGGCGCCCAGCTTCTTGCCCTCGGCGTCGGTCTTGGCTTCCGCCTCGCCCTCGCCCTCGCCCTCGCCCTCGCCCTCCACCGGGACCTCGGCGGTCGCCACCGCGGCCTCGACCTCGACCGCCTGCACGGTCGGCGGCGCGATCGTCGCCACGGTGAAGTCGCGGCTCGTGATCGTGGGCCGCACGCCCGCGGGCAAGGTGATGTGGCTGATGTGCACGCTGGCGCCGATGTCGAGGCCCGTGACGTCGACGACGATGCTCTCGGGAATGGCGTCGGCCGGGCAGGTCACCTCGATCTCGCGGCGCACGACGTTGAGCACGCCGCCGCGCTTGAGGCCGGGGGACGCCCCTTCGTTGGTGAAGGTCACGCCGACCAGCACGCGGATGCGCGATCCGGCGGCGATGCGCTGGAAATCGACGTGGACCGGCTGATCGGTGACCGGATGGAACTGGACCTCGCGGGGCAGGACGCGCTGGGTCCCGCCGTCGAGCCGGATATCGAACAGGTGCTGCATGAAGCCGTGCCGCTTGACCTCGCGCGCGATGTCGTCGCTGGCGAAGGTGACGTGGGCCACGGCATCCTTGCCGCCGTAGACCACCCCGGGCACCCGGCCGGCGTTTCGATTGGCGCGCGCCACGCCCGTGCCGGTCTGCTCGCGCGGCTCCGCCGCCAGTGTGACGACCTCGGTCATGCTCAACCCTTCCTTCCAGACTCCCTAATCGAACAGGCTCGAGACCGAGGTCTCCTCGCTGATCCGCCGGATCGCCTCGCCCATGAGCGGGGCGATGGTGATGACGCGGATCTTGCCGGAGACCCGTACGGCCTCGGTCGGGCGGATGCTGTCGGTGATGACCAATTCATCGAGCACCGAGGCTTCGATTCGCCCGACGGCGCCGCCCGAGAGCACGCCGTGAATTACGTAGGCGCTGACCGCGATCGCTCCCGCCTTGCCGAGCGCCGCGGCGGCGTTGCACAACGTGCCCGCCGAGTCGACGATGTCGTCGACGATCACGCAGTGGCGCCCTTCGACGTCGCCGATGATGTTCATGACCTCGGAGACGCCGGCGCGTTCGCGGCGCTTATCGACGATCGCAAGGTCGGCGTCAAGCCGCTTGGCGAGGCCGCGGGCGCGCACCACCCCGCCCACGTCGGGCGAGACGATCATGACGTCCTTGTTGTCGAGCCGCCCCTTCAGGTCGGTCGTGAACACCGGGGCGGCGAACAGGTTGTCGACCGGTATGTCGAAGAAGCCCTGGATCTGCCCGGCGTGCAAATCGAGGGTGAGCACCCGGCTGGCCCCCGCGGTGGTCAGCAGGTTGGCCACCAGCTTGGCCGAGATCGGCGTGCGCGAGCCGGCCTTGCGATCCTGGCGGGCGTAGCCGAAGTAGGGCATCACCGCCGTGATGCGCCGGGCCGAGGCGCGACGCAGCGCATCGACGGTGATCAGCAACTCCATCAGGTTGTCGTTGGCCGGAAACGACGTCGACTGGATGACGAAAACGTCGCGGCCGCGCACGTTCTCCTCGATCTCGACGAACACCTCCATGTCGGCGAAGCGGCGGATCTGGGCGTTGGCCAGCGGCGTCTTCAGGAACGCCGAGATGTCCTCGGCGAGCGGCCGATTGCTGTTTCCCGACAGCACGATCATGGAAAAATCCCCGGTCCGTCGCTGGAGGGCGCCCGGCGCACTGGGCGGCGGAATGTAACAAAGGGGTCAAGCGCCTTCAACCCGCCCGAACCGGACCGCGGCCGATCCGGCCACGGCGCCCGAATTCGAAGCCCGCTCCGGCACTTAAGACGAATCGACCGCACCAGGACGGGATGGGATCAGATGTGAACGCGCCGTTCGCGGCTCGAGGCGCCGCGCGCGGCCTTTTTCACTTTCTCGGATGCGAACGTGGCCAGTCCCGACAGGAGCACGGGTGGGCGGTCCGGAAACTCGGCGACGAAGCGCAGGCGCCCGCCCAAAGCCTCGACATAGCTGCGTAGCGTCGAGATGAGGAGGTCGCTGCGCTTCTCGAGGCGCGATACGCCCTCCTGGCCGATCCCGAGGTCATGCGCCATACGCTGCTGCGTAAGCTGCAAGGCCCGGCGCAAATCGCGCAGGGACATTTCCTCGGCGATCAAGTGCGCCGCGCGCGCCGCGATGGCCTTGCGCTGCTTCGCGGGTAGCCGCCCAATCACGTCCTTGAGTGCAACCGTCATGGCTTCCGTTAGCTATGTCATAGAATGCATATGCCGTCAAGAACATCCGATCGGATGCTCATTTAGGCGACCACGAGATCGAGGCTCGAACGGGACAGGCGCTCGCAGCCCTTGTCGGTCACGCGCACGCTGTGGCCGAGCGCCATGGCGGTGGCGGTGTCGCTGTCCATCAGGATCATGTGCAGGAAGAACGCCATGTCGGGTTCCGCGACCACCGGGTTGCCGTGGAACAACATGGGCCAGTCCATCCAGTTGGGGGCGAAGGTCGCGCCCATGGAATAGCCGCAGGCGTTCAGCCGGTGCGGCGCGAAGCCGTGGCCGTCGAGCGCGCGGGCATGGGCGTCGAACACCTCGCCGATCGGCCGGCCGGGGCGGAGCGCGCGCTCGCACGCTTCCAGCGCCTCGGCGCAGGCCGCGTGCATGGCCCGGTGCCTGGGGCGCTCGCGGCCGACGCAGATCGTGCGCATCATCGCCGCGTGGTAATGCCGGAAGCTGCCGGCGAACTCGAGCATGAGCTGGTCGACCGGGTCGAGCCGCCGCCGCCCGGCGAAGTAGCGGCACAAGAGCGCGCCCTCGCCCGAGCCGATGATCGGGTCGTTGGCCGGCAGGTCACCGTCGCCCCTGAGCACGGCGGCCTGCATCTCGGCCAGGATGTCGCCTTCGAACGCACCGGGCGCCGTGGCGGCCACGGCGGCGTCCCACGACGCGTCGGCGAGCTCGGCCGCGCGCCGGACCATGGCGAGCTCGGCCGGGCTTTTCACCAGGCGCAGCCGGTCGATCAGGTCCGAGGCGTCGACCAGCGTGCAGAAGCCGCCGAGCGCCGCCTCGACCATGCGCAGGCTGCGCCCGGTCAGCCCGTAGGCCTCGAGCTCGATGCCGATGCGTTTGCCCGCGAGCCCGCGCTCGGCCAGGATCGCCCGCAGGTCCTCGGCCGGGGTCGCGCCGGCCCGATCGACCCAGATGCGGATGTCGTCGAGGTTCGAGGTGTGCCGCGCCTGGCGCAGGTCCGGCGCGCGGGTCAGCAGGGTGAAGCCGCCGTCGGCGTCGAGCACCAGGCACTGGAAGTAGACGAAGCCGAAGCTGTCGTACCCGGTCAGGTAGAACATACTCTCCTGCTTGAACATCAGCAGGCCATCGAGCCCCGCGCGGGCGAGCGCGCCCCGCGCACGATCCTTGCGCGCGGCGAATTCGGCGGCGGTGAAATGCAGCGGCATGGCCGTTCCCGTTTCCTGACGCGGCTATCGACACCACGAACGAGCCGCCGGGCGCAAGGGGAGGACACCACGCGGCGGGTAGCATTTGCTTTACCCCGGTCCCGAATGATAACTTGAGGATGCTGGCGTCATGGCGGACGCGGACCTTGCCAAACCTCGGAGAACGGCGATGAAGGCGGTGATTTCGGCGATCCTCTTGATGGTGCCTCTCGCGATTTCGGCCTGCGGCAGCAGTACCGGCGACCGCGCCGCGTCGGGCGCGGGCATCGGCGCCGGGGCGGGCGCGGTGCTGGGTGCCGTGACCGGCCTCTCGATCCTGCAAGGGGTGCTGATCGGCGCCGCCGCGGGCGGACTGACCGGGGCGCTTACCGACGAGGAGACCATAAACCTCGGCGATCCCATCTGGGCGACGAACGATCAGCCCGCCAACGCCTCGGCGATCGCGCGCGTGCAGGCCGGACTGGCGAAGCTCGGCTACGACCCGGGCCCCATCGACGGCGTTCAGGGCACGCAGACCACGGCCGCGATCAAAGCCTACCAGCGTGACAACGGCTTGCTGGAAGACGGCCGCGCCTCGATCGAACTGGCCAGTCACATCGACGAAAGGCTGACCTCCGAGCAAGGCTGAGCGCGGCGCCGCGCCCGCCCTCGCCTCCGCGAGCCGGCTCAGGTGCCCTTGAAGTCGGGTTCGCGCTTGGCGAAGAATGCCTTGACCCCTTCGCGGTGGTCGTCGGTAAGCGCCGAGACGACCAACGCCTCGGTCTCGAAGTTGAGCATGGCCTCGAGCGAGGATTCGAGCCCGCGGTCGATCATGGTCTTGTGCAACTGGACCGCGATCGGCGAGCGCGAGGCGATGCGGCGCGCGAGCTTCTCGGCCGCCGCGCGCACCTCGCCGTCGGGCACGACCCGGTTGATCAGGCCGATCGCCAGCGCCTGCTTGGCGTCGATGAACTCGCCCGTGTAGGCGAGCTCGCGGGCGCGCGCCAGCCCGACCTTGCGCGGCAGCAGGAACGTGCCGCCGTTGGTGATGGTGACGCCGACGTTGACCTCGGGAAACCCGAACTTCGTCGTTTCCCCGGCCACCACCAGGTCGCACGCGAGCGTGACCTCGCACCCGGCGCCGACCGCGAAGCCGTGGACCGCGGCGATCACCGGATAGCGCGCGCGCCGGATGCGCCGGGTCGTTTCCTGGAGGTGCTTCTGCAGCTCGTGCAGCTCGGCGGCGCGGAACGTGCCGGCGTCGATGCCCTCGGCGTGCTCCTTCATCTCGCCCACGTCGTGGCCGGCCAGGAACGCGCGTCCTTCGCCCGCCAGGATCAGGGCGCGCACCTCCGGGTTCTTCTCGATCTCGGCAAGTCGTTCGCCCATCAGCCGCCAGGACTCGATGGTCATGGCGTTGAGCTTGTCGGGGCGGTTGAACAGCAGCCACGCGATGTGCCCGTCGATGCGGGTGGCGATGCGGGTGGCGATGCGTTCCATGCCGGTCTTGGTCATCGTGCCTCCTTGCGCTTGCGTGGCCGTTCCGTGTCGCGATCCCACGTGCCCGCCGTGACGCCGCGCTCCCGCAGGGCGTACTTCTGGATCTTGCCGGTGGGGGTCTTGGGCAGGGCGTCGATCACGTCGACGTAGCGCGGCACCATGAAGTCGGCCATGCGCGGCACCAGGAACTCGATCAGCGCGCCCGGATCGAGCCTATGCCCCGGGCGCGGCACCACCACCGCCATGATCTCCTGCTCCGAGTGCTCGGATTCGATCGGGACGACCGCGCATTCCAGCACGTCGGGGTGGGCGTTGATCTCGGTCTCGACCTCGACCGAGGAGATGTTCTCGCCGCGCCTGCGTATCGCGTCCTTGGCCCGATCGACGAAGGTGAGACGGCCGGCTTCGTCGCGCTTCATGATGTCGCCGCTGTGCAGCCACAGGTTGCGCCACGCCTTGGCCGTCCATTCCGGGTGGCGCCAGTAGCCGGCCATCAGGACCCACGGCTCCTTGCCGCGCACCACCAGCTCGCCGGGCACGCCCGACGCCACCTCGTTGTCGTCGTCGTCGACGATGCGGACCTCGTAGACATCGTCCTTGACGAAGCCGCAGGTGCGCCAATCCGTCTCGTCGAAGCCGAGCCGCACCGGCACGTTGACCTCGGTCGATCCGTAGGTCGTCGTGACCCTCACGCCGAAGCGACGGCGGAAGTCGTCGATCTCGGGGAACAACGGCACGACCAGGGCTTTCCCGAGAGTCGTCGTCGCGTCGTCGGGCCGCGCCGGCTGGCGGTGCAGGAAGTTGGCCATGGCGCCCAACAGGAAGGTGGCGGTGGCGCCGGTCTGGCGCACGTCGTCCCAGAACCCATCGACGCTGAACCGGCCGGTCACCACGGCCGCGGCCCCGGCGATCATGGCGGCGTAGACCGTCGCCCACTGCCCCGCGATGTGGAACAGCGGCAGGGGCGCGTAATAGACGTCGTCGGGTCCGAGGTCGAGCAGTTCCATGCCCGCGCTGGCGTAATGGTACGCGTGGCTGTGGCTGACCATGACCCCCTTCGACGGTCCGGTCGTGCCCGAGGTGTACATGACGGCGACCAGGTCGGTGTAACGCGGGCGCGGTTCGGGCGCGGTGTCGTGGCTACTGTCCAGCGCGGCGTAGGGCAGGCACGTCCGCCCGGCCAGCGGCGCGGGCAGCGGCTGGTCGCCGCCGTGGACGACGATGCGCTCAAGGCATTCTAGGCGGTCGGCGACCTCGGCCAGGCGGTCCAGGTACTGGACGTCGACGATCATGGTCCGGGCGCTGGAATCGTTCACCACATGCGCCAGGATCGCGCCGCGGTAGGCGGTGTTGACCGGCACCTCGATGGCGCCCAGCTTGGCCAGCGCGCACCACAGCACGATGAACGCGGGCACGTTGGGCAACATGATCAGCACGGGCTCGCCGTGACCGATGCCAAGCGCCGCGATGCCATGGGCGAGGCGGTTCGAGGCCGTGTCCACGGCGCGGTAGCTCAGCGCCCCTTCGGCGGTGATCAGGAACGGCCGGTCGCCGTGGCGCCGGGCCCGCCGCGCGAGAACGGAACCGACCGTCCGCTCCTCGGCGATCTCCGGCAGCCCTGTCCGCGCGTCCGTCATGACCGCGCTGACCTTGTCACGCGGTCGGAGGCCCGGCAACCGAGCCGCTCGGCACGGAAGTCGGCTCGGTACGCGCGGGACGCCGGAGCCCGATCACGGTCTGGCCGCCCACCGCCACCACCACCAGGGCGCCGCCGGCCAGCGTGCCGAGCGCCGGCACCTCGCCGAACAGCAGCCAGACCAGGACCGGGCCGATGAACACCTCGAGCAGGGTCAGGAGAACGAGCTCGCCCGCCGGCACGTAGCGCGCGCCCAGGGTGAACAGGACCAGGCCGAGCCCGGTCTCGGCCGTGCCCATGACGAAGCAAAGCGCGTGGTCACGGGCCGTCAAGTCCAGGCTATCGGCCATCGTCCACGCAAACGCAGCCGCGCCAACGCCCGCCAGGCACAGCGCCACGGTCAGGTCGGTATCGCGCCCCGCCCGCAGCACGACGGCGAAGGCGGCGAACGACAGCACAGCGCCGAGCCCGGCCACGTTGCCGAACAGCCGGCCGCCCAGCGCGCCGTCGCCGACCATGACCGCGACGCCGATCAAGGCGACGATCATGGCGGCCCAGGTGACGCGCGCGACCCGCTCGCCCAGGATCGCGAAGGCGAGCAGCGCGGCGACCATCGGCGTCGCCGCCTGAAGCAGCAAGGTGTTAGCGACCGAGGTGTTGGTGATCGAAAGGAGCCAGCCGACGTTGGACCCGATCAGGCACAGCGCGCCGAGCACGGTAAGCCGGCCGCCGCGCCTGGCGAGTACGCCGAGCGCAAGGCGATGGCGCCAGACCAGCCAGGCGAACACGGCCGCCGTCATCCACAGGCTCTTGTAGAACAGGATCTGCCAGACGTCGGCCTGCTCGATGGCGCGCACGAGCGGCCCGGCCGAGCTCCACAGCAGCCCGGCGCCGAGCACGAGCCCGACACCTAGCGCGTGGCGGCGGGCGCCGCTATCGGCGAGGGCGGCGTTCATGGCTCTTGTCCAGCGCCGCCTGCTCGGCCTGACGGCGCAGCTCGATGATCCGGCGGGCGGTGTCGTCGGGAACCCCGGCGCCCACCAGGACCATCTCGCCGAGCTGGAGGCTGCCCTCGGTCGTTTCGGGAACCGCGTGGCTGGCGCCCCGCGCGATCAGGCGTCGGGCGTGATCGACATCGCGGGCACGGGCGAAGATGGGCAACTCCGGGGCCAGTCGCCGCGCCTCGGCGACCACCCGCTCGGCGGCGTTGGGATCGTCCACGGTCACCACCAGGGCGAGCGCGGTCTCGATGGCGAACTTGCGCAGCAGGTCGCGTCGGGCGGCGTCAGCGAACGAGATGCTGGCGCCCTTGGCGCGGAAACGGGCGACCAGGTCCGCGTCCGTGTCGAGTCCGACGTGGGGCAGCTCATGGTCCTCGAGGATCGCGCCGAGCATCTGCCCCACGCGGCCGTAGCCGGCGACGATGACGTGGCCGGAACGGCCGCCCGCGAGATCGCCGTCCGGCAGGCCGCGCGCCGCCTCGGACCTTTCGGCGCGGCGCGCCACCCGGCGCGCGACGTGCGCGACCGGGGGCGTCGCGATCATGGTCAAGCCGGTGACGATGAGCATGAACTGCGCGGTGTCGCCGGGCAGCACGCCGAAGCCATGGGCCGCGCCGGCGACGATGAACGCGAACTCGCCGCCCTGGCCGAGCAGCAGCGCGGACTCGAGCGCCGCCGACCGCCGCTCGCCGAACAGACGGGCGAGCGCGTAAACGATCGGGCACTTGACGAGGAAGAGACCGAACACGGCGGCCACCAGCCAGAGCGGGTCGGCGGCGACGCGGGCGACGTCGATCGTCATGCCCACCGATACGAAAAACAGGCCCAGCAGCAGGCCCTTGAAGGGTTCGATGTCGATCTCGATCTCGTGGCGGTACTCGGTCTCGGCGAACAGTAGCCCGGCGAGGAAGGCGCCAAGGGCCATGGATAGCCCGACCTGCCAGGTCGCGAGCGCCGTGCCGACGATCACCAGGAGCACGAAGGCAAGGAACATCTCGCGGCGCGCGCCGCTGCCGACCAGGCGGAACAGCGGACGCAGCACCAGTCGGCCGATGACCAGGATCACGGCGATGGCCAGCGCCGCCTGGCCGATCGCCCAGGCGACCGCGACCGCGACCGGGCCATCGCCCTGCAACGAGAAGGCGGTGACCAGGAACAGGATGGGCAGCACCGCCAGGTCCTGGAACAGCAGGATGGCGAAGCTGATCCGTCCGGTCGCCGTGCCGAGCCGGCGATTCTCGGCCAGGATCTGCATGACGATCGCGGTCGAGGACAGCGCGAAGCCGGCGCCGAGTATCGTCGCGGTGGGCAGCGCGTTGTCAAACAGCGAGGCGATGGCGGCGATGGCCGCGCCGGTCACCAGCACCTGCGCGCCGCCCAGGCCGAACACCAACCGCCGCATGGCCCACAGCCGCGCGAGCGAGAGCTCGAGTCCGATCGTGAACAGCAGGAACATCACGCCCAGCTCGGCCAGGGCGCGCACGCCCGCGGGGTCGGCGATGACCGCGTAACCGAGCGCCGGCACCTCGTCGGCGAACCGGGCGATGCCGTGCGGCCCGATCAGCAGGCCAACCGCCAAGTACCCCAGCACCGGGCTGACGCGCAGACGGTTGATCAGGGGCACGACGATGCCGGCGGCGATGAGGAAGATCACCACCTCGCGCAGATCCAGGGTCTCGACGTGCACGTTGCTGATCCGGTCGCAGCTGGGTGGCGGTCCTGCGCGCCATGGCGGCGGCGCTACGCACGGCCCTTCCACGAGGGTCGGCGTCAAGGGAGAATGCACCCATGGGGAACGAACGCGCCAGGGGCTGGATCGCGGCGCTGGCATCCGGCTCGGTGCCGCTGCCCATCGCGTTCTGGCGCTTCGGCATCGTCTACGGGCTGATCGTCAACCTCGTGGCCACGCTCGCCACGCTCGCGCTGTTCGTGTCGGACGCGCCCGTTTGGCTCGCGCTCGCGGTCCACTTCGCCCCGACGCCGTACAACGTTCTGGTCCTGGTCGCGGTGTGGCGCGCGGCGGCCCGCTGGCCGGGCGAGCGCCGCTGGGCCGAGCTTTCGCGCACCGCGATCGTGGCCTGGGTCGTCGCCATGGCCGCGCTGTGACCGACGCCGCTTAGCGGTTCTTGCCGGGCACCCAGAGCACGTCGGCGTCGCCGTCGTCGTTGGCGTGGCGGGCGAGCACGAACAGGTGGTCCGAAAGCCGGTTGGCGTAGCGGATCGCCTCCGGGTTGACCGGCTCGGCCGCGGCCAGCTCGGTCATCAGTCGCTCGGCACGGCGCACGACGGTACGGGCGAGATGCAGGTACGCGGCGCCGGCCGAGCCGCCCGGCAGGATGAACGAATCGAGCGGTTTCAGCCGCTCGTTCATGGCGTCGATCTCGCGTTCGAGCCGTTCGACCTGGGCCGCGACCACGCGCAGCGCGCCCGCCTTGGCGCCGTCCTCGGGTGTGCACAGATCGGCGCCCAGGTCGAACAAATCGTTCTGGATGCGCGCGAGCATGGCGTCGGCCTCGGTGGTCACGTGCAGGCGCGCCACACCGATGACCGCGTTGGCCTCGTCGACCGTGCCGTAGGCGGCGACGCGAACGCTGTGCTTGACGACGCGCGCGCCGCCGCCGAGCGAGGTCTCGCCCTTGTCGCCGCCGCGCGTGTAGATCTTGGTCAGGCGTACCACGTCAGCGCACCGTCAGCATGAACAGCACGAACAGGACGATCGCGGTCGCCTGCATGGCGATGCGCAGGCGCATGAGCTTGTTGCCGTACTTGCGGTTGAGCTCGCCGCCGCGCGCCATGACGAGGGCGCCGGCGAACAGCACGCCGAGCGTGGCGATGAGCGCCGCGCCGATCAGGTAAGGCAGGATCTCCGTCACGCCGCATCCACCGGCGAAACGCGCCGCGCGCTCTCCGCGCCCCGATCGCGTTCGACCACGGCGATATCGTACTGGCCTTGAAGATCGAGCCAGAATTGCGGGCTGTTGGCGAAGAAATGGCCGAGACGAACCGCCGTATCCGCGGTGATGGATCGGCGGCCGTTGAGCACGTCCGTGATCCGGCCCGACGGCACGCCGAGCGCGAGCGCGAGCCGGTTGGCGCTCAGACCCCGCGCGCGAAGTTCGCGCCGGAGCAGGCGGCCAGGATGCGCGATAGGAGTCATGAGGGCGCTTTATGAACCCGCGGCGCTGGCTTGGCCAGTCCGTTGTCGGCCGTCGCGCGCGGGCGCGCGTCCTCAGCCCACGCGTTCGCGATCGGCTCTAGCAGGCTGTTGAAAAACCCCATCATCGTCATCGCGAGCCGCCGTAGGCGGCGTGGCGATCCAGGGCAATTGCGGACTTCCGCGCGATTCTGGATTGCCGCGTCGCGCTCCGCGCTCCTCGCAATGACAGCCTCGGGGTTTTTCAGCATCCTGCTAATTGCGCCCCGTTTCCAGGAGCCGGCGGGCGATGACGTGGGCCTGGATCTCGGCCGCGCCCTCGAACACGTTGAGAATCCGGGCGTCCACCAGGACCCGGCTGACCGGGAACTCCTCGGCGTAGCCGTTGCCGCCGTGGACCTGTACGGCGTTGTCGGCGGCGGCCCAGGCGACTCGCGCGGCGAGCAGCTTGGCCATGCCCGCCTCCAGGTCGCAGCGCCGGCCGTGGTCTTTGGCCTCGGCCGCGAACCAGGTGAGCTGGCGGGCGATCATGGTCTCGACCGCCATCCAGGTGATCTTGTTGGCGACGCGCGGGAACTCGTAGATCGGCCGGCCGAACTGGCGCCGTTCCCGGGCGTAGGTCATCGCCAGCTCGCAGGCGTTGCGCGCCACGCCCACGGCGCGTGCCGCGGTCTGGATGCGCGCGCTCTCGAACGTCGCCATGAGCTGCTTGAAGCCCTGGCCCTCGACGCCGCCGAGCAGGTTCGCGGCCGGCACGGCGAAACCGTCGAAGCCGATCTCGTATTCCTTCATGCCGCGATACCCGAGCACCCGGATTTCGCCGCCGCTCATGCCGGGCGCCGGGAACGGCTCGGCGTCGGTGCCGCGCGGCTTCTCCGCCAGGAACATCGAGAGCCCGCGCCAGCCCTCCACGTTCGGGTCGGTGCGCGCCAGCAGCGTCATCAGGTCGGCGCGCGCCGCGTGGGTGATCCAGGTCTTGGCGCCGGTGATGCGGTAGACGTCGCCGTCCTTGACCGCGCGGGTCTTGAGCGCGCCCAGGTCGGACCCGGTGCCGGGCTCGGTGAACACGGCGGTCGGGATGACGGCGCCCGAGGCGAGCCGGGGCAGCCAGCGCGACTTCTGCGCCGCCGTGCCGCCGTGGCGGATCAGCTCGGCCGCGATCTCGGCCCGCGTCGGCAGCGAGCCGACCCCGATGTAGCCGCGCGCCAGCTCCTCGGTCACCACGCACATGGCGGTCTTGCTGAGCCCGAGCCCGCCGTGCTCCTCGGGCACGGTCAGCCCGAACACGCCCATCCCCGCCAGCTCGTCGAGGATCGCCGCCGGGATCAGCCGGTCGTCGCGGTGCCAGGACTGCGCCTGGGGCACGATCCTGGCGTCGGCGAAGCGGCGGAACTCCTCGCGCATCTGGACCAGCGCCGGATCGCCGAGCCCGGGATCGCCAAGCTCGCCGGTTTCGGCGGCCATGGCGAGCAGGTGGGCGAGGCGCGCTTGCGCCTCGGGCCGGGCGGAGGCGCGCAGCGCGCCCACCGCGGGCGTCGCTTCGAACCGGGCGAGCTCCGCTTCCGGCACGCCGATATCGGCGGGGCGCGCGATCTCGCCCTGGCTCATGGGCAGGCCGCCGGCGAGCTGGGCCAGGTATTCGCCGTAGGCCCGTTCGAGCATGGCGCGTTCCAAGGCGCCGAGACGGCCCTGGTTCCCGAGCCGCCGCGCCCACGCCAGCATCTGGCGTAGGGCCTCGATGTATGTGGCGATCCAGGCGAGGCCGTGGGCCGCGGCCTGCTCCGCGTCGAGCAGTACCCCGTCGCTACCGTCGCCGACACGCGCCGCCACCGCGCGCCGGGCTGCCTCGCCCAACCGCTCCGCCGCGCCCAGCGCCTCGGCCGCGACGCCCAGCAGCTCGGCCGTCGTCCCGCTGTCGCTTGCCGCCCGGCTCACGCCTCGGCCGCCTCCTCGAGGGTGCGGAGCCCCGGACGCTTCGCCTGGACCAGCACCGCCATGTTGCCGGGCTTGTGCTGGTTCTGCCACATCTTGGTGTGGGCGCGCGGGATGTCGTCCCAGCCGAACACCTCGCTCATGCACGGGTCGATGCGCCGGGCGATGACCAGGCGGTTCGCCTGCGAGGCCTGCTTGAGGTTGGCGAAGTGGCTGCCCTGGACGCGCTTCTGGCGCATCCAGATGAAGCGGGCGTCCATGGTCAGGTTGTAGCCGGTGGTGCCGGCGCAGAACACGACCATGCCGCCGCGCTTGACCACGAAGCAACTCACCGGGAAGGTCTGCTCGCCGGGGTGCTCGAACACGAAATCGACGTCGTTGCCCTTGCCGGTGACGTTCCATATGGCGCGGCCGAAATCGCGCACCTTCTTCAAGTAGGCCACGTAGCCCTCGGCGTCGTCGATGTCGGGCAGCGGGCCCCAGCAATCGAACCGGGTGCGGTTGATCGCGGCGACGGCGCCGAGCGAGCGCACGAACTCCTCCTTGGCGTCGTCGGAGATGACGGCGATGGCGTTGGCGCCGGCCGTGGCGATGAGCTGGATTGCCATCGAGCCCAGCCCGCCCGCGCCGCCCCACACCAGCACGTTGTCGCCCGGACGCAGGATGTGCGGGCGATGCCCGAACAGCATGCGGTAGGCGGTGGCGAGCGTCAGCACGTAGCAGCCGCTCTCCTCCCACGTCAGATGGCGCGGACGGGGCATGAGCTGGCGCGCCTGGACCTTGCAGAACTGGGCGAACGAGCCGTCCGGGGTCTCGTAGCCCCAGATGCGCTGGCTCGGCGAATTCATCGGATCGCCGCCGTTGCACTCCTCGTCGTCGCCGTCGTCCTGGTTGCAGTGGGCGACGACCTCGTCGCCGACCTCGAACCGTTTGACCTTGGACCCGATCGCCCAGACCACGCCCGCGGCATCCGAGCCCGCGACGTGAAACGGCGCCTTGTGCACGTCGAACGGCGAGATGGGTCGGCCGAGCGCCGCCCAGACGCCGTTGTAGTTGACCCCCGCCGCCATGACCTGGACCAGCACCTCGTCGGGGCCGATGGGCGGTGTGTCGACGACCTCCACTTGCATGGCCTGCTCGGGCGGGCCGTGGCGTTCGCGCCGGATCGCCCAGGCGTACATGCGCTTGGGCACGTGGCCGAGCGGCGGGATCTCGCCGACCTCGTAGAGGTCCTTGAGCGCCGTCGCGGCGCGCGCGGCGCTCGGTTCGGCTTGGGCGAGGGCAGGGCACATGCGCACCTCCTGGCGGCACGCGCACGGCCCCGTGGGCAGGGCGGCTTCGCTGCGCCGCACAAGCCCGGGTCCGTGTGCGGGATGGCTGCATTGTTGGCCGGGGGAGGCACCGGCGCAAGCTCGTTTCGCAGTGCAACATAAGCGGCGCTCGGCTACTGTCGGGTCGCTTCGGAGGCAAAACCATGGCCGAAACCCGATCCGGCGGCCCGCGCGACCGTCCCTGGCTGATGCGGACCTACGCCGGGCATACCTCGGCGGCGGCGTCCAACGCCCTGTTCCGGGCCAACCTGGCCAAGGGGCAGACCGGGCTCTCGGTCGCCTTCGACCTGCCGACCCAGACCGGCTACGACAGCGACGATCCGCTCGCCCAGGGCGAGGTCGGGCGGGTCGGGGTGCCGGTCTGCCACCTCGGCGACATGGCCGCGCTGTTCGAGGCGATCCCGCTCGAGCGGATGAACACCTCGATGACCATCAACGCCACCGCGCCATGGCTGCTCGCGCTCTACGTCGCGCTGGCCGAAACCCGTGGGATTGCGCGCGCCAGCCTGGCGGGGACCACCCAGAACGACATCGTCAAGGAATACCTGTCGCGCGGCACCTACGTCTTCCCGCCCGAGCCCAGCCTGCGCCTGACCGCGGACACCATCGCGTTCACCGTCGGCGCGGTGCCGAAGTGGAACCCGGTCAACGTCTGCTCGTACCACCTGCAGGAGGCCGGCGCGACGCCGGTGCAAGAGATCGCGTTCGCCTTGGCCACCGCGATCGCGGTGCTCGACCGGGTGCGCGCGAGCGGCCAGGTCAGTCCGGACGAGTTTCCCGTCGTGTTCGGGCGCCTGAGCTTCTTCGTCAACGCCGGAATGCGGTTCGTCACCGAGATGTGCAAGCTGCGCGCGTTCGCCGAGCTGTGGGAGGAGATGGGGCGCGAGCGCTACGGCGTCGCCGACCCCAAGCACCTGTTGTTCCGTTACGGCGTGCAGGTCAATTCGCTCGGGCTGACCGAGCAGCAGCCCGAGAACAACGTCTACCGCATCCTGCTCGAGATGCTGGCGGTGGTGCTGTCCAAGCGGGTGCGGGCGCGCGCCGTGCAGCTTCCGGCGTGGAACGAGGCGCTCGGCCTGCCCACGCCGTGGGACCAGCAGTGGAGCCTGCGCCTGCAGCAGATCGTCGCCCACGAGACCGACCTGCTCGACTACGACGACCTGTTCGACGGCAACCCGGCGGTCGAGGCCAAGGTGGCGGAGCTCAAGGCGGCAGCCAAGGTCGAGCTCGACCGCATCGCAAAGCTCGGCGGCGCGGTCGCCGCGGTCGAATCGGGCGCCATGAAGCAGGCGCTGGTCGCCGCCAACCGCGATCGGCTCGTGCGCATCGAATCGGGCGAAACCGTCGTCGTCGGCGTCAACGCCTTGACCGAGACCGAGCTTTCGCCCTTCGGCATGCAGGGCGCGGCCGAGGTCGTCACGGTCGACGCCCGGGCCGAGCACGACCAGATCGCCCGGCTCGCCGCCTGGCGGCGGGCGCGCGACCCCGAACGGGTCGCGGCGGCGCTTGCCGGGCTTCGCGACGCGGCCGGCTCGGGCGCCAACGTCATGGAGCCCTCGATCGCGTGCGCCCACGCCGGCGTCACCACCGGCGAATGGACGACCGCGCTGCGCGGCGTGTTCGGCGAATACCGCGCGCCGACCGGGCTTGACGGCGTGGCGCTAGCCGGGGAATCCGAGCGGCTGCGGCGCGTGCGCGCCAAGGTGGCGGCCGCGACCCAACGGCTCGGCCGGCCGCCCAGGCTGCTGGTCGGCAAGCCGGGGCTCGACGGTCACTCCAACGGCGCGGAGCAGGTGGCGTTGCGCGCGCGCGATTGCGGCCTCGACGTGGTCTACGACGGCATCCGGCTCACGCCCGAGCGCATCGCCGCCCGCGCGCGCGAGGAGAAGGTGGACGTGGTCGGGCTGTCGATACTTTCGGGCGCGCACGGGGCCTTGGTCGCCGACGTGCTGGCCCGGCTCAAGGCGCAGGGCCAGGGCGGTGTGCCGGTCGTGGTCGGCGGCATCATCCCGCGCGCCGATCGCGACGCCATGACCGCCGCCGGCGTCGCCCGCGTCTACACGCCCAAGGACTACGACCTGACCGCCATCGTCGAGGACATCGTCGACCTGGCGGCGCGGTAGCGCCATCGTCCGAGCACGGCGAGGGGCGGATACCCCATCGACGTCGGGAGCGGTTGCGCGAGGACATATCCTCTTGACAACATATGAATAGGTATTCAATTATCAATAGTGCTCAAGCATGATGACGTCGTGCTCTTGGCCGACACTTTTCGCCTGCTCAGCGACCCGAGCCGGCTCGCGATCCTGTTCGCCACCGCGGGTACGCCCCTGAACGTCGGCGCCATCGCCCAGGCCACTGGCCTCAGCCCGTCCCTGGTCAGCCATCATCTTCGGCTGCTGCGCGCGGCGCGCATCGTCAAGGCCGACCGGCGTGGCCGCAACGTTTACTACGCGCTCGCCGACGATCACGTCGCTCGCGTCCTGGCCGACATGGCCGCCCACGTCGGCGAAGACGACGAGCCGCCGGCATGAGTGACGGCTGCTGTCATCACGACACGGCGTCGGGCGCGCCCTCGGGGCTGTTTCGCCGCGCGCTGGTCATCGCGCTCGCGCTCAACGGCGTCATGTTCGTGGTCGAAGTCGTGGCGGGGCTGGCCGCCGGCTCGGTCGCGCTCCAGGCCGACGCGCTCGATTTCCTGGGCGACGCGGCGAACTACGCGCTGACCCTGGCGGTGCTTGCGCTCGGCCCGGTCCAGCGGGCGCGCGCGGCGCTGGTCAAGGCGTTGTCGATGGCGCTGTTCGGGGCCTGGGTCCTCGGCACCGCGTCGGTTCATGCGCTGCAAGGCGGTGTACCCGACGCGCCCACCATGGGCGTGGTGGGCACGCTCGCGCTCGCCGTCAACGTCGGCGTCGGGCTGCTTCTGTACCGCTTCCGCGTGGGCGACGCGAACATGCGCTCGGTGTGGTTGTGCAGCCGCAACGACGCGATCGGTAACCTGGCGGTGCTCGGCGCCGCGCTCGGCGTGGCCGGCACCGGAACGCCGTGGCCCGACCTCGTGGTCGCCACGGTCATGGCGTCCCTCGCGCTGTGGGCCGCGGCCGTCGTGATCCGCGTCGCGCGCGTCGAACTCCTGCGCGAACGGGGCAACGCTTCGGCCGCGTGACTTCGCCGAACGGCTCGGCGCGATCGTCGGCGTCCACGACGTGCGCATCATCGACAAGCCGCCGTGGCCTACGGGCGCCAAGGTCTGATCCAACCTCACGCGAAGCCCAGCCGCGTCCTGATGTCCCGGGCGGTCGCCCCGGCGGCGCAGAGCTCGGCCAGGGTGACGCCGGGCGTGCGCTTGGCCAGCCGGCGTCCGGCATCGTCGAGCACCAGCCGGTGGTGCTCATAGCCGGGCTCGGGCAGCCCGAGCAGCGCCTGGAGCAGCCGCTGCACGTGGGTCGCCGCGAACAGGTCGATCCCGCGCGTGACCAGCGTGACGCCCTGGGCCGCGTCGTCGACGACCACCGCCAGGTGGTAGCTGGCGCCGACGTCCTTGCGCGCCAGCACCACGTCGCCGAATGCGTCCGGCGCGGCGTCCTGCATCCCCGCGGCGTTGTCCCGCCACGTCAACGGTCCGGTCACGGCCCGCGCTTCCGCGAGGTCGAGGCGCAGTGCGTAAGCCGCGCCGCCCGCGCGCCGCCGTTCGCGTTCGGCGGCGTCGAGTGCGCGGCAGGTGCCCGGGTAGACCGGTCCGTCGGCCCCGTGCGGCGCGCTGACCGAGGCCGCGACATCGCGCCGGGTACAGAAGCACGGATAGAGCAAACCCATGGCTTCGAGCCGATCGAGCGCGGCGCGGTAATCGTCCATGTGGTCCGACTGCCGGCGCACCGCTCCTTCCCACTCGAGGCCGAGCCACGCCAGGTCCGAAAGGATTCCCTCGGCGAGGCCCGGGCGGCAGCGCGCGGCGTCGATGTCCTCGAGCCTGAGCAGGAACCGCCCGCCGGCCTCGCGCGCGCGGCGTTCGGCGAACAGCGCGGCGTAGGCGTGGCCCAGGTGGAGCCGCCCGGTCGGGCTCGGCGCGAAGCGCGTGACGACATCGTCCATCTGGTGTAGGTACGGCCGCCGCCCCGCACCGGTCAACGAATGCGCGCATCCACCACGACGACGCTATCCGGCCCCGTCCAGCCGCCGTTCCGGGGTCAGGCCCGCCACCTCGTCGTTCTGCTGCACGGCTGGGGCGCCGACGGCAACGACCTGATCGGTCTGGCCCCGGCCTGGGCGCGGCAACTCCCCGATGCCCGGTTCGTCGCGCCCCACGCGCCCGATCCGTGCGACCAGAACCCAATGGGCCGGCAGTGGTTCAGCTTCGTCGACTCCCGGCCGGAGGCGCTCGCCAAGGGCGCCGAGCGGGCGCGCGCCCTGATCGATGGCTTCCTCGACGCCGAGCTCGCTCGGCTTTCGCTCGGCGACGAACGGCTCGCGCTGGTCGGCTTCAGCCAGGGTGCGATGATGGCGCTCTACGTCGCGCTGCGGCGCGCGCGCCGGTGCGCGGCGGTGGTCGGCTATTCGGGTGCGTTGCTCGGCGACGGCCTTGCGGGCGCGGTCGTCAGCCGCCCGCCCGTGCTGCTCGTCCACGGCGACGCCGACACGATGGTGCCGATAGCCTCGCTCCACGCGGCGCTCGCCGGGCTGGGGGCGGCCGAGGTCCCGGTCCAGTTCCACATCGCGCGCGGCCAGGGCCATGGCATCGACGAGCAGGGGCTGGCGCTCGGCGGCGCATTTCTCCAGGCGAACCTGGAGCAGAACGCGGCGGCGTGACCCGTCGGCGGAGCCTCACCCGGTGCCGCCGAGCAGCTTGGCCGTCAGGTCCTCGCTGATGACCGAGTGCAGTTGCGAGCGCATGGACGGATTGCGGCGCAACAGTTCACGCAGCGCCTCCTTCGGCCAGGCGACGTAGCGTGTCGGCTCGACCGCCTCGACGGTCGCGCTCGCCGCGCCGCCGCGCACGAAGCTGAACTCGCCGACGAAGGCGCCGTCGCGCAGGCGGGTTCGCTTGCCGTCACCGAGCACGACCTCGACCGCGCCGTTGTAGACGAGCATGAGATCGGCCAGGACCTCGCCCGCCTGGGCCAAGTGTTGGCCGGGCTCGGCCCGGACCCAGCGCGCGATGCGCATGAGCTTCATGAACTCGAACGGCGCGAAGGCGCGGAACACCGTCCCGTAGAGCTCGCGCTCATCGTCGCTGAACCGGATGCCGCTGCGTTCGCGGACCAGCAAGATGCTCCACGTCCCGTTGATCGTGATGAACACGATTTGCCAGACGATCACGATCCAATTCGGGGTCGGCAGGCCGCCGTACGCGAATCCGATGCCGGCGAGGCCCCCGATCATGGCGAAGAT
>CAZGYG010000014.1:5160-44560 GCA_964530335.1 uncultured Rhodospirillaceae bacterium | reverse complement strand
GCGGCGCCGGCGGCGCGGGCGCCGCGGCGGCCGCCGCCATGGTCGGCGCGAGGGCGGAACCGCGGCGCTCGCCGAGACAGCCGTTGCAACGGAGGACGAGTCCCGCGCGTCCGAGGCCAACGGTCATCCGGCGCTGAGCGACGCACCGGCGACCGCCGAGTTGGAACCCGATCCGACCCGGGCGGACATCGCGCACACGCCACGGGCGCACACGCCACGGCCAGAGACGGTCGCCGATCAGACGGCGACGGGCGAGGCGCGCGAGGAGGCAATGGCTCCGGAGCCAGGACCATACGGCGGCCCGATGGCGAGCGAGCCGGTCACGGAGCCAGAGACCGTGGAACCGCCGGTGCGCGGCGAAGTCGAAACCCCGCCGCCGCCGGCCGAACCCGAGCGGCCGGCCGGCCGGCCGCGCCGGGGCTGGTGGCAGAAGCTGAGCGAGTAGCTCGCCTCAGCGTTTGCGCCACGCCTTGAGCCGGCGCGCGGCCTCGGCCATGTCGGCGGTCGCGCCGGCGAACGAGAACCGCACCCAGCGGTGGCCGCGCTCGGGATCGAAGTCGATCCCGGGCGTGATCGCCACGCCGGTCTCGGCCAGCAGGGCCGCGCACAGCGCCTCGCTGTCGTTGGCCAGGCGCGCGATCTCGGCCCAGACGTAGAACGCGCCCTCGGCGTGTGACAGCTCGGCGAAGCCCGCGGCCGGGAGCTCGCCCAGCAGCAGGTCGCGGTTCGCCCGGTAGCGCCGGACGTTGCGCTCGAGTTCGTCGCGACAATCGAACGCCGCCAGCGCCGCCCACTGCGACAGGGTCGGCGGCGAGATGAACAGGTTCTGGGCGAGCCGTTCGACCGGCTTGAGCAGGTCGTCGGGCAGCACCAGCCAGCCGAGCCGCCAGCCGGTCATGGAAAAGTACTTCGAGAAGCTGTTGACGACGATGTTGCCGGAGCCGAGCGCGGCGGCCGTCGCCGCCTGGGCGCCGAAGGTGATGCCGTGGTAGATCTCGTCGGAGATCAGGCGGATGCCGCGGCGTTGGCAGACCGCCGAGAGCCCCGCCAGGGCGCCCGGGTCGAGCATGGTGCCGGTCGGGTTCGACGGGCTCGCCACGATCAGCCCCGCGACGTCGGGCAACGCCTCGACCATGGCGGCGGTCGGCTGGAAGTCGGTCGCCCCGGTCACCGGCAGCGCCACGGGCTCGAGCCCGAGCGCCGCCAGGATGTTGCGGTAGCAGGGATAGCCGGGCGCGGCGAGCGCGACCCGATCGCCGGGGTCGAACGCGGCCAGGAACGCAAGCAGGAATCCGCCCGACGAGCCGGTGGTCACCACGACGCGGCGTGCGTCGACCTCGACGCCGTAGCGGTCGCGGTAGTGCCGGCCGATCGCCTCGCGCAGCGGATCGATGCCGAGCGCGAGCGTGTAGCCTAGGCTTTCCTCGGCAAGCGCCCGACGCGCCGCCTCGAGCACGCCCCGCGGCGCCGGGGTGCTCGGCTGGCCGACCTCGAGGTGCAGCACCTCGCCCCCGGCGCGCTCGCGTTCGGCGGCGGCGCGCATGACCTCCATGACGTGGAAGGGCGCGATCGACGCCCGTCCGGCGACCTTGAGCGCCATCGGCTTAACCGCCCACGGCCATGCCGTTGCCGCGCCGGTCCGTTACCGCCCGGCACGATTCCGGCCGGGTCCGCAATCCTTCGGGACACGAGATCGCGTTGACCCGACCAAGGGTGAAGGGCGCGCTCAGGTGGTGGCCGAAACCGGCGAGCGCCGCCTTCACCGGGTCAGGCAGGTCGGGCTCGGGGACCACGAAGTCGGGGTTGCCGAGATGGACCGCGCGCGACGCGCCAATGGCGTCGCCCAAGGGCACCTCGGCGTCGAACACGTCGGCCAGAACCTGCGCCATGACCGCCGGCGCCGCGATGCCGCCGACGGACGCCCCGGCGAACAGCACCTCGCGCGAATTGTGGTTGGCGACGATCACCGGCACCAGCGAGGCGGGCCCGGGCTTGCGGGCCGCAGCCAGCAGCACCCCGGTGGTGGCCGCGAAGCGCGCCGAACCGAACAGGTTGTTCATCGTCACCGCGCACGCGACCGCCGACCCCCGGCTGTCGACCGCGGCGAAGCCGGCGCCCGCGGGGTTCTCGTGCTGCGGCCCGGGTGGCGTTGGCAGCGCCGCCGGATCGGTCGCGGCATCCTTCCGGTATCCGGCCATGAGAGTCGCGAGCCGCGTCGCGTCGAGCGCCGAAGCGCCGTCCTCGCCGTCCCAGCCGACCCGGTCGGCCAGCGCGCGCAGCCCGGTCTCGATCAGCAGATGGGCGCGTTCGCCCGCCCCCGCCGAGGCGACGCCGCCCGCCTGGTCGATCATGGCGAACGCCGCCAGCGCCGAGGCCGCGGCCGTGAGCGGCGGCGGCGGCGCATGGGCGACGGCGAATCCGACATCGAGGTCGGCCGTGGCGCGCCACACGGGCTTGAAATTCGCCAGCGCCTCGAACGTGAGGTCCGTCGCGGCGTCCTCGGCGTCCGCGACCAGGCGCCGGGCCAGCCCGCCGGTGTAGAAGTCGCCGACCCCGCGGGTGCGCATCTGCGACAGCGTCGCCGCGAGCTCGAGCTGCACCAGGTCCGAGCCCTCCGTGAGCCCGCCGAACACGCGCGCCAGGGCCGGCTCCGCCGCCATCGCGGGCGCGGCCTCGGCGACCTCGGCGGCCAGGGCACGGGAAACGCGATGGCCGAAGCGCGCCAGCGCCTCGGCCGGGGCGAGCAACTGGCCGAACTGCAGGCGGCCGTAGCGGCTGTGCAGCGCGTAAAGCCCGCGCGCCAGCGCCGGAACGGCCACGGCCCGGCGCCCGTCCGGCGGCTGGCTCGTGGCCGGCGGCAGGAAGTCAAGCGCCTCGGCCGCGTTCGCGTCGGCGTCGTAGACGACGCAGCTGCCGCCGGCGCCCAGTGAAGCCCCGGCCGGGTACGTGACCGCCGCGGCGAAATAGTACGCGACCGCGGCGTCCACCGCGCCGCCACCGGCGACCAGCGCGTCGCGGGCGACCAGAACGGCGCGCGGCTCGTCGCCGGCGACGGCGCCGTAGAACCCTTCCTCGACGGGCGCCGGCGGCGCGCCGGCGGGCGCGCCGCACGCCGCCAAGGCCAACACGGCCAGCGCCGTGACGCCGACGCACCGGTGTCGCACCGCCGAGCCGAAAGCACTAGTCTGAACCGTGCCCGCGCACCATGTTCCGCTCATGCCCCGCTTCGCTACCCTCCTGTTGGCCGGCCTGCTGGCCGCGACGCCTGCCGTCGCCGAACGCAAGCCGCTGCGCCTGATCCGCGACGCCGAGATCGAGCACGCGATCCGACTCTACACGACCCCGGTGTTCCAGGCCGCCGGACTCGATCCGGCCGCCATCCACGTGTACTTGGTCGAGGACAAGGGCATCAACGCGTTTGTCGCCGGCGGCACGAACCTGTTCATCAACACCGGCCTGTTCCTCGAGGCGGAGGACGCCGGCGAGCTGATCGGCGTCGTCGCCCACGAGACCGGCCACATCGCCGGGGGCCACCTGATCCGCACCAGGAAGGCGCTGAGCGACGCGCGCGGTGCCGCCCTGCTCGCCACCCTGCTCGGCGTCGCCGTCGCCGTGGTCGGCGGCGGCGAGGCGGGAGTCGCGATCGCCGCCAGCGGCACCGGCGTCGCCGAACGGGCGCTGCTCGGTTACTCCCGCGCCCAGGAAAGCACGGCCGACCAGGCGGCGCTGCGCTATCTGGACGCGGCCGGGTTGTCGGCGCGCGGGTTGCTCACGTTCCTCGACAGGCTCGCGGACCAGGAATTGCTCAGCCCGACCCGCCAGGATCCGTACCTCGCGACCCATCCGCTGACGCGCGATCGCGTCGAGCTCGTGCGCAACTTCGTCGCCAATTCGCCGCTCGCCGACGCGCCAACGCCGCCCGAGTTCGAGGTGTTGTTCGATCGCATCCGCGCCAAGCTCGCCGGGTTCATCGAGCCGACCCAGTCGGCGCTCAGGCGTTTTCCCGCCGACGACATCTCGGTACCGGCGCGCTACGGGCGCGCGATCGCGCTGCATCGCACATCCGATCTGGCCGGCGCGCTGGCGCTGCTCGACGGGCTGCTCGCGGAATCGCCGGGCGACCCGTTCTTCCACGAGCTCAAGGGCCAGGTGCTCTATGAAAGCGGGCGGGTCGCCGAGGCGGTGCCCGACTACGAGGCCGCCGTCGCGGCGCTGCCCGACGAGCCCCTGCTGCGGGTCGGCCTCGCCCAGGCGCTGCTCGAGAGCGGCGACGCGACCCGGCTCGACGCGGCAGTCGAACACCTCGAGGCGGCGCTGCGCGGCGATCGCGACTTCTCCGCCACCTGGCGCCTGGTCGGCGAGGCCTACGGCCGCCAGGGCCGTGAGCCCGAGGCCGCGCTGGCGGCCGCCGAGAACGCCCTGCTGCTGGGACGCCGCGAGGACGCGCGCCATTTCGCGGAGCGCGCGCTCAAGGGCCTGGCGGCCGGAACGCCCGCTGCGCTCCAGGCCCAGGACATCGTCGCCGCCACCGAGCCCGAGCTCTGACGCGCCGGCCCGGGCGCAGTTGACGGACCCGGCGAGTCGTGCGATGGCATCCCGTTCGCGCGCCCTTGGCGCGCCCCCCGCCAGGGACTTCGTCGTGGCCAAGCGTACGCCCACCGTCTACGTCCTCAACGGCCCGAACCTGAACCTGCTCGGCCACCGCGAGCCCGAGGTCTACGGCCGCGCGACGCTCGCCGACATCGAAGCGCTGTGCGCCAAGGCCGCCAAGCGGCTGGGGCTCGCCGTGGTCGCGCGCCAGACCAACCACGAAGGCCAGCTCATCGACTGGGTGCACGAGGC
The DNA here is from genome assembly GCA_964530335.1 of uncultured Rhodospirillaceae bacterium. GTDB lineage: Bacteria > Pseudomonadota > Alphaproteobacteria > SP197 > SP197 > VGDP01. Next base: position 39,718 of record CAZGYG010000014.1, on the reverse strand, counting down.
GCGCGATCGCGCCGCCGCCATCGTCATCAACGCCGGCGGCCTGACCCACACCTCGATCGCGCTGATGGACGCGCTGGCGGCGGCGGGTGTCCCCGTAGTCGAGGTTCACCTGTCGAACGTCCACCGGCGCGAGCCGTTCCGCCACCATTCCTACGTGGCCCGCGCCGCCACCGGCTCGATCTGCGGCTTCGGCGCCCACGGCTACGAACTGGCGCTCGGCGCGGCGGCGCGGTTGATCGCGGGCCACTGATGGCGCGATTCGACGTCGATCCCGATCTGATCCGCCGGCTCGCGGCGCTGCTCGAGGAGACCGGGCTCAGCGAAATCGAGTACGCCGAGGGCCACCGCCACGTGCGCGTCGCCCGCCCGAGCGGTGCGAACCTTGCGGCGAGCCACGCTCCCGCCATTCCCAGCGGCCACGTGGCGCCGGCCGTACCGGCCGGCCCCGCGACGGGCCACGCACCGCCAGGCGCGGTCGCCTCGCCCATGGTCGGCACCGTGTTCCTGGCGCCCGAGCCGGGCGCGCCGGCGTTCGTCAAGCTCGGCGACGTGGTGGCCGAGGGCCAGACCCTGGTCATCATCGAGGCCATGAAGGTGATGAACCCGATCAAGGCGCCGCGCGCCGGCACGGTACTCGAGATTCGCGTCGCCAACGGCACGCCCGTGGAGTTCGGCGAGGTCCTGCTCGTCCTCGGCTAGGGAGCGTCCGTGTTCGACAAGGTGCTCATCGCCAACCGGGGCGAGATCGCGCTGCGCATCCACCGCGCCTGCCGCGAGATGGGGATTCGCACGGTTTCCGTCCACTCCACCGCGGACGCCGACGCGATGCACGTGCGCCTGGCCGACGAAAGCGTGTGCATCGGACCGCCGGAGGCGAGCGCGAGCTACCTCAACATCCCGGCGCTGGTGTCCGCGGCCGAAATCACCAACGCCGACGCGATCCACCCGGGCTACGGATTCCTGTCCGAGAACGCGCGCTTCGCCGAGATCGTCGAGGCCCACGGCCTCGCCTTCATCGGGCCGACCGCCGAGCACATCCGGCTGATGGGCGACAAGATCGCGGCCAAGGCGACCATGACGCGGCTCGGCGTGCCGGTCGTACCGGGCTCGGACGGACCGCTCGCCGACGCCGCCGAGGCGCGGCGGATCGCCGGGGGCATCGGCTACCCGGTCATGCTCAAGGCGGCCGCGGGCGGCGGCGGGCGCGGCATCAAGGTCGTCCACGACGAAGCCGGGATCGCCCCGGCGTTCGCGCTCTGCGCGCGGGAGGCGCTGGCGGCGTTCGGCGACGGTTCGCTCTATCTGGAAAAGTTCCTGGCCCGGCCACGCCACATCGAGATTCAGGTGCTCGGCGATGGCCACGGCGGCGCGGTCCATCTCGGCGAACGCGATTGCTCGCTCCAGCGCCGGCACCAGAAGCTGATCGAGGAGACGCCCTCGCCCGCGCTCAACGACGCCGAGCGCGCGCGCATCGGCGAGACCTGCGCCCGGGCCATGCGCGAGCTCGGCTACCGCGGCGCCGGCACCGTCGAATTCCTGTACGACGGCGACTTCCACTTCATCGAGATGAACACGCGGCTCCAGGTCGAGCACCCGATCACCGAGGCGGTCACCGGCATCGACCTGGTGCGCGAGCAGATCCGCATCGCCGCGGGCGCGCCGTTCTCGTTCCAGCAGGACGAGGTGCGCGCCATCGGCCACGCCATCGAATGCCGCATCAACGCCGAGGACCCCGATACCTTCGCCCCGAGCCCCGGCCAGGTCGGCCAGTACCACGCGCCCGGCGGCCTCGGGGTGCGGGTCGATTCGGCGCTCTATGGCGGCTACCGGGTGCCGCCCTACTACGACAGCCTGATCGCCAAGCTGATCGTCCACGGCCGCACCCGCAACGAATGCCTGATGCGGCTGCGCCGGGCGCTCGAGGAGTACGTCGTCGAAGGCATCCGGACGACGATCCCGCTGCACCAGCGCATCATGCGCGCGCCGGATTTCGCCGACGGCCACTACGATATCGGCTGGCTCGATCGCTTCATGGCGGAAGGCTGAGCGGCGGTCCGCCGCCAGAGGCACGGCACAGGATGGCGCGACCCGCGCGACCCCCCACGGGCCTGGACCCGGAACTGGTGTTGCGCGCCTACGCGGTCGGCGTGTTCCCCATGGCCGAGCACCGCGGCGATCTCGGCGTGCACTGGATCGAGCCCCATGTGCGCGGCATCGTGCCGCTCGACGGTTTTCATGTGCCCCGCCGGCTCGCGCGCACCGTCGCCGCCGCCCGCTTCGAGGCGCGCGTCGACAGCGCGTTCGACCAGGTCATCCGGGCGTGCGCCGAACCGGTCGCCGGACGGGACGAGACCTGGATCAACGACGCCATCATCGACGCCTACACCGCCTTGCACCGCATGGGCTACGTGCACAGCGTCGAGACCTGGCGCGACGGCGCGCTGGTCGGCGGTCTCTACGGCGTCGCGCTCGGCGCCGCGTTCTTCGGCGAAAGCATGTTCGGCCGGGCACGGGACGCGAGCAAGGTCGCGCTCGTCCACCTGGTCGAGCGGCTGAAGCGCGGCGGCTTCGTCCTGCTCGACACCCAGTTCTTGACCGAGCACCTGCGCCAGTTCGGCGCCATCGCGGTCCCGCGCGCCCGCTACCTGGAGCTGCTCGCGGACGCGCTCGGCCAAGAGGCCCGGTTCTGAGGACCCTCAGGGCTGGGCCGCCGGCTCCGGTTCCGGCGCCGGCACGCGGCAGTCGAGCACCCAGACGTCGTAGACGGGATGCTCGAGCGCGGACAGCCCCGGACTCGAGGCGAACATCCAGCCGCTGAACACCGAGCGCGCCGGGGCATCGGGCACGAGCTCGCGGATTTCGAGGAAGGCGGCGCTTTCGGGCGGTTCCTCGGGCGGCGCCTTTTGGCAGGCCCGGACCACCAACTCGAGAGTACCGAAGCGCACGGCGACGTCGAGCGGCGCGTCAAGGGTGGAGACCCGGGCGGTGACCTTGTCCAAACCCTGGAGCACGGCGACCGTGGGTTCGGCCGCGGCGGCATCCAGCCCCGCGACGGCGGCCAGCGCGACGAGCGCGCCGACGGCTCCGCGAACCACGTCACGCCTACGACTTGAACGTCGCGTCGAGCCGATCGACGAGACCGTGCAGCACGGCGCGCACCTGGGCCGCGTCGCAACCCATGAGCAGCGCGTCCTCCAGCGCGTCCTGGGAGAGTTGGCGGATCTCCTCGAGGTTTTCGTTGAGAACCTTGATCTTCTCGACGCAGCTCACGGGCGAGCCCTCGGGCGTGAGCCATTTCGGATGCGCGGTCGCGCGGGAAGCCCTGGTCATGTCGTCGCGGAGCCGAGCACCCCGCCCCTGGTTCCGGGTCCCTCGAATCGGGCCCCTAGTCCTGGCCGGCCAAATCCGAGCCGGCCCCGGCATTGTAGATGAACTTGCCGAGCAGGGTTTCAAGGTTGACCGCCGGCTGGGTCAAGGTGATCTCGGCGCCCGGCTCGAGCATCTCATCGAGACCGCCGGGCGCGAGCGCCACGTACTTGCCGCCGAGCAGGCCGTCGCTCGCGATCAGCGCCGAGGTATCGGCCGGCAGCCGCACGGAGGGATCGATGCTCATGGCGACCACGGCGCGAAAATACTCCGGGTCCAGCGTCTGGCCCGTCACCGAGCCGACCCGGATGCCGCTGACACGCACGTCGTCGCCGACGTCGAGTCCGTCGATCGCCGAGAACTTGGCCGTGATCGAGTAGCCTGCGACCGCGGCGACGTTGCCGCGCGTGTACGCGAACACCAGGAAGAACCCGGCGACGATCAGAACGACCGCACCCATGACGGTCTCGATAGCGTGTCGAGTCAACGGTTTACGAGTCCTTCTTCAACTTTGGTATCGGATCAGGGCCGCCACGGCTCGTAGTCGCCGGTCGCCTTGGCCCTGCCCCCCGCGCCGAGCAGGTGCCCAGACGGCAGGTAGGCTTCGGGCGTGCCTGTACGATTCGGCAGGTGCTCCTTCTCCCAGGGTCTGGTGGGCAGCGGAGCCTCGGACGGCGGCCGATCGGTGGTGCGGTGCAGCCAGGCGTGCCATTCCGGTGGCACCGCCGAGGCCTCGGGGACTCCGGCATAAAACACCCAGCGACGCGCCGCCCCGTGGCGCGCCTTCTCGACGTAGTAGCGGTTGCCCTGGCTGTCGCTGCCGACGAGCTTGCCGTGCCGGAGCGTGAACAGCAGCGTTCCGAGCGACCCGTGCAGAAGCGTGAACAGCAGCGTTCGGAGCGACATCAAAAAAACCTCGTTGGCGATACCGCCGATCTTGCCCGGCGCATCCAGCGCCGTAAAGGGTTCCGCCCCCTGAACGCTCGATTCGCCGTCGCCCGCGACCCATCGCCCCGCCGCTCGGGGCCGGTGCCGACGGTGGGCCGAGCTTGTCCGTGCTGTCGAATCGGGCCGCCAAGTGGCTGGCGCCCCACGCCGAGATCGGCGCTGATGAAGTGACACATCGCCGTAACCACCCCGCATCTAGTATGGGGATTCCCTGCCTCCTACCACATACTGTTGACAGATACGAACTCGCGGGATGAGTATCCTAGCCCTTGGGGATAGTGACCTTCGGTACCACAAGCTATCGGTCCGCGCGCAAGCGGCCACGATACCGGCACCGAGGTTCAGGGGTTAGTGGGGGAGTTCATGCGCGTCGCCCGTCTGTTCAGCGTTGCCGGCAAGGACGCCTACGACGGCATCGGCTTTCGGACAACGACGAGCGAAATCCGCAACCCCGACGGATCGACGGTGTTTCGACTCGACGGCATCGAGGTGCCGGAGTCGTGGTCGCAGGTCGCGTGCGACGTGCTGGCGCAGAAGTACTTCCGCAAGGCCGGCGTGCCCGGCGAGACCGAACCGGTCGCGGAGGCGGGGGTGCCGGCGTGGCTGTGGCGGCGGCGCGCCAAGGCGGGCGCGGCCATGGTCGGCGAGGTCTCGGCCAAACAGGTGTTCGACCGGCTGGCCGGCACCTGGACGTACTGGGGCTGGCGGGCCGGCTATTTCGAGTCGGAGGCGGACGCGCGCGCCTTCTTCGACGAGATGCGCCGCATGCTGTGCGATCAGATGGGCGCGCCCAATTCGCCACAGTGGTTCAACACCGGGCTCCATTGGGCCTACGGCATCGATGGTCCCGCCCAGGGGCACTTCTACGTCGACCACGCGAGCGGCGAGGTCACGCGCTCGACCAGCGCTTACGAGCGCCCGCAACCCCATGCCTGCTTCATCCAGAGCGTCGACGACGATCTGGTCAACGAGAACGGCATCATGGACCTGTGGGTGCGCGAGGCGCGCCTGTTCAAGTACGGCTCCGGCACCGGCAGCAACTTCTCCAGGCTGCGCGGCGAGGGCGAGGCGCTGTCGGGCGGCGGCAAGTCGTCGGGGCTGATGAGCTTCCTTCGGGTCGGCGACCGGGCGGCGGCATCGATCAAGTCGGGCGGCACCACGCGGCGCGCGGCGAAGATGGTGGTCGTCGACGTCGATCACCCGGACATCGAGCTGTTCGTCGACTGGAAGGTGCGCGAGGAGCAGAAGGTCGCCGCGCTGGTCGCCGGGTCGAAGGCGTGCGCGCGCGGCCTGGCCGGGATCATGGACGCGGCGCACCAGGGCACCGGCCCCGGCCGCTGCGACCCGGCCGAGAACCCGGCGCTCGGCAAGGCCTTGCGCGCCGCGCGCAAGGCGATGGTGCCCGACGCCTACATCCAGCGGGCGCTCCAGCTCGCCCAACAGGGCGAAACCCGGATCGCGTTCCCGATCTTCGACGCGGACTGGGATTCCGAGGCGTACCTGACCGTGTCGGGGCAGAACGCCAACAACACCGTGCGCGTATCCAACGATTTCCTCGACGCGGTCGCCGCCAATGGCCCCTGGAAGCTGATCCGGCGGACCGACGGCCGGGTGGCCAAGACCGTCGAGGCGGCCAGCCTGTGGGATCGCATCGCGTACGCCGCGTGGTCGTCCGCCGATCCGGGCTTGCAGTTCGACACCACGATCAACGACTGGCATACCTGCCCGGCGTCGGGGCGCATCAACGCCTCGAACCCGTGCTCGGAATACATGTTCCTCGACGACACGGCGTGCAACCTGGCCTCGCTCAACCTGCTCAAGTTCCGCCGCCCCGACGGCGCCTTCGACATCGAGGCGTTCGCCCATGGCTGCCGGCTGTGGACCGTCGTGCTCGAAATCTCGGTGCTGATGGCGCAGTTCCCGTCGCGCGCCATCGCCCAGCGCTCGTTCGAGTTCCGCACGCTGGGGCTCGGCTACGCCAACGTCGGTGGACTGCTGATGGCCGAGGGGCTCGGCTACGACAGCGAACCGGGGCGCGCGCTGATCGCCGCGATCACGGCGTTGATGACCGGTGTCGCCTACGCGACCTCGGCCGAGATGGCGAAGGAGCTGGGCACCTTCCCGCGCTTCGCCGAGAACCGCGAGCCGATGCTGCGCGTGATCCGCAACCACTGCCGCGCGGCCTACGGCGAGAGCCAGGGCTACGAGGGCTTGGCGATCCCGCCGGTGCCTTTGCGGGCCCAGGATTGCCCCGACCCTGCGATCGTCGCCGCGGCCGAGGCGGCGTGGGACCTGGCGCTCGAGCTGGGCACGGCGCACGGCTACCGCAACGCCCAGACCACCGTGGTCGCGCCCACCGGCACCATCGGCTTGGTCATGGATTGCGACACCACCGGCATCGAGCCTGACTTCGCCCTGGTCAAGTTCAAGAAGCTGGCGGGCGGCGGCTATTTCAAGATCATCAACCGCACCGTGCCCCAGGCGCTCGGCCGGCTCGGCTACGACGAGCGCCAGGTCGAGGCCATTACGCGCCACGCGGTCGGCCACGGCACGCTCGCGGACGCCCCGCGGCTCAACCACGCCGCGCTCAAGGCCAAGGGCTTCAGCAACGCCGCGATCGACGCGGTCGAGTCCAACCTGGCGAGCGCGTTCGACATCCGTTTCGTGTTCAACAAGTGGACGCTGGGCGCCGAGTTCTGCACGCGCGTGCTCGGTCTCGACAAGGCCCGGCTCGACGATCCCGGTTTCGACATGCTGGCGGCGCTCGGCTTCGCCAGGGCCGACGTGGAGGCCGCCAACATCCATTGCTGCGGCGCCATGACCCTGGAAGGCGCGCCGTTCCTGAAGGCGGAACACCTGCCGGTGTTCGACTGCGCCAACCCGTGCGGCCGGCTGGGCAAGCGGTGTCTTTCGGCCGAGAGTCACATCCGCATGATGGCGGCGGCGCAGCCGTTCATCTCGGGCGCCATCTCGAAGACCATCAACATGCCGAACGGCGCGACGGTCGCCGACTGCAAGGGTGCCTACCAGTTGTCATGGCGGCTCGGGCTCAAGGCCAACGCGCTCTACCGTGACGGCTCCAAGCTGTCGCAGCCGCTGTCCGCCCTGGTGCTCGACGAGGCCGAGGACGACGACGAGGCGGACAGCCCGGCGCCGACCGAGCGCGTCGTGCGCGAGGTGGTGCGCGAGGTCGTCCGCGTCAGCGGACGTCGCACCCTGCCGCCCCGCCGGCGCGGCTACACCCAGAAGGCCATCGTCGGTGGCCACAAGGTGTACATGCGGACCGGCGAGTACGACGACGGCTCGCTCGGCGAGATCTTCATCGACATGCACAAGGAGGGCTCGGCCTTCCGCGCCCTGATGGACAGCTTCGCGATCGCCGTGTCGATGGGCCTGCAATACGGCGTGCCGCTCGAGCAGTTCGTCGAGTCCTTCACCTTCACCCGCTTCGAGCCCTCGGGCATGGTCGAGGGCAACGACGCCATCAAGATGGCGACGTCGGTCATCGATTACATCTTCCGCGAGCTCGCGATTTCTTACCTCGATCGCCACGACCTTGCCCACGTCGAGCAGTCCGATCTGCTGCCCGACAGCGTTGGGCGCGGCATCGCCGACGTCGGCCGTGGTACCGGAGACAGCGCGCGCGGCAAGGAGGCGGCCGAGGCCCGGGCGGCGGTCATGGCGACGGTGATCAAGCAGAGCGTGAGTCGGGGCTTCGTGCGCGGTTCGCTCAGGGTCGTCGAGGGTGGCGTATCGAGCGCCTTGCCGATCGACGCGGCGACGGCGCAATGGGTCCACCAGTCCGAGTCCTTCGAAGCGCGCCTGGCGGTCGGCGCCGCGTCGGTCGGCATCATCGACCGGGTGCGGGAGGCCCGCGGCAAGGGCTACGAAGGCGAGGCGTGCGGCGAGTGCGGCCAGCTCACGCTGGTGCGCAACGGCACGTGTCTGAAGTGCGAATCCTGCGGCGCGACCAGCGGTTGCTCGTAGGCGCAGGTGCGAGGAGTACGAAAGGATGAAGGTCCGCGGCGGGGCGAATTGGAGCGAGCCACGTGCGGTTGCCGGTCGGGGGGCCGTGCGACCCGGGTCGCGATGCCACGTTTGCGGTCCCGCGGCGCTCACGTGACACCATCGCCGCCGCGGTTGCTCATGGTGTGTCCTCCCTGAACTCGCGGGGCGCGCACGCAGCGCGCCCCGCCTTTGTCCCTGGGGAGTCCTGACCGTCACGGCGCGGCGATGTGTGGCATGGTAGGGACCATGCCGGTTCGCGTCGGTTTCCTCGTCCTGATCGCGGCGTTGGCCGCCCGGGCGGCCGTGGCGGCGCCCGATCTGCCCGACCCCTGCTACGATGCCGATCGCCCGTGGCCGGTCTACTGCGAACGCTTGGAGCAGGGCACTCTCGGCCAGGGCGACGCCAGCGCCCGTTACCTGCTCTACGGCTTCTACGAGGACCTGGCCGGGGACCAGCGGCCGCCGCAATGGGTGTTCGACTACGAGCTGCCCTATCGGGCGAGCGCGATCCGACTCTACGATGCGGCGGGCCAGCCCCTGCTGCGTCTCGAATACGACGTCGGGCTGGCGTGGATCGCGCGACCCGAGATCATCGACGGCGTCGCGGGCCGGCTCCTGGTCGTGCGCGTCGGCTACACGGGCTCGGGCGCGAACTGGGACTACTATCTCTTTGGCCGCGCGGGCGACCGGCGGACCGCCATCGCGGCCTCGCCGTGGCGCGACGGCGCGACACCGGGGTGGGGCGACGACATCGCCGAACGGCTGCCGCCCGACCTGGCCGTCTGGAAGGGCATCGTCATCGACTTCGCGACCATGACCGCGACGAGTGGGCTGTGGCGGCCCGACGACGCCAACTGCTGTCCGACCGGCGGCGAGGCCGACCTGAGCTTCGCGATCCGCGACGGCAGGCTTCGCGTGGTCGACGTCGTCGTGCGCCCGCCGGAGTAACCGCGGCTACGACGCCGCCTTGGGCGGCGGCGCCACGCGGATGTGCAGCTCGCGGAGTTGCTTGTCCGTGACCTCGGCGGGCGCGCCCATGAGCAGGTCCTGCGCCTGCTGGTTCATCGGGAAGGCGATGACCTCGCGCAGGTTCGGCTCCTCGGCCAGCAGCATGACGATGCGGTCGATGCCGGGCGCCAGTCCGCCGTGCGGCGGCGTGCCGTACTGGAACGCGTGGTAGAGCGCGCCGAAGCGGTGCTCCACGTCCTCCCGGGTGTAGCCGGCGATCTCGAACGCCTTGACCATGGTCGCCGGCTCGTGGTTGCGAATCGCGCCCGACGACAGCTCGATGCCGTTGCACACGATGTCGTACTGGTGCGCGAGGACCGCGAGCGCGTCCTTGGATTCGAGCGCGGCCAGCCCGCCTTGCGGCATCGAGAACGGGTTGTGGCTGAAGACGATCGACTTGGCCTCCTCGTCGTATTCGTACATCGGGTAGTCGACGACCCAGCAAAAACGGAATGCGTCGGTCGCGCCGAGCCCGAGCTCGCCGCCGAGCCGGACGCGGGCGAGCCCGGCGAGCCTGGCCGCCTTGGCCGCGCGGTCGCAGGCGAAGAACACGGCATCGCCCGGACCCGCGCCGGTCGCGGCGCGGATGCGTTCGAGGCGCTCGGCATCCAGGTTGTTGGCGATCGGACCCTTGGCGCCGTCGGCGCCGAACACGACGTAGCCCAACCCGGCCGCGCCTTCGCCGCGCGCCCAGTCGTTCATCTTGTCGAAGAAGCTGCGCGGCCGGCTGGCGGCGCCGGGCGCCGGAATTCCGCGCACCACCGCGCCATCGGCTACCGCGCGGGCGAAGATCTTGAAGCCCGATCCGGCGAAGGCGCCGGTCACGTCGGCGATGACCAGCGGGTTGCGCAGGTCCGGCTTGTCGGAGCCGTACTTCAGCATCGCCTCGGCGTAACCGAGGCGCGGGAACGGCGGCGCCGTGACCGGCTTGGCGCTGAACTCGGTGAACACGCCGTGGATCACCGGCTCGATCGCGGCGAACACGTCGTCCTGCTCGACGAAGCTCATCTCGACGTCGAGCTGGTAGAACTCGCCCGGGGTTCGGTCGGCGCGCGCGTCCTCGTCGCGGAAGCACGGCGCGATTTGGAAGTAGCGGTCGAACCCCGACGCCATGAGCAGCTGCTTGAATTGCTGCGGCGCCTGCGGCAAGGCGTAGAACTTCCCCGGGTGCAGGCGCGAGGGCACCAGGAAATCGCGCGCCCCCTCGGGGCTCGATGCGGTCAGGATCGGCGTCTGGAACTCGAGGAAACCCGCTTCGGTCATGCGCCGGCGGATGCTGGCGATGACCCGCGAGCGCAGCACGATGTTGCGGTGGAGCGCCTCGCGCCTGAGGTCGAGGAAGCGATACGTCAGCCGCATGTCCTCCGGATAATCAGCCTCGATCGCCACCGGGAACGGCAGCGGCTCGGCCTCGGACAGCACCGCGACCTCGGTCACCCGCAGTTCCACCCCGCCCGTCGCGAGCTCCGGGTTGACCGTCTCCGCCGTGCGGGCGACGACCTTGCCGGTGATGGTGACCACGGTTTCGGAACGCAGCGCGTTGAGCGCGGCGAACGCCACCTCGCCGGCCTCGGCGACGCACTGGGTCAGGCCGTAGTGATCGCGCAGGTCGACGAACAACAGGTTGCCGTGGTCCCGCTTGCGATGCACCCAACCCGAAAGGCGCGCGACCCGGCCCACGTCGGCGGGGCGGAGCTCGCCGCAGGTGTGGCTCCGGTAGCGGTGCATGAACGGCCCCTGGGTGGCGCGGAAGGCGGCGCAACACCGCAACAATCGGTCGTCGTTGTCAAGCCGACGCCCGAACACGGAGATACCGGTCGCCCGCCGCCGGTGCTAGAAGGACCGCGCCATGGTGGCCGACGAATACCCGGTCCTGACCTCGAGCGACGACGTGGCCGCGCTGTGCCGGCGGCTTGCCGCGGCGCCCTTCGTCACCGTCGACACCGAGTTCATGCGCGAAACGACCTACTGGCCGAAGCTCTGCCTGGTGCAGGTGGCCGGGCCCGACGAGGCCGCCGCGATCGACCCCCTGGCGCCAGGCATGTCGCTCGCCCCCTTGCTCGAGCTCATGGCGAATCCCCAGGTTCTCAAGGTGTTCCATTCGGCGCGCCAGGACGTCGAGATCTTCGTCCAGCTCAGCGGTCGCGTGCCGCAACCGATGTTCGACACCCAGGTCGCGGCCATGGTGTGCGGCTTCGGCGAACAGGCGTCCTACGATACGCTCGTGGCGCGACTCGCCCACAAGCACATCGACAAGTCCTCGCGCTTCACCGACTGGTCGCACAGGCCGCTCAGCGAGCGCCAGGTCACCTACGCCCTGGCCGACGTCACCCACCTGCGCGTGGTCTACGGCAAGCTAGCGGAGAGCATCGCCGCGAACGGCCGCGAGGCCTGGCTGGGCGAGGAGATGGCGTCGCTCACCGACCTTGGGGTTTATCGGATGGAGCCGGACGAGGCCTGGCGCCGGCTCAAGAGCCGCTCGACCAATCGGCGGTTTCTGGCCGTGCTTCGGGCCGTCACCGCGTACCGCGAACGCGAGGCCCAGACGCGCGACCTGCCGCGCAATCGGGTGGTGCGCGACGAGGCGCTGCTCGAGATCGCCGCCCACCACCCGACATCGACGGACGAGCTCGCTCGCACGCGCGGCCTCAGCAAGGGCCTGGCCCAAGGCGTCATCGGCCAGGGCCTGCTCGCCGCGGTCGGACGCGGGCTGGCGGTGCCCGACGACCAATGCCCCGATCCGCCGCCGCGCCCGGCCACCGACAACGTTCCCGGCGCGCTGGTCGATCTGCTCAAGGTGCTGCTCAAGCACCAATCCGAGCAACACCACGTCGCCCAGCGGCTGATCGCCACCAGCGCCGAGCTCGACCGGCTGGCGGCCGAGGCCGCGCCCGACGTGCCCGCCTTGCACGGCTGGCGGCGCGAGGTGTTCGGCGAAGCGGCGCTCGCCCTGAAGGAGGGTCGGCTCACCCTCGGCGCCGCGGGCGACCGCGTGGCGCTGATCGCCGTGGCCGACGGCGTAGCGCAAGCCGCGCCCGCCCCGCCCCGGCCGCCCGGCACTGGCCGACGTCGGCGCCGGCGCAAGCCGCACGACGCGCCCGAAGCGAAGCCGTGAGCACGCGCACCGACGACTTCGGCCAGCCTATCGGCGCTGCCGTGCCCGGCTGGACCCCGCGCCCGCGGCCGCCACGCCAGCCGATGATCGGGCGCACCTGTCGGATCGAACCGGTCGAGCCGAGTCACGCCGGGCCGCTGCACGACGCCTTCGCCGCCGACCGCGACGGCCGCGACTGGACCTACCTGCCCTACGGCCCGTTCACCGACGCGGCCGCCCTGCGGGGCTGGATGGAACAGGCGTGCCTGGGCGACGATCCCCTTTTCCACACGGTGATCGACGCGGCGACGGGCCGGCCGCTCGGCCTCGCGAGCTACCTCAGGATCGAGCCGGCCGTCGGCGTCATCGAGGTCGGCCACATCCACTACGCGCCGGCGCTGCAGCGCTCCGTCGCGGCGACCGAGGCGATGGCGCTGATGATGTGCCGCGTGTTCGACGAGCTGGGCTATCGCCGCTACGAGTGGAAGTGCGACGCGCTCAACGCGCCGTCGCGCCGCGCGGCCGAGCGCCTGGGCTTCCGCTTCGAAGGCGTGTTCCGTCAGGCGACGATCACCAAGGGCCGCAACCGGGACACCGCCTGGTACGCGATCATCGACCGCGATTGGCCCGACATTCGCACCGCGTTCGAGCGTTGGCTCGATCCGGCCAACTTCGACGGCGATGGCCGCCAGCGCCGCCGGCTTGGCGAGCTGATCCGGGGCTGAACATGGCGGCGCCCACGACCTTGCGGCTGCGCTACCGGCCGCCGTTCGATTGGGCGGGATTGCTCGCGTTTCTCGGGCCGCGCGCCGTCGCCGGGGTCGAAGCCGTCGAGGGCGCGCGGTACTCGCGCGTCTTTCGCCACGGCGGCGCGCCATGCCGGATCGAGGTCCGCGACGACCCGGGACGCGCGCGCCTGGTGGCGCGGCTGTGGACCGATGCCCCGCGCGCGGGCGTCGCCCTGCGGCTGCGCCGAGCCTTCGATCTCGACGCCGAGCCCGCGCTCATCGCCGCCCGGCTCGGCGCCGACCCCGTGCTGGCGCCGCTCATCGCGGCCCGCCCGGGCCTGCGCGTGCCTGGCTCGGTCGATGCCTTCGAGCTCGCAGTGCGCGCCGTGCTCGGCCAGCAGATCAGCGTCACCGGCGCCCGCACGCTCGCGGGGCGCATCGCGACGCGCTGGGGCGAACCGGCGTTCGGCTCGTGGCGCCTGTTCCCGACCGCCCAGGCGCTCGCCGCCGTCGACCTGACCGAGGTCGGGGTCATGCCGGCGCGGGCGCGAACCATCGCGGCCCTGGCGGCGGCGCTCGCGGACGATCCCGACTTGCTCGATCCGGCCCGCCCGGCCAGGGCGACGCGGGCGCGCCTGCTCGCCCTGCCCGGCATCGGGCCGTGGACGGCGGATTACATCGCGTTGCGCGCGCTCGGCGACCGTGACGCCTTCCCCGCCGGGGACCTTGGGCTCGCCAAGGCGCTGGCGGGCCGCTCCAGGCCGACGCCGGCGGCGCTCGCGCGCCGCGCCGAAGCGTGGCGACCCTGGCGCGCCTACGCCGCCCTTCTGCTGTGGAGCTACGACGCCGCGTCGCGCTCGAGCACGAGCCGCGCGAGCGGCACGGTCACCGCCCGGCGCTCGGCCAGCGCCGCCGCGTCCAGTGCCGCGACCAGCCGGTTCGCCGCGGCGAATGTCCGTTCCATGCGCGCCACCAGATAGCCGGTCACCTCGTCCGCGACGGCGAGCTGACGATCGCGGAACAGCTTGGCGAGCACGGCGCCGAGCAGCGCGTCGTCGGGCGGCGCGATCGCCACGGCCGGGGCGCCGACCAGGCGCGAGCGCAGATCGGCGAGCCGGACCGCCCATTGCGCCGGCGGCGTACGCGCGGTGAGCACCAGGCTGCCCCGCGCCGCCGCCAGCAGGTTGAAGCGATGCAGCAGCGCCGTCTCGTCGAGGTCGCCGTCGGCGTCCTCGACGACCATGGCCGGGCGCGCGCCGCGCCACGGCTCGGGCTCGCCCTGGAGCGCGCGTGCCGCGATCGCCGCCGCGCCGCTGCGCGCGCGCCACACCGCCGCGAGATGGCTCTTGCCGCAGCCGGGGGGACCGTGGACCACGAGCGCCGGGCTGGGCCAATCGGGCCAGCGGTCGATCCAGGCGATCGCCGCCGCGTTGCACGGCGCCACCAGGAAGTCCCGGGCGCCCAGCGCCGGGCGATGGCCGAGATCGAGGACGAGTTGGCCGCCGTTCACGCGCCGCCGCCGTCTCCGGCGCCCTTGTAGAGCTCGCTTCCCTTGTACTTGGCTATGGCGAAACGCACCAGCACGCCGATCACCGCGCCCACGGGCACCGCGATCAGGACGCCGACGAAACCGAACAGCGCTCCGCCGGCGAGCAGCGCGAACAGGACCCACACCGCGTGCAGCCCGACCCGATCGCCGACCAGCTTGGGCGTCAGCACGTTGCCTTCCAGCGCCTGGCCGACGATGAAGACGCCGGCGACCGCGCCGACGCGCCAAAGCTCGTCGAACTGGAACAGGGCGAGCACGACCGAGGAGATCAGCCCGCCGATCGAACCGACGAACGGCACGAACGAGATCAATCCGGCCGCCAAGCCGATGAACAGCCCGAACTGCAGCCCGGCGAGCGTCAGGCCAAGGCCGTAGAACGCGGCCAGGATCAAGCACACCGTCGCCTGGCCGCGCGCGAAGCCGGACAGCGTGCGGTCGATCTCGCGCGCCTGGGCGCGGATCGCCTCCGCGTGCTCGCGCGGCAAGATGGCGTCGAGGCGTCCGAGAAGCTTGTCCCAATCGCGCAGCAGATAGAACGAGACCACCGGCGTGATGACGGCGAGCGAAACCAGGCTCAGCACCGCCTGGCCCGAACGCACGACGCTGCCCAGCGCGTCGAGCAACCAGCCGAGCAGGGTCGTGCCGGCGTCGCCCAGCGCGGCTCGCACGCGCTCGAGGTCGGCCGGGCTCAATATCGCTTCCAGCGACGTGCTCCACGCCATCAGGCTCGCGCGCGCCGCCTCGATGTAGCCGGGCAGGCTCGCCGCCAGGTTCTCGATCTGATTCACCAGCAGCGGCACCAGCAGCACGAGCAACAGCACGACGGCGAGGCAGAACCCCACGGTCAGCACGGCCGTTGCCACGGTGCGCGAAAGCCCGGCCCGTTCGAGCCGGTCCGTCGCGGGATCGAGGAAGTAGGCGACGGCCATCCCGGCCACGAACGGCAGCAGGATGTCCTTGAGCAGGACCAACGCCGCGACCAGGGTCGCCACGACGGCGAGCCAGGCGATGATCTGGGTTCGTACGCTCACGGTTCCGCCTCCACGCGCCGCCGTCGGGTCCACGCCAGAAGATACGCCATGCCGGAGCCGAGCGTTGTCGCCGCGACGAGCCACACCAGAATAGCCGCCCACGGCGCTAAGGCGAACCCCAGACCCCGCTCGGCCAGCACCACGGCGACCAGGACCACCTGCCCCGCCGTGTTCATCTTGCTGATGCGCGACGGATCCATGCGCGGGCGGTGCTCCTTCCGGTTGCGCGCGATCACCCCGGCGATGATCAGCACATCGCGGGTCGCGACCAGGACGACGAGCCACGCCGGCACCAAGTCGCGCACGCCGAGCGCGACGAACGCCCCGACCAGCAGGGCCTTGTCGGCGAGCGCATCGAGATAGCCGCCGAGCGCGGTCGCGCGCCCGAGCGCGCGGGCGAGCGGCCCGTCGATGGCATCGCTGAGCCCGGCCAGGGCGAACAGCCAGAACGCGGCGCGGTCGTGCCCGTCGAGGATCAACCACGCGACGATCGGCGCCGATCCCAGACGGGCCAGGCTGATGAGGCTCGGTGGGGTCACGGATTTACGGTCGTGCCGCCGGTCTCGGACGCGAGGGGCTCGGCGCCCGTGGCGCGGCGCAGCACCCAGAGGTCCGCCTCGCGCGCCAGATCGAGGCCGGCCGCGCCGAGCGCCGAGGCCAGCCGCGCCTCGTCGCCGCCGTAGCTCAAGGTCACGGTAAAGGCCTTGACGCCCATGACGTCCACGACGAACTCGCGCACCAGGCCGACCGTGGCCAGGCGCCGCTTGACATCCCGCCAATCGGCCAGGCCGGCCACCGGCACCTCGACCGTCAGCGCCGCGCTGACGCCGGTATCGACCAGGCTTTCCGCGCGCCAGGACTCCTCGAGCCGGGCGAGCGTACCGACGACCGCGGCCTCGTAGGGCGGCGCCGATACTTCGCCGGCGACGGCGCCAGGGTCGACGGCATCGGCCGTGGCCGGATAGCTCGCCATGTCGAGGTTGGTGGTGCGGCCGCGGTGGACGGTGAGGGTGACGGCGATCTCGCCGGTCGGCTCGACTCGGGCCACGGCCACGGCGACGCTGCCGGTGCCGTAGCGCTCGGCCACGGCGCCGAGCGCGGCCGCGTCGCCGCCGATCGCCAAGGCGGCGTCGATCGTCGCGATGTCGTTGAGGTCGCCGAGCGGCACCACGATCGGCACCAGCCCCGGCCTGGCGACGGCGGCGTGCCAGGCGTCGCGCCACGGATTCTCGAGCTCGAACAAACGTGGCTGAATCCCGTCGTCGATCACCGGCAGCACGAGCACTGGCGGACTCGCGGCGGCGATGCGCGTGATGCCGGCGCCCTGGAACGCCCGACGCACCCCGGGCCCGTCGAAATGATAGATCAGCCGCGCGATGTAGCGGTCGGGCGCGACCTTCTCCTCGGTCACCTCGAACGATTGGACCAGGCGTCCGACCACGGCGGCGTCGAGCGCGAGCGCCCGGTCGACATCGGCGTCGCCGAGCAGCCGCCGGACCAGAGTCGCCCAGGCCGCGCGCTGGCCGGTCTCGATCGCCACGTCGCGCGCCGTCGCGGCGTCGGCCGCCGTCTCGTCCACGGCGACATCGGCCACGGTGTAGGGGTCGGCCAATGCTGGCGGGGCGGGCGCCAGCGCCAACGCGACGAGCGCCAGGGCCCCGAACCACGGGCGCGTCCGCGTCATTGCAATGTCCCGCCCATGCGATAAGGTCGCCGCCTCGACCCGCGGCAACTATAGCGAACGGGTCACGGCGAGGCGAGGACGCCATCTCGGAGCTCACCTACAAGGGCGCGGGCGTCGACATCGACGCGGGGGCCCGGCTGGTCGACCGCATCAAGCCGCACGCGCGCGCCACCATGCGTTCGGGCGTGCTCGACGGACTCGGTGGGTTCGGCGGTCTGTTCGCGCCCGGCGGCGCCGGCTACCGCGACCCGGTGCTCGTCGCCGGCACCGACGGGGTGGGCACCAAGCTCAAGATCGCGTTTGCCTCGGGGTTGCACGACGGGGTCGGCATCGACCTGGTCGCCATGTGCGTCAACGACGTGCTCGCCCACGGCGCCGAGCCGTTGTTCTTCCTCGATTATTTCGCCACCGGCCGGCTCGAGGTCGGCACGGCCGAGCGGGTCATCGCCGGGATCGCCGCCGGCTGCCGCGCCGCGGGCTGCGCCCTGCTCGGCGGCGAGACCGCCGAGATGCCCGGTTTCTACGCCGACGGGGAATACGACCTGGCGGGCTTCGCGGTCGGCGCGGTGGCGCGCGAGAACCTGATGCGCGGCGACGGGGCGCGACCCGGCGACGCGCTGCTCGGCCTGGCGTCGAGCGGGCTTCACGCCAATGGCTTCTCCCTGGTTCGCCGGGTGGTCGCGTCCGCCGGCATCGGGCTCGGCGACCCGGCGCCGTTCGCCCCCGACGCCACGCTTGCCCAGGCGCTGATGACGCCGACCCGGATCTACGTGAAGGCCGTTCTTCCGCTCGCCCAGGCGCGGCTGCTGCACGGCGTCGCCCACATCACGGGCGGTGGGCTGGTCGAGAACGTGCCGCGCCTGCTGCCCGCGGGGACCGTCGCCATGCTCGACGCCGCCGCCTGGTCGTTGCCGCCGGTGTTCCGCTGGCTCATGCAGGGCGCGGGCCGGCCGGCGATCGCCGCCCACGAGCTCGCCCGCACGTTCAACTGCGGCGTCGGGATGGTGCTGGCCGTGCCGGGCGATCGTGCCGCCGAGGTCGCGGCTGCGCTCGAAGGGGCCGGCGAGACCGTCTGGCGCGTCGGCGAGGTGCGTGCGGCCGATCCCGGCCGGCCGGGCGCCGTCGAGCTCGCGGGGCTCGGGTCGTGGCACGGCTGAGGCTCGCCGCCGTCGTCTCGGGCACGGGCACGAATCTTCAGGCGCTGATCGAAGCCTGCGCCGGGCCCGGGTTCCCGGCCGAGATCGTGCTCGTGGTCTCCAACCGCCCCGCCGCGGCCGCGCTTCAGCGGGCGAGGCGCGCCGGCATTCCCGCCGAGGTCGTCGATCACACCAAGTTTTCCAGCCGCGACGCGTTCGACGCGGCGCTCACGGCCAGGCTCGAGGTGGCCGGGGCCGAGCTCGTATGCCTCGCCGGGTTCATGCGCCTGCTCGGCGACGGTTTCGTCGAGCGCTGGCGCGACCGGCTGATCAACATCCACCCGTCGCTGCTGCCGGCGTTCCCCGGCCGGCACAGCCACGAACGGGCGCTCGAGGCGGGCGTGCGCTTTACCGGCTGCACCGTCCACTTCGTGCGCCCGGAAATGGACAACGGCCCGATCATCGTGCAGGCGGCGGTGCCCGTGCACCCCGGCGATACGGCACAGACGCTGCGCGAGCGCGTGCTGTCGGCCGAGCACCGCTGTTATCCGTTGGCCGTGCGCCTGATCGCCGAGGGCCGGGTGCGCGTGATCGACGAGATCGCCGTGATCGACGGCGCCCTGGTCCCCGGCGCCGCGGTGCTCAACCCGCGCGACCGCTAGACGCCATCAATCGACGATATCGACCTCGGCGAAGAAGAACGCGATCTCGCGTCTGGCGTTGTCGAGCGAATCCGAGCCGTGGACGCTGTTGGCCTCGATCGATTCGGCGAACAGCTTGCGAATGGTGCCCTCGGCCGCCTTGGCCGGGTCGGTCGCGCCCATCACGTCGCGGTTGCGCGCGACCGCGTCCTCGCCTTCCAGCACCTGCACGACGACCGGACCCGAGGTCATGAAATCGCACAGGCCGGCGAAGAACGGGCGCGACTTATGCACGGCGTAGAACGCCTCGGCCTGGGCGCGGGTCAGGCGCAGGCGCCGCTGGCGGACGATGCGCAGGCCAGACTTTTCGAGCACGGCATTCACCGCACCGGTCAGGTTGCGGCGGGTTGCGTCGGGCTTGATGATCGAAAGCGTGCGTTCGACGGCCATGGCACGCGCGGCCTCCGGGTTGCGACGGCGCGCCTTATAGAGGCTCGCCACGGGCTCCGCAACCGCCCCGGCTTGCGCGGGCAACTCGGCTACGTCGATCCGGGCACCAGGGGCGGGGCCATCCGCCCCGGCTTCGGGCCGCCCGGCCAGGAACTCGGGTTCAGGCGGCTCCCTTGATGTGCGCCAGCTCCTCCTTGACTCGCAGTTTCTGCCGCTTGAGTTCGGTCAACAGGAGAGAATCGGGCAACGGGCGATGGCTCTCTTCCTCGATCTGACGCTCGAGCTCGGCGTGCTTCTCAGCCAGGGCGGACAGACGTGCTTCAGACTCCATGGCCTGCTCCTTGTATGCTGGGGCGATGATCGGCGTGGCGAACTCCTTACGAAAATCTTGTCCGTTGGCGGCCCGCGCCCGCACCGGACGTGGTCCGCGGCGACGGGTACTCTTTCAATATAGCAAGCGGCCATGACCACCGCCACCACCCAGCGCCTCGTCGTCGGCATCAGCGGCGCCTCGGGCATCGTCTACGGACTGCGCGTGCTCGAGGCGCTCGAGCGGCTCGGCGTCGAGACCCATCTGATCATGTCGCGCACCGCCGAGGTGACGCTGGCGCACGAGACCGGGCTCAAGGTCGCCGACGTGCGCCGGCTCGCTTCGGTCGTCCACGACGCGGCCGACCTGGCCGCGGCGCCGTCGAGCGGATCGTTCCGCCACGACGGCATGATCGTCGCGCCGTGCTCGGTCAAGACGCTCGCCGAGATCGCGACCGGGCTGACGACGACGCTGCTGGGGCGGGCCGCCGACGTGACGCTCAAGGAGCGACGCCGCCTGGTCCTGCTCGTGCGCGAGACCCCGCTCACCACGGTCCACCTGCGCAACATGCTGACGGTGACCGAGATGGGCGCGGTCGTGGCGCCGCCGGTGCCCGCGTTCTACGCCAAGCCGGCGACGCTCGACGACATGGTGAACCACACGGTCGGCCGCGCGCTCGATCTGTTCGGGCTCGACGCCGGACTGGCAAAACGCTGGGACCCGAAAGCGAAGGGGCGCAAGCGCGTCAGCGAATGAGCTCGACCCGCGCGGCCTCGATGCGCGCCGTCACGCCCGCCGCCACTCGGTGCGGCCGTCCGGCTTGTCCTCGAGCACGATGCCCTGGGCTTTGAGCTGGTCGCGGATGCGATCGGCCTCGGCGAAGTTCCTGGCCTTGCGCGCCGCGCGTCGAGCCGCGATCCGGGCTTCCACGAAGGCGCCATCGGCGTCCCGGTCCCCGTCGCCGCGCAGCCACGCGGCCGGGTCGTGACCGAACAGGCCCATGACCTCGCCCGCGCCGAGCAACGCGGCCTTGAGCGGACCTCTGTTGCCCGCCTTGGCCTTGTTCAGCGCCGTCACGGCTTCGTTCAAGCGGGCGATGGCCATGGGCGTGTTCAAGTCGTCCGCCAGCGCCGCCATCATGTCGTCCGCCGGCGGCCCGGGCGACACGCTCACGCCGGCGTCGCGCAGCGCGATGTAGAACCGATCCAGGTTCGCCTTGGCGGCCTTGAGTCCCTCGTCGGTCCAGTCGAGCGGCTGGCGGTAATGGGTCGTCAGCGTGAAGAACCGAATCGTCTCGCCGCGATGACCGGCCTCCAGCGCGTCGCGCACGGTGACGAAGTTGCCGGCCGACTTCGCCATCTTCTCGCCTTCGACGGTGACGAAGCCGTTGTGCATCCACACCCGCGCGAACTCGGCGCCGGGGTGGGCGCACAGGCTCTGGGCGATCTCGTTCTCGTGGTGCGGGAAGATCAGGTCGAGCCCGCCGCCGTGGATGTCGAAGTCGCGGCCCAGGAATTTCTCGGACATGGCCGAGCATTCGATGTGCCAGCCCGGCCGGCCGCGCCCCCACGGGCTCGGCCAGCCCGGCTGATCGGCGGTCGAGGGCTTCCACAGCACGAAATCCGCCGGGTGCTGCTTGTAGGGCGCCACCTCGACCCGCGCGCCGGCGATCATCTCGTCCATGTCGCGGCCCGAAAGCCCGCCGTAACCCGGGTACGACGGCACGTGGAACAGCACGTGCCCGTCGGCGGCGTAGGCGTGGCCGCGCGCCATCAGCGTCTCGATCAGCGCGATCATCTCGGGGATCGTCCCGGTCGCGCGCGGCTCCTCGTCCGGCGGAGCCGCGCCCAGCGCCGCCATGTCGGCATGGAACGCCTCGGTCGTGCGCCGGGTCAGCGCGTCGATCGCCTCGCCGTTCGACCTCGCCGCGTCGATGATCTTGTCGTCGATGTCGGTGATGTTGCGCACGTAGGTGACGCGCGGATAGAGCCGGCGCAACATCCGCACCAGCACGTCGAACACGATGACGGGCCGCGCGTTGCCGACGTGGGCGCGGTCGTAGACCGTCGGCCCGCACACATATAGACGCACGTGGCTGGGGTCGACGGGCGCGAACGACTCCTTCTTCCGCGTCCTGGTGTTGTAAAGCCGGAGTTCCATCGCTTACGCCGTCTTGCCCGCGAGCCTGGCCGCCGCCCGGTCGCGGCCGATGAGCGGCAGCACGTAGCGCATCTCCGGCCCATGGTCGAGACCCGTGAGCGCGAGGCGCAGCGGCCGGTAGAGCGCACGGCCCTTGCGCGCCGTCGCCGCCGCGACCGCCTTCGTCCACGCCGTCCAGGTATCCGCGTCCCACGGCAGCGGCGGCAGCGCGCCGAGCGCCGTGGCGAGGAATCCGGCGTCCTCGACGACCGGCGCGATGGGGCCGCGCACCACGTCCCACCACCGCCGCGCGTCGGCGACGCGGGTGCAGTTGTCGCGCACAGCGAGCCAGAACGCCTCGTCGGCGTCCGCGATACCCAGGCTTTCGCGCACCGCCGCGAACGGCAGGCTTGCCACGACCCGGTGGTTGAGGTGATCGAGCTCGGCCCGGGCGAAGCGCACCGGGGCGCGGCCGAAGCGGGTCAGGTCGAACCCGGCGACCGCCTCGCCGAGGGACACGCGCGGTTCGACCGGGTCCGCGGTGCCGAGCCGCGCCAGCAGCGCGGCGATGGTCAATGGCTCGATGCCCGCCGCGCGCAACCCATCGATCGACAGGTCATCGCCGCGTTTCGACAACTTGGTCCCGTCGGCGGCGACCAGCAGCGGCAGGTGGGCGAACGACAATCCGCCCGGCGGCGCACCCAGCGCTTCGACGATCGGGATCTGCGCGGCGGTGTTGGTGACGTGGTCCTCGCCCCGGATCACGTGGCTTACGCCGAGCTCCAGGTCATCGACGACCGAGCTCAGCGTATAGGTCGGCTGCCCGTCCGCGCGCACGATCACCGGATCGCTCAGGCTGCCCAGCGCGATGCTCTGGGGGCCGCGCACGGCGTCGTCCCACTTGACCGTTCCGGCGTCGAGCCGGAAACGCCAGTGCGGCCGTCGCCCTTCGCTTTCCAGGCGCGCCCGGTCCGCCTCGCCCAACCGGAGTCCGGCGCGGTCGTAGATCGGCGGCCGACCTCGCTTGAGCAGGGCGTCGCGCTGGGTCTTGAGCTCGTCCGCGGTCTCGTAGCAGGCATAGGCGCGCCCGGCCTCGCGCAGCGCCTGCAACGCCCCGGCGTAACGCGGCAAGCGGTCCGACTGGCGCACCAGCCGGTCCCACGCGAGCCCGAGCCACGCCAGGTCGTCGCGGATCGCCTGGTCGTACTCGGGCCGCGAACGCTCGCGGTCGGTGTCGTCGATGCGCAGCACGAACACGCCGCCGTGTGCGCGCGCGTAGAGCCAGTTGACCAGCGCGATGCGGACGTTGCCGAGATGCAGCCGCCCCGTGGGGCTGGGCGCGAAGCGGACGGTGGGCGTCATCGCCAAGGTCTACCATGCCCGCCCCAAGGGCCGAAGCCGTCGTCCCGCTAGTCCCGGAACGCGTCGGTGATCGGATAGCGGCGGTCGCGGCCGAACGCCTTGGACGTGATGCGCACGCCGGGCGGCGCCTGGCGCCGCTTGTATTCGGCCACCAGCAGCATGTTCCACACGCGCGCGACCAGCGCCGGGTCGTGGCCGCGCTTCGCCACGTCGCCTAGGCTTAGCTCGCGCTCGACCAAGTGCTCGAGGATGTCGTCGAGCGCGTCGTAGGGCGGCAGCGAATCCTGGTCGGTCTGGTTGGGCTTGAGCTCCGCGGTCGGCGCCTTGGTCAGGATCGCCTCGGGGATCACGCGGCCCGCCGGCCCCAGCGCGCCTTCGGGCAACGTCTGGTTGCGCCAGCGCGCGAGCTTGTAGACCGTGGTCTTGTAGACGTCCTTGAGCACCGAATAGCCGCCGCACATGTCGCCATAGAGCGTCGCGTACCCCACCGACATCTCCGACTTGTTGCCGGTCGACAGCACCATGTGGCCGAACTTGTTCGACAGTGCCATCAGGGTGACGCCCCGGCAGCGCGCCTGGATGTTCTCCTCGGTCGTGTCGGGCGGGCGGCCGCCGAACACTGGCGCCAGCGAGGCGAGGAAGGCCTGGAACGCCGGCTCGATCGGGATGTTCGAAAGCTCGCAGCCCAGCAGCCCGGCGCACGCCGTCGCGTCGTCGAGCGAGGCCTGGGAGGTGAAGCGCGATGGCATCATGACGCCGTGGACCTTGCCGGGCCCCAGGGCGTCGACCGCGACCGCCGCGGTCAGCGCTGAATCGATGCCGCCCGAGAGCCCGATGATGACGCCCGGAAAGCGGTTCTTGCCGACGTAGTCGGTGAGCCCGCGCACGAGCGCCTGGTAAATCGCGCCGACGCCTTCGGAATTGCGCGCGATGGTTCCGGGTTCCGGCGCGAACCGGCCGTCGCCATCGGCCGCCCAGCGCGTCGTCACCAGGTCCTCGCGCCAGGTCGCGGCCTGGGCGATGAGCCGGCGGTCGCCCGCCAGCACGAACGAGCCGCCGTCGAACACCAGCTCGTCCTGGCCGCCGACCTGGTTGACGTAGATGAGCGGCAAGCCGGTCTCGGTCACCCGCGCCACCGCGTGGTTGAGCCGGGCGTCGACGTTGGCGATGTCGAAGGGCGAGCCGTTGATGACGACGAGCAGGTCGGCCCCGGATTCCTGCAGGCACTCGGCCACGTCGGGGAACCACATGTCCTCGCACACCATCAGCCCCAGGCGCGCGCCGCGGAACGCCACCGGCCCCGGCAGCGGGCCCGCGGCGAACACGCGCTTCTCGTCGAACACGCCGTAGTTGGGCAGCTCGTGCTTCAGCCGCACGGCCGCGACCTTGCCGGCGTCGAGCAGCAGCGCCGCGTTGTGGAGCCGCCCCTTGTCCCGATGGGTCGCGCCGACGATCAGCGCCGGGCCGCCGTCGGCGGTGGCGGCGGCCAGCTCGGCGACGCCCTGCTCGATGCGTTCCTGGAACGCCGGGCGCAGCACCAGGTCCTCGGGCGGGTAGCCCGGAACGACCAGCTCGGAGGCGATCACCAGATCGGCGCCCGCTTTGGCCGCGCGGGCGCGCGCCTCCTTGACCCGGGCGACGTTGCCGGCGACGTCGCCGACCGTGGGGTTGACTTGCGCGAGGGCGATGCCGAGCGTCGCGCTCACGTCCCCTCGCCGTTGCCGCGCGCGGTCTTGAGCAGGAACTCGCGGCCGACCTTGACGCTCTCGCGCCCGTCGTAGGCGACGATGTCGGCGGTGGCGTAGGTCTCGGGCCAGTCCTCGGGCAGGAAGCTCCCGGTCCCGACCATGTCGATCGGCGCGTTCACGCTGGCCATGACCTTGCACTTGGCGACGGTGAAGCCCGACGAGGCGACGATCCGCACCTTGGAAAAGCCGGATTCGTCGAGCGCCTCGCGCAGACGGAAGATCGCCGCCGCGGTGACCCCGGTGCCGACCAGCCAGCGGAGCTCGTCCTCGGTGCGGTACTGGCGCGTCGCGCGCGGCACGTGGCGTTCGAGCACCGCGTAGGACGAGGTAATGTCGAGCCCTTCGACGTAGCGCCCGCCGTGGGTATCGATCCTGAGCGAAAGCCGCCCCTGGGCCGCGAGCTCGGGAAACCGGAGCGCGGTCGCCAGGCCATCGCTGATTTCCTTGCCGTAGTAGTCGATCAGCACGGTCAGGTCGATGTCCGGAAAGGTCTCGTGGAACATCTCGGCCGCGCGCACGGTCGAGCCCGCGTAGCCGACCAGCGCGTGGGGCATGGTGCCGAGTCCCGCCTGGGCGCCGAAATAGTGCGCGGTGGCGTCGGTCGCGTTGCCGACGAACCCGACCGCGCCGACTTCGCGCCGCGCCGCGGCCGAACCCACCGAGGCCGCGTACGCCATCATCTCGGCCATGTCCAGACCGGCACAGTGGCGCGCGTCGAAGGCCATGAACTTGACCTTGGGCAGCGCCGCGCACATGCGGTACGCCTCGTAGGCGGCGACGCACGGCGCGCCGATCTTCTGCAGATAGAGCGTCTCGAGGTCGACCAGCTCGCTCATCGGCCCGGCCAGGTACAAGAGTGGCTCGCCGGCGCCGACCCAATCGCCCTCCGCGTAGGGGCTGTCGATGTCGAAGGCGATGCCGCGCGCCCGCGCCACGCCGTCCAGCCACGCGCGCATGATGCGCGGGGCGTAGCAAGCCGGGCGGCGCATGAACACGGCGTACGTCGCGCGCACGTCGCCGAAGCGCCGCACGATTTCCCGCGTGCGCGCGAAGTAGCTGTCGGTCCAGCGGTTGATTTCGGCGGGCTCGGGCCGCATGGGCAGAGCCTACAACCGCGCCCGCGCCGCCGCTACTGCGCGGCGGCGAGCCGGCGCGCCTCGTCCCGTTCGCGCTTGAGGTTCTCGGCGATCAGGAACGCCAGTTCCAGCGCCTGGCTGGCGTTGAGCCGGGGGTCGCAGTGGGTGTGGTAGCGATCGGCGAGCCCGCTCTCGGTGATCTCCTGGGCGCCGCCGGTGCACTCGGTCACGTCCTGACCGGTCATCTCGAAGTGGACGCCGCCCGCCTGGCTGCCCTCGGCCCGGTGCACCGCGAAGAACCGCTCGACCTCGGCCAGGATGCGGTCGAACGGCCGGGTCTTGTAGCCGGTCGCCGACTTGACCGTGTTGCCGTGCATGGGATCGCACGCCCACACCACTGTCCGCCCCTCGCGCTGCACCGCGCGCACCAGCTTCGGCAGGTGCTCGCCCACCTTGTCGGCGCCGAACCGGCCGATGACGGTCAGCCGTCCGGGTTCGTTCGCGGGGTTCAGCGCGTCGATCAGACGCAGCATCTCGTCCGGCTTGAGCGACGGACCGGCCTTCATGGCGATCGGGTTGCCGATGCCGCGCAGGAACTCGACGTGGGCGCCGTCCGGCTGGCGCGTGCGATCGCCACACCACACCAGGTGCGCCGAGCAGTCGTACCAGTCCCCGGTCGTCGAATCGACTCGGGTCAACGCCTGCTCGTAGGGCAGCAGCAGGGCCTCGTGCGAGGTGTAGAAGTCGGTCTGGCGTAGGGTCGGCGTGGTGTCGCCGGTCACGCCGCACGCCTCCATGAAGTCCAGCGCCTCGGCGATGCGCCGCGTCATGTCGGCGTAGCGTTCGCCCTGCGGGCTGCGGGCGACGAAGCTCAGCGTCCAGCGGTTGACCTGGTGCAGGTCGGCATAGCCGCCCTGGGCGAAGGCGCGCAGCAGGTTGAGCGTCGCGGCGGACTGGGCGTACGCCTGCTCGAGCCGCTTGGGGTCGGGCCGCCGGGCCTCGGCGGTGAATTCGATGCCATTGACGATGTCGCCCCGGTACGCCGGCAGCTCGACGCCGCCCTGGACCTCGGTCGGGCTCGAGCGCGGCTTGGCGAACTGGCCGGCCATGCGGCCGAGTTTCACCACCGGCACGTTGCCGCCGTAGGTCAGCACCACCGCCATTTGCAGCAGGACCCGGAAGGTGTCGCGGATGTTGTCCGGGTGGAACTCGGCGAAGCTCTCGGCGCAGTCCCCGCCCTGGAGCAGGAACGCCTTGCCCTCCGCCACCTTGGCCAACGCGCGCTTGAGGTTGCGCGCCTCGCCGGCGAACACCAGCGGCGGGAAACGGCGCAGCCTGGCCTCGACCGCCGCCAGCGCGGGCGCGTCGTCGTAGACCGGCTGCTGCTGGACCGGCAGGCCGCGCCAGCTCTCGGGGCTCCAGGTCTTGGACTTCATGGGCGCTCCGCTGCGTCGTTGGGCGACATTCCGGCGCCCAGAATCAGGCTTTTACGCCCGCCCGGCCGCCGATTCCAGCCGATTCGACCACGGCACATCAGCCCGGCGATGAGATCTGTCGGGAGATTCTCTCGCCCTGGGCCTCGTGGTACGAGGAACGACGAAGAACTTCGGGAGCGAAAACGTAACGTATCGTCGGCGCCGTACTGTTGCCAACGTCAGAGCTAGATCAATTGGCCCGACTCTGCCGGAATGTTGGACAACCCCCAACGGCGTCATTGCGAGGAGGCCGAAGGCCGACGCGGCAATCCAGAAGCCCGTTGAATTCGGCCATTATGCTGGATCGCCACGGCCACTCCCGCCTTCGCGAAGCCCGCCTTCACCTACCGTAGCGGCGGCTTTACGCTTCGGCCGGCGAAGGAAGGTCGTGGCCTCGCGATGACGGGTTGAAGGGCATTTCAACACCCTCTTGGAGCGGAAACGCCTCGTTTTCATCAAGTGGATTGGCAGTCATGCGGATTACGACGACATCGACGCGCGAACGGTCCCGTACACCGCTCCGACCTATCCGTGACGAGGCCGCCTACGAAGCCGCGTTGCGCGAGATCGAGCGCCTGTGGATTGCCCCGAAGAGGAGTGGCGACGCCGACCGGCTCGACGTGCTGGTAACCCTGGTCGAGGCATACGAAAACGTCCGGCATCCTGTGCCGATGCCGGATCCAAAAGCGGCGATCCTGTTCCGGCTCGAGCAGCTCGGCCTGGACAGGAAGGCGCTGATCGGCGTCATCGGCAACCGTTCGCGCGTCCATGAGGTCTTGACCGGCGCGCGCCCCTAGACCCTCGCGATGATTCGCAGGCTTCACGAGCGGTTCGGGGTTCCCGCCGATACCTTGATCCAGCCGGCGTCGCCCGAACGGTCCGTCGCCTAGCCGTCACCCCACCGGCCGGCGCAGCGTGACGAACTCCTCGGCCGAGGTCGGGTGGACCGCCACGGTGGCGTCGAACTGGGCCTTGGTCGCGCCGAGCTTGACCAGCACGCCGAGCAGTTGCACCAGTTCGGGCGCGCCCTCGCCGACCATGTGGGCGCCGGCCACCCGACCATTGTCCCGCGCCACCACCAGCTTCATCGTCACCTTTTCCTCGCGCCCGGTGAGCGTGTGCTTGAGCGGCCGGAACCGGGTGCGAAAGACGTCGATCGCGCCCAACTCCTGGCGCGCCTCGGCCTCGGTCAACCCCACGGTGCCGACCGGCGGCTGGCTGAACACCGCGGTGGGCACGTCGCGGTGGTCGGGGCGCTGCGGGTTGCGGTTGTAGAGCGTCTCGGCCAGCGCGCGGCCTTCGCGGATGGCAACCGGGGTCAAGTTCACCCGGTCGGTCGCGTCGCCGATGGCGTAGATGCCGGGAACGCTCGATTGCGACCAGGCGTCGACGACGACGGCGCCGTTGCCCGCGAGCTCGACCCCGGCCTCGACGAGCCCGAAGCCGTGGCTGTTGGGCGCGCGCCCGGTGGCAACCAGCACCTGGTCGGCGGCGATGCGCGCGCCGCGCGTCGTCGTGGCGCGGAGGCAACCCTCGGCGCGCTCGAGGCGCTCGATCGTGGTCTCGGTGCGTACGTCGATGCCCTTGGCCCGCATGCCCTCGGCCACCGCGGCGCGCACGTCGTCGTCGAAGCCGCGCAGCACCTGCTCGCCGCGGTAGAGCAGCGTGGTTTCGGCGCCGAGGCCGTTGAGGATGCCGGCGAACTCGACCGCGATGTAGCCGCCGCCGACGATGACGACGCGGCCGGGCAACGCCTTGAGGTGGAACGCATCGTCCGAGGTGATCGCGTGCTCGGCGCCGGGAAACTCGGGCCGGTGCGGCCGGCCGCCGGTGGCGACGACGATGGTCGCGGCCCGGTGGGTGGTCCCCGCCACGGTCACCGCCCCCGGCCCGGCGACGGTCGCGTGGGCGTCGAACACGGTGACGCCGGGCTCGGTCAGCATCCGGCGGTAGACGCCCTTGAGCCTTTCGAGCTCGCGGTCCTTGTTGGCGATCAGCGTCGCCCAGTCGAAGCGCGCGGGGCCGACGACCCAACCGTAGGCGGCGGCGTCCTCGATGTCCTCGCGCGCGTGCGCGGCGTAGACCATGAGCTTCTTGGGGATGCAGCCGCGATGGACGCAGGTGCCGCCCAGGTCGCGCTCCTCGGCCAGGGCGACGCGGGCGCCGTACTCCGCCGCGCGCCGTGCGCACGCGACGCCGCCCGAGCCGCCGCCGATGACGAACAGGTCGAACTCGCTCATGGCCCATCCCCACGCCCCGTCACCGGCTATCGCTTCCATGCCCGCGAGTCCATTGTCAACGGCCGCGCTGGTGCTCACAGTCCCGGGCCTGAAACGGAGGTTGCGATGGCAACGGAACGACGCGACGTCGTGATCGTCGGCGGCGGCAACGCCGGCATGGCTGTCACCGTGCCGACCCGGCGGGCGGGACTTTCGGTCACCCTGATCGAGGCGCGCGACCTCGGCGGCACCTGCCCCAACCGCGGCTGCACGCCGAAGAAGGTGCTGGTCGCCGCAGGCCACGCCCTCGACGAGATCGCGCGGGCCAAGACCCATCACATCGCCGTCGGCCCGCCACGGCTGGATTGGGCCAAGCTGATCGACCGCGAGCAGGAGATGATCGACGGCCTGCCGGCTTCGTTCGGCAAGACCCTGGCGAACCGGGGCGTCGAGGTCATCGCCGGGCGCGGCGCGATGGTCGGACCCAACACGGTCGCGGTCGACGGGCGCACCTTCGAGGCCAAGCACGTCGTCGTCGCCACCGGCTCGCGGCCCCGGTCGCTTCCCTTTCCCGGCGCCGAGCACATGGTGATCTCGGACGACGTGCTGACCGAGCGCGCGTTCCCGCGCGACGTGGTGTTCGTCGGCGCCGGCGTCATCGGGTTCGAGTTCAGCCACGTGTTCGCCCGCGCCGGGGCCAAGGTCACGATCCTCGAGGTGCTGCCCGGGCTGCTGCCGGCCATGGACGCCGACGCCACGGGCCACGTCCGCGCCGAATGCGCGCGTCTCGGCATCGACGTCAAGACCGCGGCCCAGGTCCGGCGCATCGACCGGGTCGGCGAACGCCTGCGCGTGGCCTACGAGCACGAGGGCCGCGAGCAGACGATCGAGGTCGACCGGGTCGTCAACGGCGCGGGCCGGGTCGCCGACCTCGACGGCATCGGGCTCGAGGCCGGGGGCGTCGCCCGCGACGGCGCGCGCGTCCGGCTCGACCCCTACCTGCGCTCGGCCTCCAATCCGGCGGTGTGGGTGTGCGGCGACGCCGTGTGGTCCTCGCCCCAGTTGTCGCCGATCGCGACCTACGAGGGACGGCTGGTCGGTCGCAACATCGTCGAGGGGCCCAAGCACGCGCCCGACTACGCGCCGATCCCGAGTTGTGTGTTCACCGTGCCGGCGCTGGCCGCCGTCGGCTTGACCGAGGCCCAGGCCAAGGCCAAGGGCATGGCCGTCACGGCCCACGTCAACGACATGGGCGCCTGGTTCTCGGCGCTGACCTACGCCGAGACCGTCGCCTGGTCGAAGGTGCTGGTCGAGGACGCGACCGACCGCATCGTCGGCGCCCACATCGTCGGGCATTCCGGCGAGGAGCTGATCCACCTGTTCGCGTTCGCCATGCGCTTCGGCATCACCGCGAGCCAGATCCGCGACACCGTGTTCGCCTTCCCGACCTTCGCCGCCGACGTGAAAAGCATGGTCTGACGGCGCGGCAGGGGCGGACCACCGGCCCGCCCCGAAACCGCGGCCGCACGCGGTTACGCCGCTGGCGCGAACCTGCGGACCTTGATCTTGTCGGCGGTCCTCGCCATCCGGGCCAAGTCGTGGTCCACCTGGAGTCCCAGCCACGTCTCGGCGCTGCTGCCGAACGCCTTGGCCAGCCGGACCGCCATGTCCGGGGAGACCCCGGACCTGCCGTTAATGAGCTGGGACAACGTCTTGCGCGTGACGCCAAGCCCTTCGGCCGCCGCCGTCACCGTCAGCCCCAGGGGTTCGAGACACTCCTGCCGGACGATCCGGCCCGGATGCGGCGGGTTCTTCATCGCCATCGCTCGTTCTCCTAATGGTAATCGACCAGATCGACATCGAAAGCATGGCCGCCTTCGAGGCGAAACACGATCCGCCAGTTCGCCCGCACGGTAACTGCCCAAAAGCCTCCGCGATCGCCCTTCAGCGGGTGCGGGCGAAATCCCGGCAGGTTCATGTCGCTTGGCGTTCTGGCTCGATTCAGGACGAACAGAATGTTCTCGACCTTCTCGCGAATGTCAGGTCCGACACCCTTGCGGTCACCGTCCTCGAACAGCCGTCTCAGTGCCTTGTGCCTGAAACTCCGGATCACGATGCTGACCGTAACCCGTTACGTATCGCGTGTCAAGTTCGCTATGGCCGATGTTTGGACGGGCCGGATGCCCGCTCCTGTTCGGCCCGCGCGCGTTCAGGCGTCGATGCCACCCATGCACATGTACTTGATCTCCATGTACTCATCGAGGCCGTACTTCGAGCCTTCGCGCCCGACCCCGGATTCCTTGACGCCGCCGAACGGCGCGACCTCGGTCGAGATGATGCCGGTGTTGATGCCGACGATGCCGTATTCGAGCTGCTCGGCGACGCGCCAGATGCGGCCGATGTCGCGGCTGTAGAAGTAGGCGGCGAGCCCGAACTCGGTATCGTTGGCCAGCCGGATCGCCTCCTGCTCCGAGCCGAAGCGGAACAGCGGCGCGACCGGCCCGAAGGTTTCCTCCCGCGCGATCTGCATCTGCGGGTTGACCCCCGTCAGCACGGTCGGTTCGAAGAAGCTGTGGCCCAGCGTGTGGCGCTTGCCGCCGATCAACAGCTTGGCGCCCTTCTTCAGCGCGTCGGCGATGTGCTCCTCCGCCTTGGCGACCGCCGCCATGTTGATGAGCGGCCCCTGCTGCACGCCCTCGGCCGCGCCGTTGCCGACCTTGAGCGTCTTGGCCTTGGCGGTCAGCTTCTCGGCGAAGGCGTCGTAGACCTTGTCGTGGACCAGGATGCGGTTGGCGCACACGCAGGTCTGGCCCATGTTGCGGAACTTGCTGGCCATGGCGCCGTCGATGGCGGCGTCCAGGTGGGCGTCCTCGAACACGATGAACGGCGCGTTGCCGCCCAGCTCCATGGTCACCTTCTTCACGGTGGCGGCGCACTGGGCCATCAGCTTCTTGCCGACCTCGGTCGATCCCGTGAAGGTGATCTTGCGCACGGTCGGATTGCTGGTCAGCTCCGCGCCGATCTCGCGGCTGGCCCCGGTGACGACGTTGAACGCGCCCTTGGGCACGCCCGCCCGCTCGGCCAGCTCGGCCAGGGCCAGCGCCGAGTACGGCGTCTCGGTGGCCGGCTTGCACACCACCGTGCAGCCCGCCGCCAGCGCCGGACCGACCTTGCGCGTGATCATGGCCGAGGGGAAGTTCCACGGCGTGATGGCGCCGACCACGCCGACCGGCTCCTTGGTCACGACGATGCGCGACGCGGCGTTGTGCTGCGGGATCGTGTCGCCGTAGGCGCGCTTGGCCTCCTCGCCGAACCATTCCAGGAACGCCGCGGCATAGCCGATCTCGCCGCGCGATTCGGTCAGCGGCTTGCCCTGCTCGGCGGTCATGATCTGCGCCAGGTCCTCCTGGTTCTGCATCATCAGCTCGTACCACTTGCGCAGCACCTGGGCGCGCTCCTTGGCGGTCTTGGCGCGCCACGCGGGAAAGGCGCGCTCCGCCGCCTGGATCGCCCGCCGGGTCTCGGCGCCGCCCATCTTGGGGATGGTGCCCAGCTTCTCGCCGGTCGCCGGGTTGGTGACGTCGATCGTCTCGCTCGAATCGGCGTCGGCCCACGCGCCATCGACGTAGCACTTCTGCCGCAGCAGCTTCTTGTCGCTGATGTTCATGGCCGTCTCCCGAAGTTCATTTCATACGATGGCATGGCGTCGCCGGTCCCTGACCGGACTATAACGAAGCGGGGCGCGCTCGTTAACATCCCTTGGCGCGGCCGGGCTCGCCCGTTAACGTCCTGGTAACCGCATTTCCATTAAGCCTTAAGCCTACATCCTCGCGAGGGTTTCCCGTGCGTCGAACCGGTGCCCATGGCGGTTCCTAGGAACCGGCGCGAAGCCGCGCCCGCGCGCCCTGCCGCGCTGGCCCAACCCGAGCCGTCCAGCCCGGGCACCGAACGCGCGAGCGGCGGCGACCCGACGGAACAGCGAAAGCTCGCGGACGGGCTCAGGCAGCGCGAAGCCATCATGGCCCGCGCCCAGCACTTGGCCGGCACGGGCCACTGGACCTGGACGCCCAAGGGCGCCGATCGGTCGTGGGACTCCGGCGTGGTCGAGTACTCGCCCGCCGCGGCCGCGATCTTCGGCGTCGCGCCGGCCGAGTTGTTCGTCGCCGACGACGCCTACCTCGAACGCTTCGTCCACCCCGACGATCGCGATTCCGTGCGCCAGGCATTCCGCGATTGGGTTCGCCGGCGCGAAACGCGCGAGCCGCTCGAATACCGGGTTGTCCGCCCGGATGGCGAGATCCGGACCATCGTCGAGATCACCGAGAACCTGCCGTCCACGGAAGGTCTGCCCCCGGTCGTGCTCGGCATCATCCGGGACGTGACCGTCGCCAAGTCGGCCGAGCGGGAACTGCGCGAGGCCAATGATCGCCTGGTCGAGGCCCAACACCTCGCCAGGATCGCCTATTGGGAGGAGCAGTCCCCAGGCGGCGAACTGCGCTGGTCGGAGGGTGCTAGCGCGATCTTCCGCGACCCCATGCCCGCGAACCAGGCCGAGGCGATGGACCTGATCCACCCGGACGACCGGG
>CAZGYG010000014.1:0-5060 GCA_964530335.1 uncultured Rhodospirillaceae bacterium | reverse complement strand
GGCGTGATCGACGCCCTGCCGATCGATCTCCACGTCAAGGGCCGCGACGGGCGGTACATCTTCGTCAATGAGCAACAGGCGCGGCGGTTCCTCATGCCGGCGCCGGAGGTCATCGGCCTTACGGCCAGGGACGTCGCCCCGGACCCCGACTACGACACCTGGCTGGAAGGGATCGAAGCGAAGGTCTGGGACAGCGGCCAGGGGACGGGACTCTATCGCGAGGTCGACGCCATTCCCGGCAGGCCGCCAGCCACTCTGCTGTCCGCCAAATCGCTGATTCGCGGCGAGGACGGCTCGCCGCGCCATCTCGTCACGTTCAGCATCGACGTGACGGATAAGGAACGCGCCGAGGCCGAAGTCGCCCGGCGCGGCGTCATTCTCGGCGTGGTCAGCAAGGCAGCGGCCCGGTTTCTCGGCGCCGCTTCGTGGCGCGCGGAGTTGCGAGCCGCCCTCGCGGACCTGGGCGAAGCCATGCAGGCGAGCCGCGTGACGGTCGACAGCTATGACGAGCGGGTCCGCACGTACTCGCGGCTCGTCGACCAATGGTCGGCGCCTTCCTGGCCGAGCCAGCTCGACGACCCGGACATCAGGACCTTTGACATGGCCGCCGTCGGGCTCGGGCGTTGGCTCGAGGTCCTCGCCGCCGGCGGCGCCATCGTCGGGCACGTGCGAGACTTGCCCGCCAGCGAGGCGCCATGGCTCGCCGCGCAAGGCATCGCCAGCCTCGCCACCGTCCCGATCCTGGTGCGGGGCCGCCTGTGGGGCGACTTCACCGTCGAATACGGTGCCGTCGAACGCGAGGTTTCGGCGCCCGAGCTCGAGGCGCTGCGCGTGGCGGCCAGCGTCTTCGCCGCGGCCATCGAGCGCGAGTCCATCGAAGCCGAGCTGCACGAGGCACAGCGGATCGCCCGGATCGCGTATTGGGAGCAGCTCGACCCGGATGGCCATTTGCGCTGGAACGAGGGTGCCGAGGAGGCGATCGGCGAGGCGATGCCGGCGACCCAGGCCGAGGCGTTGGCTCGGATGCACCCGGACGATCGCGCCCGGGTGGCGGCCTTCTTCGAGGCCCTGGAGGCCGAGGGCCCGCCCGCGACGCTGCCCGGCCGCCGCGCTTACGACATCGCCTACCGCATTGTGTCTCGCGACGGGCGGTTTCGATGGGACCGCGAGGTCGGCTACCTCGATTACGACGCCACCGGCGCCGTCGTGCACTCGGCCGGCACGGTTCAGGACATCACCGCGATCAGGAGCTCCGAGGAGGAAGTTCGCCGTCGCGGCGCGATCCTCGGCGTGGTCAGCGCCGCGGCCGCGCGCTTCCTCGCCACTCACTCGTGGCGCGACGCGCTCGACGCGACGCTCGCCGACCTCGGCCAGGTGATGGGATCGGACCGGGTGTCCCTCTACACCGACGACACGCGGGAAGGCCGTGCCGTCTCCCGTATGGTCGCTCAATGGGCCGGGCCAGGCACGCCGAGCCAACTCGCGCATCCCGATACCGTGGACTACGACATGGCGGCCATCGGGCTCGGGCGTTGGCCGGAAGTCCTGGCCGACGGCGGCGTGATCCACGGTCTCGCGCGGAATCTGCCCGAGCCTGAGGCGCGCTACTTCGCGGCGCGCGGCATCGTCTCGATGGCCGTCGTCCCGATCTTCGCCCACGGGCGTCTGTGGGGCGACCTCGGCATCGATTACAGCGCCGCCGAGCATGAGGTGTCGGGGCCCGAACTCGAGGCGCTGCGCACCGCCGCCAGCGTCATCGCCGCGGCCATCGAGCGCGAGGCCATCGAGACCGAGCTGCGCCAGAGTCGGGCCAGGCTGGCCGAGGCGCAGCGCCAGGTCAGCATGACCTACTGGCACGGCCCGGCGAGCCACGAGGACTACACCTGGTCCGACGACGCCCGTCTCGTGCTCGGCATCGACGGCCCGGCGACCGAGGCCGAGTATCTCGAGCGCGTCCATCCCGAGGACGCTCCGGCGCTCCGCGAGTTCTACGACACCTCGTGGCGCGCGCTGCGCGCCGGAAAGCTCGAAGGCTACGAGCGCATGGCCCGGGAATACCGCTGGCTGCACCCCGACGGGCGGACCCTGTGGCTGCGCGAGGCCGGCTCGCTGGTGCGCGACGCCGATGGCCGGCCGCTCGAGTTCACCGGCACCCTTCAGGACATCACCGCGCTGAAGCGGGCCGAGCAGCGGGCGAAGGCGAGCGAGGCGTTCCTGCGCGCGGCCATCGACGTGCTGCCCGCGACCATCCACGTCAAGGACCGGGCCGGCCGCTACGTCCTGGTCAACCGCTTCCAGGCCGACTACTACGGCAAGAGCGCCGAAGACATCGTCGGCCTGACCGGCGCGGAGGTTCACCCGGATCCCGGCTACGACGAAAGACTCGATGCCATCGAGGACGAGGTCTGGCGCACCGGGCGCACCGTCGGCCCGTTCCGCGACGCTTACGTCGATCCCGACGGAACCCCCAGCGTCTGGATGACCGTCAAGGCGCCCTTGCTGGACGAGGCCGGCAACGTCACGCACCTGGTCGGCGCCAGCTTCGACGTCACCGCCAAGGAGCGGGCCGAGGCCGAAGCCGCCCGGCGCGGCGTCATCCTCGGCGCGGTCAGCACGGCGGCGGCCCGGTTTCTCGGCGCCGCTTCGTGGCGCGCGGTATTGCCTGCCGCGCTCGCGGACCTGGGCGAAGCCATGCAGGCGAGCCGGGTGACGGTGTTCAGTTACGACGAGCCGGCCTGCACGTACTCCCGCATGGTCGACCAGTGGTCGACGCCCGCCTGGCCGAGCCAACTCGACGACCCGGACATGGTCGCCCACGACATGACGGTCGTCGGGCTTGGGCGTTGGGTCGACATCCTCGCTGGCGGCGGCGCCATCGTCGGGCACGTGCAAGACCTGCCCTCTAGCGAGGCGCAATGGCTCGCCGCGCAAGGCCTCGCCAGCGTCGCCGTTGTTCCCGTCCTGGTCGCGGGTCGCGTGTGGGGCGAACTCGCCCTCGATTTCTGCGGCGCCGAACGCGAGGTCTCGGCGCCCGAGCTCGAGGCGCTGCGCGTGGCCGCCAGCGTCATCGCCGCGGCCCTCGAGCGCGAGACCGTCGAAACCGCGCTCGCGGTGGCCCAGGCACGCATGGCGACGCTGTTCCACCACGCGCCCTTCGGTATCACGATCAAGGATCTCGAAGGCCGTTACATCATGTACAATCCGGCGGCCGAACGCGTGTTGGGCGGCGCGGCGGCATCGCTCATCGGGCAAACCTTTGACGCGGTGGCTCCGGATCTCGCCGCCGCTGTCCACGCGCACGAGGCCGAGGCCTTGGCCAGTGGCGGCCCGGTCCAGCGCTTCGCGCCTAACCGCGATCCGGCCCGTGCCGACACCTTGGTCGTCACCAAGTTCCCGATCCCCGGGCCGGACGGGCAACCCACCGGCATCGGCTCGATCCTCGTCGACATGTCGGAACGGCTCAAACTCGAGGCCCAACTGCGCGAATCGCAGAAGATGGACGCCATCGGCAAGCTGACCGGCGGCGTCGCCCACGACTTCAACAACATGCTCGCCGCCATTCTCGGCAACCTCGAGTTGGTCGAGGAAGGGATCGACCAGGATTCGCCGTTGCGGGCCAACCTGGAGGCCGCCCAGCGCGCCGTCGAACGCAGCGCCGAGCTCACCCATCGCCTGCTCGCGTTTTCGCGCCGCCAGGCGCTCGCGCCCCGCATCGTCAACGTCAATCGCCTGCTCACGGAGATGGCCGGGCTGATCCGCCGGCCGCTGGGCGCCGCGATCACGACCGAGTTCCGCCTGGCCGATGAGGTCGGTGCCGTCCTTATCGATTCCGGCCAGCTCGAGATGGCGATCGTCAACCTCGCTGTCAACGCGCGCGACGCCATGCCCGACGGCGGCCGGCTCACGATCGCGACCGCCAACGTCTCGATCGCGCCGGGCAATGACGGCGAAGCCGTGCCGCCCGGCGAGTACGTCGCCATTTCGGTCGCCGATACCGGCTCGGGCATGCCGCCCGAGGTCGCCGCGCGGGCGTTCGAGCCGTTCTTCACCACCAAGGAGGTCGGGCGCGGCACCGGTCTCGGCCTCAGCATGGTGTATGGGTTCGTTACCCAGTCCGGCGGCCATGTCCGCATCGCGAGCGCGCCCGGCCGCGGCACCATCGTCAGCATCCTGCTGCCCGTGTCGCCGGACCTGCCGCGCGAGTCCACGGGTTCCGTGGTCGCGGAGCCGCGCGCGCGGCCCGGCGAGACGGTCCTGCTGGTCGAGGACGATCCCATGATCCGCGAGCTGACGGTCGCCATGGTCGAAAACCTCGGCTACGCGGTCCGCGCGGCGGCGAACGGCGCCGAGGCCCTCGCGGTGCTGGGCGGCGATCAACGGCTCGATGTCCTGATCGCCGACGTCGTCTTGCCCGGCGGCCTCAATGGCTACGAGATCGCGCAGCGCGCCACCGTGCTCCGGGCCGGCCTGCCCGTGCTGTTCATGTCCGGGTTCACGGCCGACGCGATCCCGGCGGAGCTCCGGAACCGCGCGGAGTTTCACCTGATCAGCAAGCCGTTCAAGAAGGTCGAGCTCGCGCGTCGGCTCGACGCCATGCTGCACCGGGACCAGCCGTGACCGAGCGCCGTCTGCTCGTGGTCGACGACGAGCAGGTCATCTGCGACCTTGTGCGCGATGTCGCCAAGCCCATGGGCTTCACGGTGCGGACCACCACGCTCGCCATGGATTTCCAGCGCCTCTACAGGGAGTTCCAGCCGACCGACATCGTGCTCGACGTGGTCATGCCCGAGGTCGATGGCATCGAGCTCGTGCGCTGGTTGGCCGCCGAGGGCACGCGCGCGCGCCTCACGGTGATGACCGGCTACAACCCGAAGTACCTGGAATTCGCTTCGCTGGTGGCCCGAGGCGCCGGCTCGCTCAAGCTCAACACCCTGACGAAGCCGGTCCACGTCGCCAGGCTGCGCGAGGCCCTGGCTTAGGCGCCATCGCCGCGACAGTCCGTCTGCGCTCTCGCTTCGCTCAAGCTACGCCGGACACGGCTTCGCTCTAACGGTCTCCGC
>CAZGYG010000013.1:23949-45510 GCA_964530335.1 uncultured Rhodospirillaceae bacterium | reverse complement strand
GTTGCTGGTCGAGATGGACGGCTTCGAGTCGAACGAGGGCGTCATCCTGATCGCCGCGACCAACCGGCCCGACGTGCTCGACCCCGCGCTGCTCCGTCCCGGCCGGTTCGACCGCCAGGTCGTGGTGCCCAACCCGGACATCGTCGGGCGCGAGAAGATCCTCAAGGTCCACATGCGCAAGGTGCCGCTGGCGCCCGACGTCGTCGCGCGCACCATCGCGCGCGGCACGCCCGGATTCTCCGGCGCCGATCTCGCGAACCTGGTCAACGAGGCCGCGCTGCTGGCCGCCCGGCGCGGCCGGCGAGTCGTGACCATGTCCGAACTCGAGGACGCCAAGGACAAGGTCATGATGGGGGCCGAGCGGCGCTCGTTGGTCATGTCCGACGAGGAAAAGAAGCTGACCGCATACCACGAGGGCGGTCACGCCATCGTCGCCTCGCACTGTCCGGCATCGGACCCGATCCACAAGGCGACGATCATCCCGCGCGGGCGCGCGCTCGGCATGGTCCTGCAGTTGCCCGAGAACGACCGCTTGTCGGTCAGCCGCGAGAAGCTCGAAGCCGACATCACCGTGCTCATGGGCGGCCGCATCGCCGAGGAGTTGGTCTTCGGCCGGGCCAAGGTCACGAGCGGCGCCTCCCATGACTTCACGATAGCGACCCGGATGGCACGGGCCATGGTCACCCGGCTGGGCATGAGCGACAAGCTCGGCCCGCTCGCCTACGGCGAGAACCAGGAGGAAGTGTTCCTCGGCCATTCGGTCACGCGCACCCAGAACATCTCCGAGGCGACGGCCGAATCGATCGACGCCGAGATCAGGCGCATCGTCGACGAGTGCTACGCCCGGGCGCAGCGCGTGCTGACCGAGAACATCGAGCAGCTCCACCTGCTGGCGAACGCCCTGCTCGAGCACGAGACCCTGAGCGGCGACGAGATCCGTGCCCTGCTGCGCGGCGAACCGATCGTGCGCCGGGATCCCGACGAGGGCGGCGACGCCCAGCCGCGCCCGGCCTCGGTGCCGAGCAGCGAAGCCAAGCGCGATCCGGGTGGACTTTCCCCCCGCCCGCAGCCGGGGGCCTGAACCGCGCCGCCCGGTGGGCCAGCGCGTGGCCGAGCCGCTGACCGAGCCTAGCCGCCTGCCCATCCGGGCGGCGGCCTTGCCGACAACGATCGACGATCCGGGCGCCGTTTACATGCGCCCGACCGGTATCGTCCAAGGCGTCGCGGCGCTCGGCGCGCGCCCGTTCGGCCCCAACCGTGCCTTCACGGCGATCGAGGTGCTGGTGCGCGGCCGCGACGCGATCCTGGCCACGGTCGCTTCCGTCGACGCGGTGGAGGCGTGGGCCGTGCGCGTCGACGTCCTGCCCCGTTTCGCCCGCGTCGCCGGGTGCGGACAGCTCCTGCAAGCCCGGCCCCGGGTCATGGGCGTCATCAACGTGACCCCCGACAGCTTTTCCGACGGCGGCGACTGCGCCGACGCCGACACAGCCATCCGCCACGGTCTCGCCTTGGCCGAGGCCGGAGCGGACATCCTCGATGTCGGCGGCGAATCGACCCGTCCGGGCGCGGCCCCGGTCGAAGCGGCGGTGGAAATCGCCCGCGCCGTGCCGGTCGTGCGCGCGCTGGCGCGCCAGGGCGCGGTCGTGTCGATCGACACGCGCAACGCGGCGACCATGCGGGCCGCGCTCGACGCCGGCGCCGCCATGATCAACGACGTGAGCGCGCTCGCCCACGATCCGGCGGCGCTCGGCACGGTGGCGAAGTCCGCCTGCCCGGTCGTGCTGATGCACAGCCTGGGCGATCCCCGCACCATGCAGGACCGGCCCGCCTACGATTGCGCGCCGCTCGACGTGTTCGACGCCCTCGAGCAACGCATCGTCGCGTGCGGGAACGCTGGCATCGCGCGCGACCGGATCATCGTCGATCCCGGGATCGGGTTCGGCAAGACCGTGGCCCACAACCTGGAAATCCTGGCCCGCCTCGGCGTGCTGCACGGGCTCGGCTGTCCTATCCTGCTGGGCGCGAGCCGCAAGAGCTTCATCGCCCGGCTCAGCCGCGGCGAAGCGCCCAAGGAGCGCGGGCCGGGCAGCCTGGCCGTGGCGCTCCACGGGCTGGCCGAAGGGGCGGCGATCCTGCGCGTCCACGACGTGGCCGAGACGGTCCAGGCGCTTAGGCTCGCCACCGCGGTCGGCGAGGTGGGA
The DNA here is from genome assembly GCA_964530335.1 of uncultured Rhodospirillaceae bacterium. Taxonomy (GTDB): domain Bacteria; phylum Pseudomonadota; class Alphaproteobacteria; order SP197; family SP197; genus VGDP01. Next base: position 43,309 of record CAZGYG010000013.1, on the reverse strand, counting down.
TAGACTGCCGCCATCGGGCTCGCGCCCCCGGCGGCGACGTGAAGGAGGATCATGGCACGGCGTCTGTTCGGAACCGACGGCATCCGCGGCAAGGCCAACGCCCGGCCGATGACCGCCGAGACCGCGCTGCGCGTCGGCATGGCGGCCGGCCGCACGTTCACGCGGGGCACGCATCGACATAGGGTCGTTATCGGCAAGGACACGCGGCTGTCGGGCTACCTGTTCGAGCCGGCGCTGACCGCGGGCTTCATCTCGGTCGGCATGGACGTGATCCTGGTCGGACCGATGCCGACGCCGGCGGTCGCCATGCTGACGCGCAATATGCGCGCGGACCTGGGGGTGATGATCTCCGCCTCGCACAATCCGTTCGAGGACAACGGCATCAAGCTGTTCGGCCCGGACGGCTACAAGCTGTCGGACGAGGCGGAAGCCGGGATCGAGGCCATGATGGCGGACGATGCGATCCCGCTCGCCGCGCCGCGCGACCTGGGCCGGGCCCGGCGGCTCGACGACGCGGACGGGCGGTACATCGAATTCGTCAAGGCGACGTTCCCGAAGGACCGCACGCTCGGCGGACTCAAGGTCGTGATCGACTGCGCCCACGGCGCGGCGTACCGCGTCGCGCCGACCGTGCTGTGGGAGCTGGGCGCCGAGGTGATCCCGATCGGCGTTTCGCCCGACGGCTTCAACATCAACCAGGACTGCGGCTCGACTCACCCGACGGCGCTCGGCGAGGCCGTGGTCGCGCACGGCGCCGACGTGGGGCTGGCGCTCGACGGCGACGCCGACCGCCTGATCGTGTGCGACGAGCACGGCACCGTCGTCGACGGCGACCAGGTCATGGCGATCGTCGCCGCGTACTGGCACCGGGCGGGGCTGCTCAAGGGCGGCGGCGTCGTCGCCACGGTCATGTCCAACCTGGGGCTCGAGCGCTACCTCGGCGGGCTCGGGCTCGGGCTCGTGCGCACCAGGGTCGGCGATCGCTACGTGGTCGAACGCATGCGCGCCGATCGCTACAACGTCGGCGGCGAACCGTCCGGGCACATCATCCTGGCCGACTACGCCACCACCGGCGACGGCCTGATCGCGGCGCTCCAGCTCCTCGCCGTGCTGGTCGGCCAGGACCGGCCGGTCAGCGCCCTCGCCCACTGCTTCACACCGGTGCCGCAGACCCTGCGCAACGTGCGCTGCGACGGTACGCCGCTCGACGACGGCGCGGTGCAAGCGGCCATCGCCGCCGTGGAGCGCCGGCTCGGGGCGGGCGGCCGGGTCGTCGTGCGACCTTCGGGCACCGAGCCGGTGATCCGCATCATGGTCGAGGCGGAGGACGGCGGCCTGATGGCGGCAGCGGTCGAGGACATCGCCCAGGCGATCGCCAAGGTCGCGCCCGCCCCGGCCGGTACTTGATGCCTGAGGCACCCTTGCCGCACGGCGCACGACCGACCTAGAGTCCGCCAGCGCCGCTGGCCGCGATGACGCGGCCACGCGCGCAGGGAGGCAAGACCATGGACAAGAACGAATTGCGCGAGCGCTTGGCCGAAGGCACGCTTTCGCGCCGCGAGATGACCCGCGCGATGGCCGCGGCGGGCGTCGCCACGGTCGCCGTGCCGATGTTCACCCGGCCGGCCCGTGCCGCTGGCGAGATCTCGTACTTCACCTGGGCCGGCTATGACCTGGGGGACTTCGCCAAGGGCTACGTCGACAAATATGGCGGCACGCCCAATTACTCGATCTTCGGCGAGGAGGAAGAGGCGTTCCAGAAGATGCGCGCCGGCTTCACCCCGGACATCTCGCACCCATGCACCTACAGCGTCGGCCGCTGGCGCGATTCCGGCCTGTTCAAGCCGATCGACGTGGCGCGGCTCGCGAACTACGGCGACATCTGGGCCGACCTCAAGACCATCAGCATCGCCCAAGCCGAAGGGCAGACGTGGTTCGTGCCCTGGGACTGGGGCAATTCCTCGGTGCTCTACCGCACCGACCTGGTCGACCCGAAGTACGTCGAGGAGGAAAGCTGGGGCATCCTGTTCGATCCGGCCTACTCCGGTCGACTCGGCGTCTACGACGCGGTCGATGGCGCGGTGATCGTCGCCGCGCTGTGGGCCGGCGTACCCAACCCGTTCGCCATGACCGACGACGAGATCGAAAAGGTCCGCGCGATCATGAACGAGCAGCGGCCGCTGCTGCGCTTCTACTGGACCGACCAGAGCGCGGTCGAGCAAGGCCTGGCGTCGGGCGAGCTGGTCGCGGCCTACGCCTGGAATGCCTCGGTCGTCGCGCTCAAGGAGCAGGGGATTCCGGTCAAGTACATGAACCCCAAGGAGGGCATCCTGACCTGGGTGTGCGGCTACATGCTGCTGAAGGACGGCCCGGGCGACGAGCAGGCGGCCTACGACTTCATCGACGCGGCGCTGGCCCCGGAATCGGGCCGCTACCTGATCGACGAGTACGGCTACGGCCACTCGAACCAGAAGGCGTTCGACCTGGTGACACCCGAGCGGCTGGAGGAGCTGGCGATCTCGAGCCCCGAGGCGCTCTTTAAGCAGGGCATCTTCTTCGAGCCGATCGAGCCTTCGATCCGCGAGAAGTACATCGCCATGTTCGAGGAGGTGAAGGCCGGGAGCTGAGCGCGGCGCAAGAAGCGGGTGGCGCGGGCGGCCACGGCGACTACGCTGCACGGGCAAAGGAGACACCGCCATGACCGCCACGCCATCCCCCGCTCTCGCCGCCCGCGATTACTCCCGTATCGAGGCGGCGATCCGCTATCTCGACGAGCATCACGAGGAACAACCCGATCTCGGCACCTTGGCGGCCGAGATCGGGCTGAGCCCGTTCCATTTCCAGCGGCTGTTCCAGCGTTGGGCCGGCGTCAGCCCCAAACGGTTCCTCCAGTTCCTGACCATCGACCACGCACGGCGGCTGCTCGACGCCGGCGCCTCGGTGCTCGATGCCGCGCTCGACGCGGGGCTGTCCGGGCCGAGCCGGCTGCACGACCTGTTCGTGGCGTGCGAGGCGGTGACCCCCGGCGAGGCCAAGCGCGGCGGCGCCGACCTGGAGATCGCCTACGGCGTCCACCCCAGCCCGTTCGGGTCGTGCCTGATCGGCGCCTCGGCGCGCGGCGTGTGCTGGCTCGGCTTCGCCCAGGACGGCGATGCCGGGCTCGAACGCCTGGCGGCGCGCTGGTCCGGTGCGCGGCTCCGCCGCGACCAGGCGGTGACGGCGCCGCTCGCCCGCGCCGCGTTCGGCGACGGCTCGCTGGCGCTCCATCTGCGCGGCACCAACTTCCAGATCAAGGTATGGGAGGCGCTGCTGCGCATCCCACCCGGGGCGGCGGTCGCTTACGGCGACGTGGCGGCGGCCATCGGCCGGCCCGGCGCGGCGCGCGCGGTGGCCGCCGCGGTGGGCGCGAACCCGGTCGCCTTCCTGGTGCCGTGTCACCGGGTAATCCGCTCGACCGGCCCGTTCCACGGCTACGCCTGGGGACCGGAACGCAAGCGCGCGATCCTCGCCTGGGAAAGCGCGCGGCACGAAGTTCCCGGCCTTGCGGACCACCACCAGCGAGCACCACGTGAAGCTGCCCTTCCACTGGATTGATGCCTTCTGCGATGGGCCGTTCACCGGCAATCCGGCCGGCGTCGTGCCGCTCGGCGCCTGGCTCGACGACCGGCTCATGCAGGCGGTCGCGGCCGAGAACAACCTGAGCGAGACCGCGTTCTTCGTGCCCGAGGGCGCCGGCTACCGGCTGCGCTGGTTCTCGCCCACGGTCGAGGTCGAGCTGTGCGGCCACGCCACCCTGGCCGCCGGCCACGTCGTCATGACCGTGATCGATCCGGCGCGCGACTCGGTCGCTTTCGAGACGCTATCGGGCCGGCTCGGCGTGACGCGCGAGGGCGACTGGCGCGTGCTCGATTTCCCGAGCCGCCCGCCCGTCCCGATTCCGGTCGCGGACTGGCTCGCGGGCGCCATCGGCGTTCGGCCGGCCGAGCTGCACGAGGCGAGCGGCAACCTGCTGGCGGTCCTCGGCGTCGAAGGCGAGGTGCGCGGGCTCAAGGTCGATGTGCCGGCGCTGACCAAGGGGCTCGGCCCGCGCGGCCTGATCGTGACGGCGCCAGGGGCGGACGTCGATTTCGTCTCGCGCTACTTCGCGCCCAATCACGGCATCCTCGAAGACCCGGTGACGGGTTCGGCGCACTGCACGCTCGCGCCCTATTGGGCGGGCCGGCTCGGCAAAGCGACGCTCGAAGCGCGCCAGGTCTCGGCCCGCGGCGGCCGGCTGCGCTGCACCGTAAAGGGCAGCCGGGTCGACATCGCCGGCCGCTGCGCGAACTACCTTTCCGGCACCATCGAGGTGTGAGCCCGGGGTCGTTCAGATCCCGTGATAGTCGCGGAACCAGGCGACGAACCGGGGCACGCCGTCCTCGATCCGAGTTTTCGGTTCGAACCCCAGGTCGCGCCGGGACTCGGCGATGTCGGCGAAGGTCTCGTAGACGTCGCCCGGCTGCATCGGCGCCGTGCGTATCTCCGCCTTGCGCCCGCACGCGCCTTCGAGCACATGGACGAAGCGGCGCAGGTCCTCGGGCCGGTTATTGCCGAGGTTGTAGATGCGGTGCGGCGTGGTCGAGCCGTCGTCCGGCGGCGGGCGGTCCAGCGCGGCGAGCGTTCCCGCGACGATGTCGTCGATGTAGGTGAAGTCGCGTCTGAGATCGCCGTCGTTGAACAGGGTGATCGGCTGGCCCTCGAGAATCGCCTTGGTGAAGCGGTACGCCGCCATGTCGGGCCGGCCCCACGGCCCATAGACCGTGAAGTAGCGCAGGCCCGTCATCGGCAGGCGGTGGATGTCGCTGTAGCTCATCGCGACCAGCTCGCCCGCGCGCTTGGTCGCGCCGTAGAGCGAAACCGGTTGGTCGGCGCGGTCGCCCACCCTGAAGGGGCGGGAACCGCGCCCGTAGACCGAACTGGAGCTGGCGTAGACCACGTGGCCCAGGTTCGGGCAGCGGCGCGCCAGCTCGCCGATGGCGATCTGGCCCACGACGTTGGACCGGCCGTAAGCGAACGGATGATCGAGCGAATGGCGCACACCGGCCTGGGCCGCCAGGTGGACGATCGCCGTCACGCTCGGGTCGGCCAATCCCTCCACGTCCTCCCAGCGGGCCACGTCGAGCCGGCGAAAGTCGAACGCCGGGTGCCGTTCCAGCCCGGCGAGGCGCGCGCGCTTCAAGCCAACGTCGTAGTAGTCGTTGAGGTCGTCGACGCCGATGACGCGCTCGCCGCGCGCCAGCAAGCCCGACGCCGTGTGGTAGCCGATGAACCCCGCCGCCCCGGTCACGACGATCGTCATGGCGCGGCACACATTGGCGTCTCTGTCCCAATTTGGTACAATGATAGGGCTATGGCGGCTCTCCCGGATCGTACTTAACCCATCCTTCAACGCGCCTATGGCATGGAGACCATGGCATGGCCAAGTCCATTCTCATCGTCGACGACGACCCGGTGCAACGCCGGCTGCTGGGCGAAATCGTCATCGCCGCCGGATTCCGCCCGGTGCCGGTGGACGGCGGCCGGAGCGCGCTGGCACGGCTGGCCGAGCGCGGCGAGGGCGACATCGATCTGGTGCTGCTGGACCTGCAGATGCCGGACATCGACGGCATCGGCGTGCTCGAGCGGATCAAGCCCGACCGAGCCGGAGTGCCCGTGATCGTGATCACGGCGCACGCCGGCATCGACCACGCGGTGCGGGCGATGCGCGCCGGAGCAACGGATTTCGTGGTCAAGCCGGTCTCGACCGAACGGCTGCAGGCGTCGATGCGGAAAGCGTTGCGTATCACGGCCCCGGCCGGCGAGGACAAGCGTCCGCAGCGGACCGCCGCCGACGCCCTCGCGTCCAACGACATCGTCGGCGCCAGCCCGGCGCTGCGCAAGGTGCTGGCGCTCGCCGATCGCGCCGCGCAGTCGTCGATCCCGGTGCTCATCGAAGGCGAAAGCGGCGTCGGCAAGGAGTTGATCGCCCGCCACATCCAGGGCAAGAGCGAACGCGCCCGGGGGCCGTTCGTCGCGGTCAACTGTGGCGCGATCCCCGAGAACCTGGTCGAAAGCATCCTGTTCGGCCACGAGAAAGGCGCTTTTACCGGCGCCGCGGGGCGGCACAGCGGCAAGTTCCAGGAAGCGGACGGCGGCACCCTGTTCCTCGACGAGATCGGCGAACTCAGGCCCGACATCCAGGTCAAGCTGCTGCGCGCGATCCAGGAAGGCGAGATCGACCCGGTCGGCGGCAAGCAGACCGTCAAGGTCGACGTGCGCCTGATTTCCGCCACCAACCGCGACCTGACGACGCTGGTCGCCAGCGGCCAGTTCCGCGAAGACCTGTTCTATCGGGTCAACGTGTATCCGCTCGCCGTGCCGCCCTTGCGCGAACGTCCCGAGGACATCCCGGAGCTGGTGCGCCATTTCGCTCAGCGCTTCGCCGCCGCCGAGGGCCTCACGACCCCCGGCATCGGCGACGAGACGCTCGCCATGCTCGCGTCGTATCACTGGCCGGGCAACGTCCGCCAACTGGAGAACGCGGTGTTCCGCGCCGTCGTGCTGGCCGATGGCGCGATCTTGCAGGCGGCGGACTTTCCCCAGGTCGCCCAATGGGTCGGAATCGAACTGCCGGTGCTGGCGCCACCGCCCGCCGCGCGACCCGAGTCGCTCGACGCGGCGCCGTCGACCCCTCGATCGGACGATATCCCGCTCTTGAACGACGCCGGCGACGTGCGCCCGCTCGGCGACATCGAGGCCGAGGTCATCCGCCGCGCGATCGACCACTACGATGGCCAAATGTCGAAGGTCGCGCGCCGACTCGGCATCGGGCGCTCGACGCTCTACCGCAAGGTGCGCGAGCTCGGGTACGAGCCCGTCTAGCTCGGCGGTTGGCCGGCAAGGCGCTGCCACGCCCGCCTTGCCCGAGCCACGGACCCGACTACATGATAGACGAGCAGGCCTGGGCTGAACGCCGAGGCACGAGGTCGCCATGACGCTCGCCGCCGTCTCGCTCGACGACAAGTACGCGCTCGAGGAAGGCCGGGTTTACCTGACCGGGACCCAGGCGCTGGTCCGCCTGCCGTTGATGCAGCGCCGGCTGGACGAGAAAGCCGGGTTGAATACCGCCGGGTTCGTCTCGGGTTATCGCGGCTCGCCGCTCGGCGGCTACGACCTCGCGCTGTGGCGGGCCAAGCCATTCCTCGAGCGCCAGCACATCCACTTCGAGCCCGGCGTCAACGAGGACCTGGCGGCGACCGCCGTGTGGGGCAGCCAGCAGGTCGGGCTGTTCCCCGACGCCAAGTACGACGGCGTGTTCGGCATCTGGTACGGCAAGGGCCCCGGCGTCGACCGCTCGGGCGACGCGCTCAAGCACGCCAACAGCGCCGGCACCGCGCCCCACGGTGGCGTGCTGGCGCTGGCCGGCGACGACCACACCTGCAAGTCCTCGACCCTCGCCCATCAGAGCGAGCACGATTTCGTCGCCGCCATGATCCCGGTGCTCGCCCCGGCGAACATCCAGGAAATCCTCGACTACGGCCTGATCGGTTGGGCCATGTCGCGCTACGCGGGCGTCTGGGTCGCGCTCAAGCTGGTCGCCGACATGCTCGACGGCTCGGCCTCGGTCGCGGTCAGCGACGACCGGGTGCGCCTGGTCCAGCCGACCGACTTCGCCATGCCCGAAGGCGGGCTCGGCATCCGCTGGCCCGACCCGCCGCTGGTGCAGGAGGAGCGGCTGCACCGACACAAGCTGTACGCCGCGCTCGCCTTCGCCCGGGCCAACGGGCTCGACCGCGTCGTGCTCGATTCGCCCGCGCCGCGCATCGGCATCGTCACCGGGGGCAAGACCTACCCGGACGTGCGCCAGGCGCTCGACGACCTCGGCATCGACGAGGCCTTCGCCAGCGAGATCGGGTTGCGCGTCTACAAGGTGGGCATGACCTGGCCCTTGGAGCGCGAAGGGGCGCGCCGCTTCGCCGAGGGCCTCGACGAGGTCGTGGTCATCGAGGAAAAGCGCGCCATCATCGAGAACCAGTTCAAGGAGCAACTCTACAACTGGGACGCGGCGAAGCGCCCGCGCGTGATCGGCAAGTTCGACGAGGACCGCAATCTGATCCTGCCCTCGTTCGACGAGCTGACGCCGGCGCGCATCGCCCGCGTCATCGCGCATCGCCTCGCGCCGTTCGTCACCACCGACCGCATCCGCGACCGGCTCGCCTTCCTCGAGGCGAAGGAGCGTCAGCTCACGGCCGAGCCCGCGCCGATCTCGCGCATCCCCTACTTCTGCGCCGGCTGCCCGCACAACACCTCGACCAAGGTGCCCGAAGGGAGCCGGGCGCTGGCCGGCATCGGCTGCCACTACATGGCCATTTGGATGGACCGGTCGACCGCCACGTTCACCCAGATGGGCGCCGAGGGCGCGACCTGGATCGGCCAGGCGCCGTTCACCGAGACCCGCCACGTGTTCCAGAACCTGGGCGACGGCACCTACGTCCATTCCGGGCTGCTGGCGATCCGCGCCGCGGTCGCCGCCGGCGTCAACATCACCTACAAGATTCTCTACAACGACGCGGTGGCCATGACCGGCGGCCAGCCGGTCGAGGGCCACCCGAGCGTCGCCCAGATCAGCCATCAGCTCTACGGCGAAGGCATCCGGCGCATCGCCGTCGTCACCGACGAACCCGGCAAGTACCCGAGCGACGCCGGCTTCGCGGCGGGCGTCACCATCCACCATCGCCGCGAGCTCGACGCCCTTCAGCGCAAGCTCAGGGAGATCAAAGGCACCAGCGTGCTGCTCTACGACCAGATGTGCGCGACCGAGAAGCGCCGCCGGCGCAAGCGCGGCCTGATCGAGGACCCTGACGTGCGCGTCGTCATCAACGAGGAGGTGTGCGAGGGCTGCGGCGACTGCGGCCGGGTGTCCAACTGCCTGGCCATCGTGCCGGTCGAGACCGAGTTCGGCCGCAAGCGCCAGATCGATCAGTCCGCGTGCAACAAGGATCTGAGCTGCCGCGACGGCTTCTGCCCGAGTTTCGTCACCGTGCGCGGCGCCCGTCCGCGCCGGCGCGCGGTCGCGGGGCTCGACGGCCTCGGCCCCGAGGGCCTGCCGGAACCGGCGTTGCCCGCGCTCGACGAACCCTATGGCATCCTGGTCACCGGCGTCGGCGGCACCGGGGTCGTCACCGTCGGCGCGATCCTCGGCATGGCCGCGCACCTGGAGGGCAAGGGCGTCGGCGTGCTCGATCAGACCGGGCTCGCCCAGAAGTACGGCGCCGTGGTCAGCCACCTGCGCATCGCCGCGAGCCCCGAAGCGATCCACGCGGTCAAGATCGCCGCCGGCGGCGCCCGGCTCATGCTCGGTTGCGACCTGGTGGTCGCCGCCGGGTTCGACGCCCTGGCCAAGCTGCGCGACGGCGCGACGACCGCCGTGGTCAACGCCCACGAATCGCCGACCGGCGATTTCACGCGCAAGCCGGACCTGGAGTTCCCCGCCGGGCGCTTGAAGCGACGCATCGTCGAGGCCGTCGGCGACGCGCGTGCCCATTTCCTCGACGCCACGGCGATCGCCACCGCGCTGTTCGGCGACGCGCTGGCGACCAACTTCTTCATGGTCGGCCTGGCCTACCAGATGGGGCTCGTCCCGGTGGGCAGCGCGGCGATCCTGCGCGCGATCGAACTCAACGGCATGGCGGTGGCGATGAACGCGGCGGCGTTCGCCGCCGGCCGCCACACCGCGCTCGATCCGGCGCGCGTGGCGGGGCTGGTCGAACGCGCCCGGCCCGTGCCGGCGCACCGGCGACTGGCCGCCACCCCCGAGGAGGCCTTCGAGCGGCGCGCCGGGCACCTTACGGCCTACCAGAACCGCGGCCTCGCCGAGCGCTACCGCGCGTTCGTCGCGCGCGCCCAGGCGGCCGAAGCGGCGCAGGCCGGCGGCCTGACCGGGCTCGCCGAGGCGGTCGCCCGTGGCTACCACAAGGTGCTCGCCTACAAGGACGAATACGAGGTCGCGCGGCTCTACGTCGAAGGCGCGTTCGCGGCCCAGATCGCCGCGGCGTACGAGGGCCGGCCGCGGCTCGAGGTTCACCTGGCGCCGCCGATCCTCGCGGAACGTGACCCATTGACCGGCGCCCCAAGGAAGCGCGCGTTCGGGCCGTGGGTGTTCGTGCTGTTCCGCCTGCTCGCCCGGCTCAAGGGCCTGCGCGGCACGGTCCTTGATCCGTTCGGTCGCAGCCCGGAACGCCGCGCCGAACGGGCGTTGATCGCGACCTACGAAGCCGCCGTCACCGAGGCGCGCGACCGGCTCGACCACGACAACCATGACCTGGTGGTCGAGATCGCCCGGTTCGTCGAGCCGATCCGCGGCTTCGGCCACGTCAAGGACGCGAATCGCGCCGCCGCGCTTGCCCGGCTCGACGAGCTGATGACGCTCTTGCGCGCCGGACCGCGCACGCGGCGCGCCGCGGAGTGACATGAACGACGGGCGCGAACAGGCGGCGCTCGAGGTTCTGCGCGAAATCCGCGACGGCCAGCGCGAGATCGCCGGGTTGCTGGCGAAGCTCCACGCCCTGTCCGAGGCGCACTACACCCAGGCGCGCGCGACCATCGACGAGTCGGTCGAGCTGCAACGGGCCGGGCTCCGCAGGTATCGCACGGTGTCCCTGGTCGCGTTCACCGGCATCGCCGCCTGCATCGCCGCCATCGCCTACCTGGTGCTGCGGTACTTCTAGCGGGCGGCGCGCCCGGCCGAGGTCACAGCGTCAGGCCCGCGGGCAGGGGATCGTTCAGGCCCTTGATGCGCTGGTGCGTCGCCAGGTCGCGCACCCATTCGTAGTAGATGCCCTTGGCCGAGGTGACCGCGACGCCGGCATCGCGCAGGCGTCGCAGTCCGTGCTCGTGGTGCGGCGGCGGCGAGGCGCTGGCGTCGGCGATGACCACGGGGCGCAGACCCAGCGCCGCGAGCCCGAGCGCCGAATGGGCGACGCACACGTCGGTTTCCATGCCGACCAGGACGAACGCTTCCCGCCCGGTCGCCGCGACGGCGGCGCGGATGTCGTCCTGACGGTCGAGCCCGAAGATCATCTTGTCGTGGATCGGCGCGCCCGTGGGCAGCTCGGCCACGAGTTCGGGCATGAGGGTGCCGTTGCGCGCGATGTCCTCGGCGGTGGCGACGATGGGGATGTCGAGGGCGCGTGCGACGCGCATCAGCCAGGCGATGCGTTCGATCAGGGGGCGGCGCTCGTGCAGCGGCAGCTTGCCCAGGAAATACGCCTGTACGTCGATGACCACGAGGCACGAGGAATCGCGCTCGAACACGCCGTTGCCCTTCGCCATGGCCGCCTCCCGCCCGATAGCCCGGCAACTGTCGAACGCCGCCCGGCCGGCGTCAATCGGGGTCCCGGACATGAGCCCCTGTGGGCTATCATCCCACACCGCTTCCTGGCTCGAGCGTTTCCCAGCATCGCCATGACGTCCCTCGCGCCCTCCGGTCCGGCTCCGCTCGCCGGCATCGGCTACCTGCTCGCGGCCGTGCTCGTGTTCTCGGTCATGGACGCCCTGATCAAGTGGACGAGCCAGGACTATCCGATCGTCCAGCTCGTGTTCTTCCGCAGCGTCTTCGCGTTCGTGCCGCTGGGCCTTTTCCTCGTGCGCCAGGGCGGGCTTACCGCGCTGCGCACGCGCCGGCCCCTCGGTCACGTGGCGCGCTGCCTGATCGGCGTGGCCTCCATGTTCCTCGGCTTCTGGGGCCTCGCGCTTCTGCCGCTCGCCGACGCCATCGCCATCGGCTTTGCCGGGCCGATTTTCCTGACCGCGCTTAGCGTGCCGCTGCTTGGCGAGACCGTGGGCTGGCGGCGCTGGAGCGCGGTGTTCGCCGGCTTCATCGGCGTCGTCGTCATGGTCAGGCCCGGCGGCGGCGTGTTCGCGCCCGCGGCCCTGGTGCCGGTGGCCAGTGCCGTCGGTTACGCCTTCGCCATGGTGCTCGTGCGCAAGCTGACGGCGACCGAGACCATCGCGTCGATCGTGTTCTACTTCACCCTGACCGCGACGGTGGTCAGCGGCGCGGCGTTGCCGTTCGCCTGGGTGACCCCGGACCCGGCCGATTTCGCGCTGCTCGCCGCGATCGGGCTGTGCGGCGGCATCGCCCAGCTCCTGATGACGCGGGCGTTCCAGATCGGCCCGGCGTCGCTGGTCGCGCCGTTCGAGTACAGCGCCATGATCTGGGCGGTGCTGTTCGGCTGGCTGATCTGGCACGAACTGCCCGACGCGGCGATCTGGACCGGCAGCGCCATCGTCATCGCCAGCGGGCTCTATATCCTGCACCGCGAAACCGTGATCGCGCGCCGGCTCCGGCGCGAGTCTCGTCAACCATAACGCCCGGGAGGCACGCCTTGACGAAGCCCAGCCGTTACGCCCCGACGCTGGAAGGCGCCCGCGCCGCGCTGGAGGCGCCGCGGCTCGACGACGCGGTGCGCTTCGGCCGCCTGACGGATGCGGTGGTGCTGGGCCGGGTGCGGCTGCTCACCGGAATGTTCGTGGCGCGGCACGGCATTCGGGTTCAATCCGGACCCTTCGCCGGCATGGCGTGGCCGTCCGGTGCGATCGGAAGCTGTCTGCTGCCCAAGCTGATCGGCTGCTACGAGCAGGAACTGCACGGCGCGATCGCGGCGCTGCCCGGGCGAAACGTGCGGCGCGTGGTCGTGGTTGGCTCCGCCGAGGGCTATTACGCGATCGGCCTGGCGCGCCTGCTGCCGGGCGCCACCGTGGTCGCCTTCGACATCGACGCGCGGGCGCGCGCGATGTGCGCCGCGAACGCCACCGCCAACGGTGTCGCCGACCGAGTGCGGATCCTGGCCGAGGGGACGCCGGAGGAACTCGAGGAAGCCCTGGCCGACGAGCCGGCCTTCCTGTTGTGCGACTGCGAGGGCTGCGAGTACGCGCTGCTCGATCCGGCGCGCGTGCCAGGGTTGCGGCGGGCCTACGCCGTAATCGAATTGCACGGCACGGCGGCCAATCCGGGCCGCGTCAAGGAATTGCTAGCCCGCTTCGCCGCGACCCACGATGTGACCGTGATCGGCCACGGCGCGCGCGACCCGGCGGCAGTCGCGGCGCTGGCCGGCTGGAAGCAGCTCGACCAATGGCTCGCCGTGTGGGAGTACCGCGACCAGGCGACGCCGTGGGCAGTACTCACGCCTAAAACGTTGCCGAAGCAACCTGCTAGGCCGGCAGTCCAGCCAAGCTGAGAGCTTCGCTCAAGGGCGCGGCGATCGATGGGTGCATGTCGGAGGCGGCGCAGGTTTCGCTGATCGTGAAGCCGGGTTGGAGTTCGAGGACGCGCGCGGCGGCGGACTTGGCCGCGTCGAGCCGCCCGAGCTTCGCGTGCGTCGCCGCCAGCAGGTAGTGCGCCGTGCTCCAATAGGGACTCGCCTGGAAGACCCTTTGCGCCGCCTCCGCCGCGGCCTCGTACTCGCCGCGCTGGAAACGGCCCAGCGTGATCGAGAACCACGGGCCGTAGCTCATCGGATCGAACGGGCTCAGGCGCAGCGCGCGCTCACCCCATTCGATGGCGCGGTCCGCGTCGCCGGCCAAGACGAGCACGACACTGCCCAGGATGTAGGTGAGCGCGCATGACGGGCTGAGAGCCAGCGCCGCGTCGAGCGCCTGGCGCGCGGCTTCACGGTCATGCGCGACCAGGCCCATGACGAAGCCGCCGAGCGCCAGCGCGATGGCGTCGTCGCGCCCATGGGCGATCGCCGCATGGGCATGTCGGATCGCCCCGAGGCGGTTCTCCTCACGCGCGCCGCCACGGGCGAAGAGGGTTTGATGGGACCAGGCGGCAAAGCCGTGCGCGAGTGCGTATTCAGGCTCCATCTCGAGCGCGCTTTCGAGAAGCGGCAGTGCCTTCGCGGCCCCGTCCGGCATCGCCGTATAGACGTGTGGCAGGGCGCGAAGCACGAGGTCGTAGGCGTCGAGGCTGTCGGGGCGCTTGCGCTTGACGCGCTCGATCTCCGCCTGGCGCAGGCTTGGCTCGATGGCGGCGACCACGCTCATCGTCAGCTCGTCCTGGAGCGCGAAGATGTCGTCGAGGGTGCGGTCGTAACGATCCGCCCAGACGTGTCCGCCGGTATCCGCTTCGATGAGCTGCGCCGTGACGCGCACGCGGTTCGACACCTTGCGCACGCTGCCCTCGAGAACGTAGCGCACGCCCAGCTCACGCCCGGCCTGCTTCACGTCGACGGATTTGCCCTTGTAGGCGAAGCTCGAATTGCGCGCGATGACGAACAGCCACTTGATGCGCGCAAGGCCGGTGATGATGTCCTCGACCATGCCGTCGGCGAAATAATCCTGTTCGGCGTCGGCGCTCATACTCTGAAAGGGCAGGACGGCAACGGAAGGCTTCTCGGGCAGCGCCAGTCGGGTGGAGGGCTCGGCGCGAGTACCGGGCCCAGGCTGGACCTGCGCGGCGGAACCCACCTGAAGCGAATAAATCCTCATCGGCTCGGCGATATTCTTGAGTGTCGTCTCGCCGAGATCGCTGATCGCGAGATCGAGCCGCGATCGCACCTGGCGATAGGCGTCCTCGGAAAGGCATATGGCGCCCGGCTCGGCGACGCCTTCGAGCCGCGCTGCGATGTTGACGCCGTCGCCCATGAGATCGCCGTCGCTCTCCTCGACGATATCTCCCAGATGGATGCCGATGCGGAGCTCGATGCGGCGCTCCGGGGGCAGTCCGGCATTGCGCTCGACCATCGCCGTCTGCACCTCGATGGCGCAGCGCATGGCGTCGACCACGCTCCTGAACTCGACCAGCGCGCCATCGCCCGTCCGCTTGAACACGCGTCCCCCGTGCACGGCGATGGTCGGATCGACGAGGTCGCTGCGCAGGGCTCGGAGTCGCGCCAGAATTCGGTCTTCATCGGCACCGGCGAGCCGGCCGTATCCGACCACGTCGGCCGCCAGGATCGCGGCGAGTTTCCTATGTTCGGCCATTCCGACGATCTCCCGGATCCGGATTCGCCTAGGACTGGTCCAGCATCGGCAGGTTGAGCCCCTGCTCGCGCGCGCAGGCGATGGCGTCTTCGTAGCCCGCGTCGGCGTGGCGCATGACGCCGGTGGCCGGGTCGTTGGTCAGCACGCGCTCGAGCCGGCGGTCGGCCGCCTCGGTGCCGTCGCACACGATGACCATGCCGGCGTGCTGCGAGAAGCCGATGCCGACCCCGCCGCCGTTGTGCACGCTGACCCAGGTGGCGCCCGAGGCGCAATTGACCAGGGCGTTGAGCAGCGGCCAATCGGCCACGGCGTCGGAGCCATCGCGCATGCCCTCGGTCTCGCGGTTGGGGCTGGCGACCGAGCCGGAATCCAGGTGGTCGCGGCCGATCACGATCGGCGCGTTGACCTCGCCCTTGCGCACCATTTCGTTGAACGCGAGCCCGACCCGCGCCCGCTGGCCGAGCCCGATCCAGCAGATGCGCGCGGGCAGGCCCTGGAAACTGATGCGTTCCCCCGCCATGTCGAGCCAGCGGTGCAGGTGCGGATCGTCGGGGATCAGCTCCTTGACCTTGGCGTCGGTGCGCCGGATGTCCTCCGGGTCGCCGGACAGCGCGACCCAGCGGAATGGGCCGACGCCGCGGCAGAACAGCGGCCGGATGTAGGCCGGCACGAAGCCGGGAAAGTCGAACGCGTTGTCGACCCCCGCCTCCTTGGCGAACTGGCGGATGTTGTTGCCGTAGTCGAAGGTCGGCACGCCTTGCCCGTGCAACGCCAGCATGGCGCGCACGTGCGCGGCCATCGACTCCTTGGCGGCGCGGGCGACGCCTTCGGGGTCCGATGCCTGGCGCGCCTCCCAGTCCGCCAGGGTCCAGCCGGCCGGCAGGTAGCCGCGCACCGGGTCGTGGGCGCTGGTCTGGTCGGTCACCAGGTCCGGCCGGATGCCGCGACGGACGATCTCGGGCAGCAACTCCGCCGCATTGCCCAGGAGCCCGACCGAGACGGGCTTCGCTGCCTTGGCGCGCTCGATCACGGCCAGGGCGTCGTCCAAGGTGTCGGCCCGGGTATCCAGGTAGCGCGTTTCGAGCCGACGTTCGATCCGGCTCGGCCGGCATTCGATGGCCAGCATCGAGGCGCCGGCCATGGTGGCCGCGAGCGGCTGCGCGCCGCCCATGCCGCCGAGCCCGGCGGTCAGGATCCAGCGCCCACGCAGGTCGCCGCCGTAGTGCCGGCGGCCCGCCTCGACGAAGGTCTCGTAGGTGCCCTGAATGATGCCCTGGCTGCCGATGTAGATCCACGAGCCCGCCGTCATCTGGCCGTACATCATGAGCCCCTTGCGATCGAGCTCGTCGAAGTGCCGCCAGGTGTTCCAATGGCCGACCAGGTTGGAGTTGGCGATCAGCACGCGGGGCGCGTCCGGGTGGGTCTTGAACACCCCGACCGGCTTGCCCGATTGGACGAGCAGGCTTTCGTCGTCGCCTAGGTCGCGCAGCGCGGCGACGATGCGGTCGAAGCAGCGCCAGTCGCGGGCGGCGCGGCCGATGCCGCCGTAGACCACGAGCTCGTCCGGATTCTCCGCCACCTCCGGGTCCAGGTTGTTCATGAGCATGCGCAGTGGCGCCTCGGTCAGCCAGCTCTTGGCGCTGCGCTCGGGGCCGCGGGGGGCGCGCACGGTGCGCGCGTTGGCGAAACGATCGGCGGTCATGGCGGTTGCCCCGGATTGGCCTGGAACGACCCCACCTTAGCGGTTTGGGCACGAACAAAAAAAGTACGAACGTCGTTGCCGAGGCATTGACATTGCCGCCGGCCGCAACATATTTGGCCCAAGAAGATCGGCTCGCCGACGACTCGGAATGAGTCGCGGCCGCGGCGAGGCTCCCCCCAGCTTTCGCCGCAGCGACGGCCGCTAAGCGGTTGATTCGGGTCGGTCTTTCTTCCCCGCAGCGCCGCCTCCACCCCTCCCGGAGGCGGCGCACTTTTTTCGACCGACAACCCAACGCCATCACGGTGATGTGACGGTTCGTGACTGGCGATCCCGCGAATGGCTGCCAAGATTCTCGGTAGCAATGCTCTGGAGGTTCCGGACATGAGAAATGGCTGGCGCGACATTCTAGGTGCCTGGGCCGTCGTCGCGGGGCTTGGCGGCGGTCTCGCCGTGGCGCCCTACGTATCCGGGCTTGGCGACACGGCGTCGGGAGGCGTCGGGGTGTCCTTCGACGGCATGATCTCCGTGCCGCGCAACACCGGCTGGCAGCCGGACTGGGTTGCGCTGGGACTGCCCGCCGCAGGGCGCATGACACTCTACGCGAACGAGGACGACCCTACGTGGGCGCGCGGCATGACGCCGATTCCGACCACGCGCGACCTGGCCGCCACGGGGGCCGACGAGGTGCGCGTTTGCCTGGCCCTATCGGCGGCGAACAGCGCGGCCGCCAGCGGCAACTGACGGGACCGCCTTAGCGAGCGATCAGGCAATCGGCGCCCTGCTCCTTCAACGCCGTGCACAGCGCCTTGGCGGATTCCGCGCGGGCGTACGGGCCGACCTGGACGCGATAGACGACGGTTCCGTCCGACTTTTCCGCCCGCTCGATGCGGTACGCGACGCCGCTGAAAAGGTCCGGGAATCGGGCTTCGAACTCGCGCCAGGCCCGTTCCGCCCTGGGCTGGTCAAGGAACGCGGCGAGCTGGACGTAAATCCCGGACGTGGCCGACACGGCGTCGGTCGCGACGGCCTGGGCGGGCGCCATCTGGGGCGCGGGTTCGACCTCTGCGGCCACCGGCTCGGCCATGGGCTCCGGCGAGCCTGCGGGTTCCGCTTGCGCCGGGGACGCCGGCACGGGCTGCGCCGTCGGCGCGGGCCTCAGCGCGGCCAGGCGCTCGGCGGCGCCGGGCTGGCCGGCCGCGGCGGCCCGCTCGTACCAGCTTGCCGCGGCGGCCAGGTCCACCGGAGTGCCTACACCGCCCTCGTAGGCCTGCCCCAGGAGCATGGCGCCGGTCGGATGCCCCGCCTCGGCCGCGCGACGGTACCAGGCGAACGCCTCGGTGGCGCTCTGCGCCACGCCGTCACCCCACTGGTAGGCGATGCCCAGGTTGACCTGGGCGACCGTGAGACCCGCCTCGGCCGCCTTGCGCCACCACTCCGCCCCGGCCACCGGATCGAAGCGCGGTCCGTCCCGCGAACGCAGCAGGTTGCCAAGGTTGTAAGCGGCCGCCGCGTGGCCGGCCTCGGCGGCGCGCGCGTACCAGACCTCGGCGGCCTCGACGTTGCGCTCGACGCCGCTGCCGTGTTCGAAGATCAGCCCCAGGCCGAACGCCGCTTCGGCGTCGCCCATGGCGGCGAGCGGCGCCCAGGCTTCGAGAGCCACGGCGTAATCGCCGGCGTCGTACGCCCGCAGTCCGGTCTCGAAGTCGGTCGCCGCCGCGCCGGTCGCGAGCACCCCGGCGCCGAGCGTGGCGACGACAGCGACGCACCGGATCGCGGCCCGGATCACGTCAGCCCCGGCAATTTCGTCGCGTCCATGACGACGCGCACGGTCAGCGGCTCGCGACGGCCACGCACGGCGACCTCGCGGCTCGGGAACGACGACAGATCGATTCCGGCGCCCCTGGCGACGTCCTCCGAGACCACGAGCTCGGCGTCGAAGTCCTTGGTCATCGATTCCAACCGGCTCGCGATGTTGACCGAATCGCCGACCGCCGTCATCGACATGGCCTGAGCGTACCCCATCTCGCCGACGATCGCCGGTCCGACGTGGATGCCGACGCCGATCCTGAGCGGCGCCTCCAGATCGTCGGCAAGCGCCTGATTGAGCTTCACGATCTCCGCCATCATGTCGCGCGCGGCGCGCAGTGCCTGGCGGCAGCCGTCGGCGGGGCCGGTGGTCAGGCCGAACAGCGCCATGACGCCGTCGCCGATGAACTTGTCGAGGTGGCCGCCGTCGCGGTCGACGACGGCGCCCATGGCCGCGAAATACCGGTTCAGCACGAACACCACGTCGTAGGGCAACTTGTGCTCGGCGATGCGGGTGAAGCCCCGGATGTCGGCGAACAAGACGACGATCTCGCGTTCCGCGCCGGCGCGCAGGCCCTGACCCGCGAAGCCGTGCCTGGCGCTTGCATCGGGCGGCAGCAGCGGCGTCACCTCCACCGCCTCGGCCGGCCGGAGCTGGCAGGCGAGCCGGACGTTGGGCGGCGCCGCGATGCGGTTCAGCACGTGCTGCTCCTCGGCGCTCGCCGCCGGCAGGTCACGGCCGCCACGGCCGACGCGAACCCGGCAGGTGGAGCAGCGGCCGCGTCCGCCACACACCGAGGCGTGTGGGATGCCGAAGCGCCGGCTCGCTTCGAGCACGCTGGTCCCGCG
>CAZGYG010000013.1:2164-23849 GCA_964530335.1 uncultured Rhodospirillaceae bacterium | reverse complement strand
CCGAGGCGTGTGGGATGCCGAAGCGCCGGCTCGCTTCGAGCACGCTGGTCCCGCGCGCCACCCGCACCTCGCGGCCGCCGGGGTAGGTGAGCGCGACGAGCCCCTGGAGGTGTTCGAGCCGGCGCCGGACCTCACGCCCGACCGCGACGACGACGACGAGCGCCGCCATCAAGGCCATGAGGCCGTTGCTGGCGCGGAGGAAAAAAGCTTCGGCCGCGTCGTTCGGCAGGCCCGCCGCGCCGAACGCCGCTTCGAGCCAGGCCGGGTCCGCCGCGAGCCGCGCCACCTCGCGCGCGCCGGACAGAAACCCGGCCAGGGCAACCAGCGGCACGACGATGGCCCCGGCGTACAGATAGGGCTGCCAGCGCGGATAGAACGGCTTGAGGCGGAGCCAGGCGTGAAGGCCGAGGCAACCGTGGGTCCATGCGACGACGAGCTGCAGGACCAGCAGGGCGGCGTCCCGGGGCGCGAACACCCAGGTGCCGAGAAAGGCGTAAGCGTAGCTGTCGTCGATGCCGTAGACCTCGTGGACCGCTCTGGTGGCGACGAAGTGCCGCACCAGCAGGAACGGGATCACGAGGCCGAGCACGAGCTGCACGGTTTCCCGCATGGTCATGCCGTGGTCGCGGCGTCGGTACACGCTGACCAGCACCATGCCGATGTGGGTCACGAGCGCGCCGTAGAGCGCGACCGTGCCGAGCGCGCCCCGCCAGACCAGCTCGGCGAGGCCCAGGCCCCATTCCATCGCCGCGAGCGAGACGACGCCGAGCGCGTGGTTGAGGAGGTGCGTGAGCACGTAGGTGAACAGGACGAGGCCCGAAGCCAGACGGAGGCGGCCCTGCACCGGCTTCGCTCCGTCAGCCGCGCGGGCGTCGCGCGGGCAGCGCGGCGAGCGGTCGGTTGGGATCCTGGACGATGTAGAACTCGCGGACCGCCGAGGTCGACGTGATGACGTACTGGAAGGTCACGGTCTCGCCGGGCCTGACCTCGCCGTCGCGAAACGCGAGATAGTCGCGCGGCTCGTCCTGCATCGCACCGGTTCCGAAGTGGTCCGACAGGAACGGCCGGCCAGTTTCCGCGCCCTGGCCGAACGACAGGCCATCGTAGATGTCGCTCGGCGTTCCGCGTACGAGCTGGAGCTCGTGGTCGTAGGAATTCCAGATGGTGGTGGTGCGATTCACCACCACCTTGCGCATGACGAAGCCCGCCGGGTGGTTGGTCGGTATCCGATTGCCCCACTCCGGCGACAGTCCGCGCACGATCAGCGTCACCGGCCTCGGTTCGATGATCTCCTCGACGACGACGATCGGGTCGTCGAGCGACCCGGTGCCCCAGCCGTCGACGATGGTGAACCCGCCGTCCTCGTCGCTGAACAGGAGGCCGGCGATGACGATGGGCTCGGCCGCGGCCAGCGTGGCCACCAGGCCCGGCAGCGCGAGCGCGAGCGGCAGCGCGATCCAGGCGGCAAGCCGCGGGCGGCGGGGCGACGCCACGAGCGGCGTCAGCCTGTCGCCGCCGCGGCCGGGGTCCGCCATATCCTGGCCCACAACTCCCGATGAACCGCCACGTAGCCCGGCGCGAGCACGTGCAGACGATCCCTGACCTCGCGGTGCACCACGGGCAGCGCGTGGAACGGCACGGCGGGAAACAGGTGGTGCTCGGCATGGTAGGGCATGTTCCAGGTGAGCCCCCGCACCAGCGCGTGGCTGACGGTCGTGCGCGTGTTGGCCAGCATGTCGGGCACCAGCGGGCAGCCGGTATGCTCGGCCAGCAGGAACAGGCGCAGCGCCGGCTGCCCGAGCAGCGCCGGCACGATCCAGTAGGTCACCGGCGCCCACGATCCCGCCGCCCAGGCCGCGAGCGCGAGCGCGGCGTAACCGGCGAGCAAAGCCCGGGCCTCGAAGGTCACGGCGCGGCGCTCGCGCGCGGGCACGAAGCCTTCGTCGACCCGCCCTCGCGCGTGGCGAAACGTCGTCACGATCCGTTCGCGCCAATAGGGCAGGCCCGAGACATAACGCACCAACTGACCCGGGCGCTCGGGCTTCGGCGCCGCGAGCTCCGGATCCAGCGCCGGGTCCTGGGTGTAGCGATGATGAGCGAAGTGGAACAGGCGAAAGTAGTGGGGCGGCAGAACCAGCACCATGCCGGCGAGCCACGCGACGACGTCGTTCAGCGGGCGCGCGCGGAACGCGGTGCGGTGGATCGTCTCGTGCAGCGGCGCGAACAGGAAGATCACGATGACGCCATGCACCGCCAGCGCCGGCACGATCCAGGGCGTGCCGAGCGCGGCGGCGATCGCCAGCCCGCCGGCCCCGAGCGCGCCGGCATGGGCGGCCAGCCGCGCGACGCCCCGCGCGTCCGACCGGCGCGACAGGTGCTTGAGCCGGTCGGCGGACATCAGGTCGTTGCGCGCAACGAAACCTTCCATGGGGCCTGGGTTCCCTTCGCGGCGATTATAGAGCAGCCGCCGATCACGGCACGCGCCGCACCACCCCGACCTTGAGCAGCCAGACCAGGCCACGCATGGCCTGGCCCCGGCCGACGCGGCCCATGGCCGACGTGAGCTCGGCTACGGGTCGCGGGCCGGCCTCGAGCGCGGCGAGCGCCAGCATGAGCTGGTCGCGAGTCGGCAGCAGGTCGCGCGCATAGAGGACGATCTGCCCGGCCGCCAGGGCGTAGTCGAGCCCCCGTTCCGCGACCCGGGCCAGAACGGTCAATGGGCCGAGCGTGTGGGTCGGGAAGCAGGCGAAGGCGGCGAAGGGATCGTCGCGCAAGGGGATGGCGGGCGCTCCTGGTGGCCGTGGCGCGCGTTCGCTATCGCGGCTTCGTCGTTCGGCGAGCGCGCTCCATAGCTCCTGGTAACGCCGCACGATGACGCTCCAGCTGTAATCGGTGCGCGCCCGGGCCCGCCCGGCCGCGCCCATGCGCCGACGCAATTCGCCATCGCCGATCAGGCGCGCGAAGGCTTCCGCCGCCGCGCCGATGTCGACAGCCACCGCCAGGGCCGCGCCGCCGATGTAGCGGTCATAGCTGTCGACCCCGAGATGGAAACGCAGCGCCAAGTCGGCGCCCGCACCGGGTTCCGGCTGGACAGTGGGCACCAGGAAGCCGTCGACGCCGTGGCGGACGGTATCGCGATAGCCGTCCCAGTCCGTGGCGACCACCGGCAACCCCGATGCCATCGCCTCGAGCAGCGCCAGGCCGAAGGTTTCCTGCGAATTGTCGACGAGCGAGGCGAACACGTCGGCGGCGCGCCACGGCTGCACGTCGGGAGCGCGCCACGGCAGGCTGCGGCCCGCCTCGGTGCGGCCATCGATGAACGTGACGGTGACGCGCCGGCAGAGCGCCTGTGCCGCGGTCCTGAAGTGCGCCTCGATGGCCTCGTTGGCGAACCAGCCGGCCATGACCAGCCGCACCGGCTTGGCCGCGCGCGCCGCCGCGTCCTCGAGCGCGACGAACAGCGGATAGGGATTCGCCTTGGCGTGGTACGACATGCGGCCGACGAACAGCACCACGACCTCGTCCGCGCCGATGCCCAAGGCGGCGCGCGCCGCGGTCCGTTCCGCCTCGGAACCGGCAAACGCGTCCGCGTCGACGCCATGCGGAATGACCGGGAGCTCGACGGCGACGCTGGGCCGCGCGCCCGCGAGCGAGCCGAGATAATCGCGCCACGTGCCGAGCACGTGCTCGATCGCGCGGCGGATCGCCTGCGACGGGCACACCACCGCGTCCCAGCTTTGCACCGGAGCCGTCACCAGGGCGCCGATCGCGTCCATCGGCTCGGTGCCGGGGGCGCTGTGGATCACGCCGCACAAGCTGAAGCTGCGCTGATCGCCGTGCCGGCGGGCCCAGGCGAAGGGTTCGATCGCCGGCGACGGCACGGACAGGCAGCCCGCCTCGGCGACCCGGGCAAGGGCGCCGCGCGGGATGTGAACGCGCGGCGGCGCCGCCGGATTGGCCGCGATCACCCGGCGCTCGAAGTCGGCGAAGTGCTCGTCGTTCTGGGTGTAGGCGTAGAGCCGCGGCACGCCGGCATGGCGCGCGTAGCCCGCCAGGAACCCGGCGCCGGCCATGTGGCGGCCCATCAGCTTCGGCCGTTCGGTCGCCGTGCCATCCGGGTGGTGGTAGAAGGCCGCGTTGGTGGCCATGATCGGCTGCTCCTCGCCCGCGACAGACTATACCGGTTCGGCGGCTTGCCGGGGCGCGCGACGATCAGGGCATCGGCAGGGGCTTGGCGCGGTTCCAGCGCAGGGCGAGCAGGCCGAGCACCAGGAACGGCGGCGCGATGGCCAGAATCCACGTACCGGCCCACACCATCGAGCGGTCGACCCGCGTGACCTGCTCGACGATGTCCTCGTAGGGCACGAAGGTTTCCGGGCCGATGACGTTGTAGGGGTTGTGTTCCTGGATCTGCCACACGAGCAACGACCGCCCCGTCCCCTGCTCGGCCGGGTCGACCCAGACGTCGACCTCCACCGCCACCCGGTCGCGCACCTCGAAGTAACGCGGAAACAGCGCCGGGTAGCGGAATTCGCCGTCATGGCCGGCCAACGTGAAATAGACCGACTGCAACCCAGCGGCGAGCGAGCCGGCCGAGGACCCGGACACGTCGTCCCTGATGACCACGGCCGCGATCTTGCCCGTGACCTTGCGCAGCGACTCCTTCGCCGGCGGCGCGTCGGGCCACCAGGCGATGACGAACGTGGCGCCGAACCCGAGCGCGATCAGCGCGATCGCGAAGAACGGCCATACCGCAATCCTGCCCAGCGTCATGCCAAGTCCTCGACCGTACCGCGCGCGCCCGGCGCGCCGCGTTTCCAGACGACGGAACGCGCCGCCACTTCCGGGTGGCTCGAACGGACACCGACCAAGACGCGCAACAGCGGCACGCCATCGGCGACGAACCGCCGACACAAGCCTTCGAGCAGGGCGTCGAGGCCCATGGGCTCGCCGCCGTGCTCGACCAGCCAGGTCGCGACCGGATGGTGCGACCACGAGTGCGCCGGGGGACCCTCGTCGTTCCGCGCACGGGCGACAGCGAGAGCGTCGGTTCTGTCCATGCCGCTAGGCTAACAGGGTCGCCAATGCCGCACCACGCCGCGGCGGGCCGCCGAATTTCGAACCCGCGACCCTACGCATCGAGAATATCGGTGCCCTCGATGGCGATGCCGAAGCCTTCGAGCCCGACGTAGCGCCGGCGATGGGTCGCCAGCAAACGGATCGAGGCCACGCCCAGGTCGCGCAGGATCTGCGCGCCGACGCCGATCTCGCGCCAGTCGTCCTCGCGCGCCCGGCCGGGGCGGCCGTCTTCGTGCCCGTCCTCGCCGTGAACCGGCTGGACCGGCACGCCGGCGGAACCCTCGCGCAAGTAGACGAGCACGCCGCCGTCGCCACTCGCCAGCCGTTCCAGCGCGCGGGCGAGGACGCTCGCGTGCGGCCCCTCGCGCGGGCCGAAGGCGTCGCTCAGCACGTCTTCGCGGTGGATGCGCACGGGAATCGTGTGCCCGGTCCCGATCGCGCCGAACACGAGCACGAGATGACGCTGCGGGTCGAACCGCGTCCCATAAAGATGGCCGCGCGCCAAGCCCACGGGAGTCACGACCTCGAACGACGCCAGCCGTTCGACCAGGTGCTCGCGGCGCAGGCGATACGCGATGATGTCGGCGACGGCGATGATGCGCAGCCCGTGCTCGCGGGCGAAGGCCCGGCACTCGGACAGGCGCTTGACCGTGCCGTCGTCGTTGACCAGCTCGGCCAGCAGTCCGACTTCGGGCAGTTTGGCCATGTGCGCCAGGTCGACCGCGGCTTCGGTGTGGCCCGAACGCACCAGCACCCCACCGTCACGCGCGACCAGCGGGAACACATGCCCCGGGCGGACGAAATCGCCGGCGCCGACGTTGGCGTTGGCCAGCGCGCGCACCGTGTTGCAGCGCTCTTCCGCCGCGATGCCCGTGGTCAAGCCCTCGCGGTAGTCGACCGAAACCGTGAACGCCGTGCGCAGCGGCGCGTCGTTGACCTGGACCATGGGATCGAGCCGAAGCCGGTTGGCGTCTTGCCCGGTCATCGGCACGCACAGGATGCCGCTGGTGTGGCGGATCATGAACGCGACCGCCTCGGGCGTGGCCCGCGCCGCCGCCATGATGAGGTCGCCCTCGTTCTCGCGCTCGGCGTTGTCGACGACGACGACCAGGTCGCCGCGCGCGATCGCTTCGATCGCGGCTTCGACGCTGTCGAGCCGTTCGTCGGCCATGGCATCCTCGCGAGGTGAAGCCGCTCGAAGACACGTGCGCCGCGCCCGCGGCCGTAACGATCACCCGTGATCGCTACGACCGCCGCAGGCTATCCGCTAAGTGCTTGAATATACATGGTCGGAGTGAGTGGATTCGAACCACCGGCCCCTGCCTCCCGAAGGCAGTGCTCTACCAGGCTGAGCTACACTCCGGCCGCGCCAGCTTATAGCGCCGGGCTCGGGCGCGCCGCAAGACCGCTCAGGCGCCGGCGACGGCCCCGGCGCGGACCACCTGGCGCCGCGGGTTGCCGCCCACGCGGTAGGCGAGCTCGGCCGGCCGGGCGATGTCCCAGGTGACGAAATCGGCGGCCTTGCCCACGTCGAGCGTGCCCCGCTCGGCGCCCAGCCCGAGCGCGCGCGCCGCCTCGCGCGTGACCCCGGCCAGCGCCTCCGCCGGCGTCAGGCGGAACAGGGTGCACGCCATGTTGAGCATGAGCAGCAGCGAGGCGACCGGCGAGGACCCCGGGTTGCTGTCAGTGGCGATGGCGATCGGCACACGGTACCGGCGCAGCAGCTCGACCGGCGGCACGCGGCTCTCCCGCAGGGTATAGAACGCCCCGGGCAGCAGCACCGCGATCGTGCCCGACCTGGCCATGGCTGCGGCGCCGTCATCGGACAGGTATTCCAGGTGATCGGCGCTGAGCGCGCCGTAGCGTGCCGCCAGGGCCGCGCCGCCTAGGTCGGAGAGTTGCTCGGCGTGCAACTTGACGGGCAGGCCGAGCGACCCGGCGGCCTGGAACACCCGCTCGACCTCGGCCGCGTCGAAGGCGATGCGCTCGCAGAACGCGTCCACCGCGTCGGCCAGCCCGCGGCGGTGGATCTCGGGCAGCACCTCGTCGGCAATCCAGGCGATGTAATCGCCGCCGCGTCCCGCGTACTCGGGCGGCACGGCGTGGGCGCCGAGGTACGTGGTCACGACGCGAACCGGGTAATGTTCGCCGAGCCGGCGCGCCGCCGCCAGCATGCGCGCCTCGGTGTCGAGGTCGAGGCCGTAGCCGGACTTGATCTCGACCACGGTCACGCCCTCGGCGATCAGCGCCTCGAGCCGGGGCGCCGCGGCGGCGACGAGCTCGTCCAGGCTGGCGGCGCGCGTCGCCCGCACGGTCGAGAGAATGCCGCCACCGGCACGCGCGATGTCCTCGTAGCTCGCGCCCTCCAACCGCATCTCGAATTCGCCGGCGCGGTCGCCGGCGTAGACCAGATGGCTGTGGCAATCGATCAGGCCCGGCGTGATCCAGCCGTTCACGTCGTGGACACGCCGGGCCAGCGCCTCGGGCCGCCCCGGCAGCGATGCCCGCGGCCCGACCCAGGCGATGCGCCCGGCCGCGACGCCGAGCGCGCCATCCTCGATCGCGCCGTAGGCGTCGGAGCCCGGCCTCATGGTCGCCAGATGCGCGCCGAGCCAGATGTCGTCCCAGTCGGGCATGGGTCCATTGGTAGGGCCGTGGGCGCCGAGTTGGCAATCGCCCCCGTCGGGGGGCGTCCTGGTAGTGTGCGGAGGGAAACCCGACGCGAGCCAAGCCCCATGACGGCCCTGTTGTGCCCCGAGGCCCTGCTGCCCGAAGGCTGGGCGCGCAACGTGCGCCTGGAGATCGACGGCGGCGCCATCGTCGCGGCCTCGCCCGGCGCGTCCGACCCGTCGGCCGAGCGCGCCAGCGGCCCGGTGATCCCGGGCATGGCGAACCTGCACAGCCACGCCTTCCAGCGCGCCATGGCCGGACTGACCGAGCGGATGGGCTCGACCGGCGATGACAGTTTCTGGACCTGGCGCGAGGTCATGTACGGCTTCGTGCGCACGATCACGCCGCAGGCCCTCGAAGCCATCGCCGCCCAGCTCTACGTCGAGATGCTGTGCGCGGGCTACACCGCGGTGGCCGAATTCCACTACCTGCACCACGACCCGAACGGAGCGCCCTACGCCGACCGGGCGGAGCTGTCCCGCCGCGTGATCGCCGCCGCCCGGCGCGCCGGCATCGGCATCACCCATCTGCCGGTGCTCTACGCCCACGGCGGGTTCGGGGCCAAGCCGCCCACCGAGGGGCAGCGCCGCTTCGTCAACGACGGCGCCGGGTTCTTGCGCCTGACCGAGACCCTGGCGCGCGACCATCGCGGCGATCCGGACGTGCGCGTCGGCATCGCGCCCCACTCGCTGCGCGCGGTCACGCCCGATCTGCTCGGCCAGGTCATCGCCGGGTTCGAGGCGATCGACCCCGCCGCGCCGATCCACATCCACATCGCCGAGCAGGTACGGGAAGTCGAGGAATGCCTGGCCTGGTCGGGCGAGCGGCCGGTGGCGTGGTTGCTCGGCCAGCACGCGGTGGGGCCGCGCTGGTGCCTGGTCCACGCCACGCACATGACCGAGGCGGAGACCCGGGCGCTCGGGGCGAGCGGCGCCGTCGCCGGGCTCTGCCCGACCACCGAGGCCAACCTGGGCGACGGGCTTTTCCCGCTTGCCGCGTACCTCGACGCGGGCGGCGCGCTCGGCATCGGTTCCGACAGCCATGTTTCCGTGAGCCCGGTCGAGGAGCTGCGCTGGCTCGAATACGGTCAGCGGCTCGCGCTGCGCCGGCGCAACGTCGCCGCCAGCGCCGCAGTGCCCAACGTCGGCGCCCGGCTCTACCGCTTGGCGCTCGCCGGCGGCGCCCGGGCGTGCGCGCGCCCGATCGGCGCCATCGCCCCCGGGCACCGCGCCGACCTGGTCGTGCTCGACGCCGACCACCCGCTGCTGGCCGGTCGCGGCGGCGACACGTTGCTCGACGCCTACGTGTTCGCCGGCAACGACCGGGTCGTGCGCGATGTCATGGTCGGCGGCGTCTGGCGCGTGCGCAACGGCCGCCACGTTCGCGCCGAGGAGACGCGCGCCGCCTACCGCGCCGCCATCGCGGCGCTGGCCGCCTGACGTCAGCCCGGCGAGACGGCTTCGGGGACGAACGGCACGAACGCGCCGTCGAGCACCAGCCGCTTGATCGCCTCGATGTCCGGGGCGAGCACCCGATCGCGGCTCAAGTGGCGCACGCGCGCGCGGATCAGGGCGTGGGCCCGCTCGAGCGCGGCGCTCGAACGCAACGGCCGGCGGAAGTCGATGCCCTGGGCCGCGGCCATCAGTTCGATCGCCACGATGCCGGCCACGTTGTCGGCCATGTCGCCGAGCCGGCGGGCGGCGAACGTCGCCATGCTGACGTGGTCTTCCTGGTTTGCCGAGGTCGGCAGGCTGTCGACGCTGGCCGGGTGGGCAAGCAGCTTGTTCTCGCTGGCCAGGGCCGCGGCGGTGACCTGCGCCAGCATGAAGCCCGAATTGAGCCCGCCGTGCGCCACCAGGAACGGCGGCAGGGCGGAGAAGTGCGCGTCGTTCAGCAGCGCGACGCGGCGCTCGGCGAGCGCGCCGATCTCGGCGAGCGCGATCGCCAGCACATCGGCCGCCATGGCCACCGGTTCGCCGTGGAAGTTGCCGGCGGACAGCACCTCGCCGGTCTCGGCCAGCACCACCGGGTTGTCCGAGACGCCGTTGGCCTCGCGGCCGAGCACGCCGGCCGCGTGGCGCATCATGTCCAGGCACGCGCCCATGACCTGGGGCTGGCAACGCAGCGAATAGGGGTCCTGCACGCGGTCGCAGTCGAGGTGGCTCTTACGGATCGCGCTGCCGGCGAGCAGCCGGCGCAGCGCGGCCGCGACGGCGACCTGACCTTGCTGGTTGCGCACGGCGTTGACCCGGGCATCGAACGGCGCGTCGCTCCCCAGCGCGGCATCGACGCTGAGCGCGCCGGCCACGAGCGCCGCCGCCAGCAGCTTCTCGGCCTGGAACAAGCCTTCGAGCGCGAGCGCGGTCGATACCTGGGTGCCGTTGAGCAGCGCGAGACCTTCCTTTGCCTCGAGCACGAGCGCGGCGATCCCGGCCCGTCTAAGCGCCATTCGGGCGCTGACGATCCGGCCTCGGTGACGCGCCTTGCCGACGCCGATCAGCACGCAACTCAGGTGGGCGAGCGGGGCCAGGTCGCCGGAGGCGCCGACCGAGCCCTTGGACGGCACGCAGGGATGGATCCCGGCATTGTGCAGGGCGAGCAGCGTCTCGATCACGACCGGGCGCACGCCCGAGTAGCCGAGCGCGAGCGAGGCGGCCTTGAGCAGCAACACCCGGCGCACGATGGCGTCGGGCAACAATGCCCCGGTCCCCGCGGCGTGGCTCAGCACGATGCGGCGCTGGAGTTCGCGCACGTCCCTGGGCGGGATCGTCGTGCGCGCCAGGCTGCCGAAGCCGGTGTTGACGCCGTAGACCAGTTCCTCGCCCGCGGCGAGGCGCCGCACCAGGGCCGCCGCCCTGGCCACCGGCGCCATGGCGCCGCGTGCCAGCCGCACCTCGCTCGCGCCGATCGCGCGCAGATCGGCGAGGCGGAGCACCCCGGGCTTGACGACGATCGGGCGGTTCATGCGCTAGCCCCGACGGGGATCGACGAGGCCTTCAGCATAGCGGGCGGCAATGTCGCCCGCGAGTTCGCGTCACTCGGCCGCGGCCCGCCTGTCGGACTTGCGCCGATGGGGCATGGGTCGCGCCACGTTGCGGCGCGCCTCGAGCCGGTGGGCGCGGATGAACGCCGCGATGCGCGGCACGATCTCGCTTCGGAACTTGCCGCCGTTGAACACGCCGTAGTGTCCGACGCCTTCCTGCATGTAGTACGCCTTCATGTCGGAGGACAGGTTCGGCGTGAGGTCCAAGGCGGCCTTGGTCTGGCCGACGCCGCAGATGTCGTCGAGCTCGCCCTCGATGCACTGGATCGCCGTGCGATCGATGTGGCCGAGGTCGATCGGGTGCCAGCGGAAGCTCATCTCGCCCTTGGGCAGGGCGTGGTCCTGGAACACGGTCTTGACCGTCTGCAGGTAGAACTCGGCCGGCAGGTCCATGACCGCGAGGTACTCGTCGTAGAACGCGCGCTTGCGCTGCGCCGCTTCGTCATCGCCCTGCACCAGGTGCTCGAACAAGTCGCCCAGCGAGTCCATGTGCTTGTCCAGGTTCATCGCCACGAAGTTGGTGAGCTGGATGAAGCCGGGATAGACCTTGCGCATCATGCCCGGGTAGGGCGGCGGCACGGTCTGGATCACCTTTTCCTCGTACCACTCGACCGGGTGTTCGAGCGCCAGTTTGTTGACCGCGGTCGGGTTGCGCCGGGTGTCGATCGGCCCGCCGATCAGGGTCGCCGTGGCGGGCGCGCACCAGTCGCCCCACATCGACAGGACGGCGATCGCCGCCAATACCGGAACGCTCGGCTGGCAGACGGCGACGACGTGGGTGTCGGGCCCCAGGAAGTGCAGGAAGTCGATCACGTAGTCGATGTAGTCCGCCAGGTTGAACCGGTCGGCGGTGATCGGGATCAAGCGGCAATCCTGCCAGTCGGTGATGTAGACCTCGTGGTTCGGCACCAGGGCCTCGACCGTGCCACGCAAGAGCGTGGCGTAGTGGCCGGACATCGGCGCGACGATCAGCACCTTCGGATCGTTCCGCTCCACGTCGCGGCGGAAGTGGACGAGATGGCAGTAGGTGCGATGGATGAGGGTTTCTTCCGTGAGCGCGACGGCGGCGCCGTCGATCTCGGTCTGGGTCAAGCCCCACTCCGGCTTGCCGTAGCGGCGGGTGATCTGCTCGAAGACCGACATCGCCGAGGCGAACTGGCGGACCAGCGGCGCATCCCGGAACGGGTTGAGCGGATTGTTGAGCGCCTGGGTCAAGCCCTCGGTGGCCATGCGCCAAGGCATCAGGGCGAAGTGCTGCATCTCGTGGAAGGCATAGAGCACGGCCGGCCTCCTGGACGGTTGGCGCCGTGGCAAACCTACCATACGAATGGTTAACGGGAGACACTGGCGTAGCGCCGGCTTTACAGGGTCCGGCCCCGCCCGTAGGTTCGCCCGTCCTCGTCCCACCCGAAGCCCGTTCATGGCCCGCGACAGCCAACGCTCCCGAGCCCGATCCCGCCGCGACGCCGGTTTCCGCCAGTTACCCTGGCGGCGGGTCGTCAACCCCTATGCGCCGGTCGAGGTCTTGAGCGCCGACCAGATCGAGGCCATCCACCTGGCCTCGCTCAGGGTGCTCGAGGACATCGGCATGGAGTTCCTGCACGACGACGCGCTCGACCTGTTGCAGCGCGCCGGCGCCAGCGTCGATCGCGCGACCCGCCGGGTCCGTCTCGACCGTGGCCTGGTGCTCGAGCAGGTCGCCAAGGCGCCCAGCCAGGTCACGCTCCACGCCCGCAACCCGGAAAGAAACGTCACGCTCGGCGGCAACGTCATCAACTTCTGCATGGTGGCGAGCCCGCCCAACTG
This sequence comes from uncultured Rhodospirillaceae bacterium, assembly GCA_964530335.1. Taxonomy (GTDB): domain Bacteria; phylum Pseudomonadota; class Alphaproteobacteria; order SP197; family SP197; genus VGDP01. The sequence goes on along the minus strand of CAZGYG010000013.1, from coordinate 11,251 downwards.
TTCGGACCTGGACCGGGGCAAGCGGCCGGGCACCTACGAGGACTACTGCAACTTCCTGCGCCTGGGACACAGCCTGAACATCATCCACTTCCTAGGCGGCTACCCGGTCGAGCCGGTCGATCTGCCACCCGAATCCCGCCACCTCGATTGCTACATGGGCTACATCACGCTCTGCGACCGGGCGTGGCACCCGTACTCGCTGGGACGCGAACGGATCAGCGACGCGCTCGCCATGCTGGCGATCGCGCGGGGCACGACCGTCGAGGCGCTCGAACGCGAACCCGGCGTCATCTCGGTGGTCAACACCAACTCGCCGCTCAGGCTCGATGGCCCGATGATCGGGGGCCTGATGGAGATGGCGCGGCACAACCAGCCTGTCGTGGTGACGCCGTTCACGCTTTCGGGGGCCATGAGCCCGGCGACCATCGCCGGCGCCCTGGTCCAGCAGAACGCCGAGGCGCTGGCCGGCATCATGCTGATCCAGCTCGTCCGGCCGGGCGCGCCGGCGCTTTACGGCGGCTTCACGTCGAACGTGGACATGAAATCGGGCGCGCCGGCCTTCGGCACGCCCGAGTACACCAAGGCGGCGCTGGCGGGCGGCCAGCTCGCCCGGCGCTATCGGCTGCCCTATCGCTCGAGCAACGCCAACGCCTCGAACGCGCCCGACGCCCAGTCGGCCTACGAATCCGAGATGTCGGTGTGGGGCGCCGTGATGGGCCACGCCAACATGGTGCTGCACGGCGCCGGCTGGCTCGAGGGCGGGCTCACGGCCTCGTTCGAGAAGGTCATCATCGATGCCGAGATCCTGCAGATGATGGCCGAGGTGCTGAACCCTATCGAGGTCAGCGAGGCGGCGTTCGGGCTCGATGCCATGGCCGAGGTCGGGCCGGGTGGGCACTTCTTCGGCGCGGCCCACACTCTTGCCCGCTACGAGACCGCATTCTACAGCCCGATCCTTTCGGACTGGCGCAATTTCGAGTCCTGGCGCGCCGCCGGAGCCGAGACCGCGGCCCAGCGCGCGAACAAGGTGTGGAAGGCGATCCTGGCCGAATACCAACCGCCGCCGCTCGACCCGGCGATCCGGGCGGAGCTCGAAGCCTACGTCGCGCGCCGCAAGGCGGAAATCGCCGCCCGCGCCTGACGGCGGGCGTCACGAGGGATGCTCCCCTCGTGACGCGGCGCGACCAGCGCCCACTCGGCGTCCGTCAGATCGCTGGGATAGCGAAGGCCACAGCGATCCGCCGCGGCACGATGTTCAGGCGTCCACATCCGGCAACCTCCTCAACAAGGTTGCCAGCCATGGAGTCACGACCGACTCCCCAGACTCACCGTCTTTCCGGAGCGCCTCTCAGAGAACGTCCGGAACGCGCAGGTTACGTGGAGCGAACGATCGCATCGGCGCACTTGTCGATCGCGCCTGGTACCGGCTCCTCTTCGCCCAGCATCGTCGCAAGACCTTCGTCAGTGACGAATTTACGGCTCACGGTCTGTCGCTCACTCCACGACAGCGCCTTGAACTCCGCCAGCTTTTCCACCGCATTCGGCATCTGCTGAAACCTGACCAGGCATATGCTTGCCCTTAAGGCAACGAGCTCTTTTGCACCTTCTTCGCGTGCCTCCTCGACAACCCCCTGGGTCGTCAGCCAGCCCACCGAGGTGGCGAGGATGACCGTGACGACGCCGGCCAGTACCGTAGTCCAGCCGATATCCTTGATCCTTCTGGACCTCGCCTCACGTTGACGCGCCTTCTCCTCTTCTCTCTTGCGCTGGGCGTCTCTTTCTTTTCTCTCCGCATCCTTGTCTTCTGTCGTGCTCATTGTTGATTCCTCAAATTCGTGGGGTGCCAACCCGCCAGGCCGAAGTTTGTGACGGACAACCGTTCGCCACGGAGCAGGACCGCGCTCGCCACTCTTCCGGGCAGCTCCGTAGCCGACATTCCCCAGATGGACAGGCCCCTCCACTCATCATCTGGGAAACCTAATCCGAGCGACGGGCCCCGACAAGGACTCCAGCGCCGTCTGTCGCTCCGGATAGGCGACCCGGTGACGTGCTCCCCGAGAACTCTTCCATCGTAAAGTTGGGTCTCGGAGGAGGACGAGACGATGCGCAAGAGCCGGTCCACGGAGGAGCACGTCACAAGGGCGGAACCTGGCCGGCGGCGGAGGAAGAGGCGTTCAAGCGTCCGGGACGCGCACCGTGCTGGCGCTGAGCCTCGCGGCGGCCCTACAGGCTCCGATCCCCGAGACCAGGTTCGGCGTGTTCGGGATGTGAGCCGCCGAGACCCGCCAGCTCAGATCTCGACCTGGGTGCCGAGCTCGACGACCCGGCCGGGCGGGATGCGGAAGTAGGCGGTGGCGCCGACGGCCAGGCCCGACAGCATGATGAAGATGTCCTCCTGCCAGCGGGGCAGATCGGGCTGGGCCGACGGGATCAGGGATTCCCGCCCCAGGAAGAACGACGCGTCGGAGGCGTCCACCGGCAAGCCGTGGCGGCGGCAGAGTTCCAGCGCGGCGGGAACATCGTGGGCTTCCATGAAGCCAAAACGCGCGGTGACGCTGTGGAAGCCCTTGCCGAGGCGCTCGACCACGAGCCGCTGGTCGGGCGGGACGCGGGGGATGTCGGGGGTCTCGACCGTCATGAGCACGACCCGTTCGTGCAGCACCTTGTTGTGCTTCAGGTTGTGCAGCAACGCGTTGGGCACGACGGCGGCGTTGCCGGTCATGAACACCGCGGTGCCGGGCACCCGCACCATGGTTTCGCGCAGGGTGGCGAGGAAGGTCTCGGTCGACATCACACCTTCGTAGATGCGGCGGTAGAGCGCCCGCCGGCCACGACGCCAGGTGCCGATGAGGAGGCAGCCGAAGGCAGCGATGAGCAGGGGGATCCAGGCACCTTGGGGGATCTTGAGGAATGCCGCCGACAGCAGCGCCACGTCGATCGCGAGGAAAACGCCGAACACCAGGGCGGCAAGGAGGCGGCTCCAGCCCCACAGCCAGCGGGCGACCAGGCCGACCAGGATCGTGTCGATCACCATGGCGCCGATCACCGAGAAGCCATAGGCGGCGGCCAGCGCGTCGGAGGAGCGGAACGTGACGACCAGCGCGACGACGCCAGCCATCATCAGCCAGTTCACCTGGGGCATGTAGACTTGGCCCGCCTCGGTAGCCGAGGTGTGCAGGACGGTCATGCGTGGGATGTAGCCGAGGTGCACCGCCTGGCGGGTGAGGGAAAAGGCGCCGGAGATGACCGCCTGGGAGGCGATGACGGTGGCGGCGGTCGCGAGCACGACGAGGGGCACTAGCGCCCAATCGGGAGCGAGCAGGAAGAACGGCTGGGCGGCCGTCGCGGGGGAGCTGAGAACCAGGGCGCCCTGGCCCAGGTAGTTGAGCACCAGGCACGGCAGGACCAGCCCGAGCCAGGCGACGCGGATCGGCGCGCGGCCGAAATGGCCCATGTCGGTGTAGAGTGCCTCGGCCCCGGTGACGGCGAGGAGGACCGAGCTCAGGACTCCGAATCCCTGCCAGCCGTAGCGCGTGAAGAACCCGACGGCGTAGGAGGGATCGAAAGCCAGCAGGACGCGTGGCGTCGCGACGATCTCGATCAGGCCGAGAACGCCGATGGCCACGAACCACAGGCCCATGATCGGTCCGAACAGCCGGCCGACCGCCCTGGTCCCGCGCGACTGCAGGACGAACAGGGCGATGAGGATGCCGAGCGCCACGGGCACGACCCAGGGCTTGAACACCGGGGCGACCACGGTCAGGCCCTCGACGGCGCTCAGCACCGAGATCGCCGGGGTGATGAGGCCGTCGCCGCCGAACAGCGACAGGCCGAGCACCGACAGGGCGACGATCAGGACGCGGCTCCGGGGGTAGTGGGTGACGTTGCGCAGGGCGAGGACGGCCAACGACAGGACGCCGCCTTCGCCCCGGTTGTCGGCGCGCAAGACCAGGAGGACGTACTTCAGGGTGACGACGACGATCAGGGCCCAGATCACCAGCGACAGGATGCCGAGCACGTAGGGCTCGCCGACCCCGTCGCGGCCGGCGCCGGCGAAAGCTTGGCGCAGGGTGTAGAGCGGGCTGGTGCCGATGTCGCCATAGACGACGCCGACCGCACCGACGACAAGCTGAGCGAGTTGGGCGCTGGGCTTGCCGTTCGCCGGTTGCTCGGTGGAGGTCATGTGATGGTCACTTGGGGACCGGGACGTTCGAAACCGACTCTAAGCCGGGGCGGTGCCGCCGGGATGAACCGGCTCGTCGCGCAGCCGAAACAGGTAGCGCGCGACGATCTCGCGGTAACCCTTGAACACGAAGTTGCCGTTGGCCGCGAGGAATGCCGCGCGCTCGGCCCGGTAGACCGATCCCAGATCGTACCACGGCCGCCACGGGTCGCGGTGATGAACCGCGTGGTAGTTGTTGCCGAGGAACAGGACGCGGGTGACGAACCCGGCCTCGACCACCGCCGTGCGCTCGGCGACTGCGACCGCCGGCCGGTGCTCGGTGAACGAGCGCACGACCGTCAGCGCGACGCCGGGATAAGCGAAGTAAAGAACGTAGGCCCACAGCGGGATGTCGCACACGACCAGCACCCACCACAGCACCAGCGCGACCGCCGGGATGTGCGGGCCCCAGATGCGCCAGCGGGCGACATCGCCACGGGCGAGCTTCGGGAAGTCCTCCCGCCAAGTCAGCCACAGGCCGCGCACCGGCACGATGATCATGCGCCCGGCCAGCGTGCGCATCGCCCGGTGCAGCATGCGCGCGATGGCTCCGGTCCGGGCCCACTCCTCGGCGGTCACGTAGTTCGACTCCGGATCGACGCCGGGCGTGGTCAGCCACGGGTCCTGATGGTGCTTGAGGTGCGTCTCGCGGTAGTGCGCGAACGGCAGGTAGAGCCACAGCGACGGGAACACCACCAGCGCGTCGAGCCAGCGCACCCCGCACGGCCGGCCATGGACGGCCTCGTGTTGCAACGAGCCGTGCAGGCACACCAGGTAGCCGCCGCCCGCCGCCACCAGCCACCACGGCAGCGCGTGGTAATACCACGTCACCAGGCCGAAGCCGCCGTAGAGGCCGGCGACGACCAGCCACGTCGCCAGCGCCCCATGCCGCCACCACGTCGCGGGCAGGGCCGGCCGGGCCACGGGCGATGCCACCTCGTTCAAGCCGATGCTCCGGTAAAGTCCAATTCGCCCCATTCCTCGCGCGCTGCGCCGCTCGTGACAAGTCGATTATCTCACGCGCGGCCGGGAAGATGACACCCCGGCGGTTCCGCGCTAAGGGTTGCGGCTCGGGCTCGGGGAGCGTTCGATGGCCAAGACCGACATCCATGCCGGCGGCTGCCTGTGCGGCGCGGTGCGCTACGAGGTCACGGGGCCGCTGCGCCCCGTCGCCGTCTGCCATTGCGGCCAGTGCCGCAAGTTCCACGGGCACATCGGCGCCTACACCAACGTCCCGCGCGCGAGGATGAGCTTCATCGCCGACACGGGCCTCGCGTGGTACGCCTCGTCGAGCTTCGCGCGGCGCGGCTTCTGCCGGGTGTGCGGCTCGAGCCTGTTCTGGGAACGGCTGGGCGGCGATACGGTCTCGATCGCGGCCGGCACCCTGGACGCGCCCACGGGCCTCGCGACCACGGTCCAGATCTTCGCCGCGACCGAGCACCGGGGCGATTATTACGAGCTCGACCCGAAGCTCGAGACCTATCCCGGCACGATGGGCTGACCGAGGTTCCCCATGTCACGGGTCGCCAGCCTGCCGATGTACGACCTGCCCGAGGCGCGCTGGGCGACGGACGCGTGGTGGGCCGGTCTGGCGCGCGCCTTCCGCGCCGAAGGCGTCGCGGACGTGCCCGACCGCCTGACCCGGACCGGGCCTTACCACGGGCCTTGGGCCGACCCGAACTTGCTGTTCTCCCAGACGTGCGGCTATCCGCTGGTGCGCGGCTTCGCCAACCAGTTGCGGCCGCTCGCGGCGATCCGCCTGGCGATCGACGGCTGCGACGGCATCGACTATCACAGCCTGGTCTTGGTGCGCGCGGGCAGCGACGCGCGTACGCTTGCCGATCTGCGGGGCGCTGTCTGCGCCTTCAACAACGGCGATTCTCAATCGGGCATGAGCGCCATGCGCCACACGGTGGCGCCGTTCGCCCGCGGCGGCCGGTTCTTCGCCCGCGCCATCGAGACCGGCGGGCACCGGGCGAGCATGGTGATGGTCAAGGCCGGAACGGCCGACGTGTGCGCGGTCGACGTGGCGACCTACACCCTGGCCCTGCGCTACGTGCCCGAGATACCCGATGGACTCCGCGTCCTGGCGCGCACCGCCGCCGCGCCGGGCCTGCCCTACGTCACCCGCATCGAGGCCGACGACGATCTGGTGCGGCGGATGCGCGCCGGGCTCGCCGCCGCCGCCGCGGACCCCGACCTGGCGGAGGCGCGCGCGGCCCTGCTCATCGCCGGCGTGGCGGTGGTCGAGCGTGACGACTACGAGCGCGTCGACGCCATGGAACGCGAAACCAGGGAACTCGGCTACCCCGAGCTGGCCTAGCGTCGCCACCACATCTTGTTGCCCGAGTCGCGCCGGGACTCAAGATCGTGATTTACCTTTTGTTAACTAGAAATATGTCTTGATTCCAGCGAGTTGTGCGGGAATCTTGATGTTCCTTCGCATCTCGAACAACGGCTGCGGGGACGGACGTGGGGGCAACGGCGCGGCGCTATCGGGTCATCTACGCAGACCCGCCATGGAACTTCGCGACCTATAGCGCGAAGGGCCGCGGGCGCTGCGCCGAAGCCCACTACGACGTCATGTCGCACGGCGATCTGGCGGCCTTGCCGGTCGCCGAGTGGGCCGACGACGCTTGCATCCTGCTGATGTGGGCGACCGACCCCTTGCTGCCCCAGGCATTCGAGCTGATCCGCGCCTGGGGCTTCACGTACAAGACGGTCGGGTTCTACTGGGCCAAGCTCAACCGCTCGGCGTCGGCCAAGGCCATGACCGAACGCAGCTTTTTCACCGGCCTCGGGTATTGGACGCGGGCCAACGTCGAACAATGCCTGCTGGCGACCCGCGGCAGCCCCAAGCGCACGGGCCGCGACGTGCCGCGCCTGGTCGTGGCGCCCCGGCGCGAGCACAGCCGCAAGCCCGACGAGGTCTACCAGCGCATCGAGCGCCTGGCCGATGGGCCATACCTGGAGTTGTTCGCCCGTTCGACGCGGCCAGGCTGGGAGTGCTGGGGCAACCAGGCCGGATTGTTCGATAAGGGCGCGATTCGCACCCGCCGCTGGCGTTCGGTGCGCCCGGACGCCGACGACGTGCGGCGCTACGCCTGAACGATTCCCTCGGCGACGAGGTAGTCCCAGATCGCCTGGGCCGCCGCGTCCGGGGCCGGATAAACCAGGATGCGTTGCCCTGTCGTCGCGCCAGTCGTTGCCGAAGTCGTTGCCGAAGTCGTTGCCGAAGTCGTCGTGGCTGTCGCTGAGGCCAGGCGTTCCGCGGCGGAACCGCGTGCGCCACGCAGCCGCCGGGGGCGAGCCCGTGGCGTTTCGATCCGCCACCCGGCCGCCTCGGTGTCAGGAAAACTAACGCATGGCAGCGCCTCGATGACCCCGCGCCGCGCCGCGCCGTAGGCGACCGCGCGCGGCTCGGGCGCCTTGGTGCCGACCGTGACCAGGCAGGGCAGCACGGCGCTCTGGCCACGGCGCCGGCCACGCGGCCAGGCCTGGGCAACCCGGACCCTCCCACCGGCGAGTGACACGTCCGCCGCCGCCGCGATCAGGGGCAGGCCGAGCGCCTCGGCCACCAGGTAGGGGACCAGCCCGGAATCCTCGCCCGCCTCGGCGCAAGTTCCGGCGAGTACGAGTTCGGCCGGCCGGGCGCGCAGGCGATCGACCAGCGCCGGCACCGGATCATTGCCGGGGCCAATGGCGAGCACGTCGAGCCGCGCGCCCATGCCCAGGTAATCGCGCAAGGCAGGCTCGGCCGGATCGCCGGCGTGGAGCATGCGCAGCGCCGACCCGGCGAGCCGAAGGCCCAGCTCGACCGCGCGCGCGTCGCGGTCGGCGCGCCGGGCGCGGCCCGAAACCGGGTGCCGGCCGACCGAGACGAGGACGCAGACTTCAGCCACGGCGCGATTGAGCAAGACGCGCCAGCGCCGGCATGACGGCCTGGGCGTCGGCGATGACCGCCAGGTCGGCGCGTTTGACCATGTCGGCGTGAAGATCGGTGTTGACCGCGACGACCCGTTCGCAGCGCCGGATACCCTCGAGGTGCTGGGTCGCCCCGGCGATGCCGAAGGCCAGATAGAGCCGAGGCTCGACCAACGTGCCCGACGCGCCGACCTGGCGTTCGCGCGAAAGATGCCCGGCGTCGCACACCGCCCGGCTGCCGGCTTCGGCGGCGCCCAAAGAGGCGGCGACGGCGTGGAACGCGGTCCAGTCGGTGACGCCATTGCCGGCCGCGACGATGACGTCCGCCTCGGCCAGGGGCACGGAGCTGGCATCGACCGGCAGCCAGCCTTCGTCGGCGATGCGCCCGTCCGTCGCCTCGTCGAGAGGGGCGAGCGGCCGCGCCTCGTGGCGCGCGCCCGTGACGGGCTCGGCGGCCTCGGGCCGGACGAGCAGGATGCGCGGCGGCGCGAGGCCGAACTCCCCGGCGCCGCCGCGCCGGATGACACGACCGGGCTCGAAGGCGACGATCGCGGTGGCCGGGCGTTCGCCGAGCCGCGCCGCGACCCGCCGGCCCACGTCGCCGCCGCCGGGGATCGTGTCGGGAAACACGACGTGGCGCGGTTCGAAGTGCCGGATCGCGGCCAGCACCGATGCCGCGCGTTGCTCCGGCCCGGCATTCGCGCACGGGATGACGCGGTCGGCACCTGCCTCCGCCAAAGCGAAGCCGCTTTGGCTTCGCGCAGGCAGGCCTGCCGACCCGAGGTCGGAGTGGGTCGCGCCGAGCGCGACCACGGCGCCGGCACCGCCGTCGGCCAGGAGCCGCGCGGCGCCCAGCACGTCGCGGTCGTGCTCGGAGACCCGGCCATCGAACAGGTCGGGCACGGCGAGAACCAGGAACGCGGGATCGTCGATGACGCGCA